>NZ_CP085840.1:3107373-3418110 GCF_020715685.1 Dermatobacter hominis
GTCGCATCGCCCAGATCAAGGCCGAGATCGAGAACACCGACTCGGACTACGACCGGGAGAAGCTGCAGGAGCGCCTCGCGAAGCTGTCGGGTGGCGTGGCCGTCCTCAAGGTCGGGGCTGCCACCGAGGTGGAGCTCAAGGAGAAGAAGCACCGCATCGAGGACGCCGTCTCCACGACCAAGGCGGCCATCGAGGAGGGCGTCGTCGCCGGCGGTGGCGTGACCCTGCTCCGGGCCCAGACCGCGGTCGACGAGCTCGTCAAGAAGCTCGAGGGTGACGAGGCCACCGGTGCCACGCTCATCTCCCGTGCGCTCGAGGGCCCGATCAAGCAGATCGCCGAGAACGCCGGCCTCGAGGGCGGCGTCGTCGTCGAGCGGGTGCGCTCGCTCGGCAAGCCGGCCGAGGGCCTCAACGCCGCCACCGGCGAGTACGAGGACCTGGTCGCCGCCGGCATCATCGATGCCGCCAAGGTGACCCGCTCGGCCCTGCAGAACGCGGCGTCGATCGCGGCGCTGTTCCTGACCACGGAGGCCGTCGTCGCCGACGCGCCGGAGAAGGCCGCCGCCGGCGCTCCGGGCATGGGCGACATGGACTTCTGATCGACGCGGACTGATCAGGGGAGCCTGATCTGTACGAAGGGCGGTCCTCCGGGGCCGCCCTTCGTCGCGTCTCGACGCCGGTTCTCGGTGCTCGCATCGTCGCGCTGCGACGACCAGCGCACGTTGAACACGGCGCTCGGCCGGTCAGCCCGGGCAGCCCTCGAACAGGTCCTCGGGGAACGCGCCGACGTCGTCCTCGTCCATGGGGCCGTACCGCAGCTCGTTGATCTCGTCGTAGGCGGCGACCAGGTCCGCGTCGGACATGGTCGGCACGGTCGCCGGGTCGAGGCCGATCCTGTCGGCGCCGGCGAGCACGGTGGCGACGATCTCGGACCGCGGCATCTCGCCGTCCCACTCGGTCTCGAGCAGGGGACCGTCGAGCACCAGCGAGCGCTCGTACAGCGCCACGAGCTGGTCCTGCGGCAGGCCGGGGACCGTGACCGGGTCGACGCCGAGCCGAGCGGCGTCGTCGATGACCCACTCCTCGATCTCGTCGCGGGTCCACTCGCCGTCGCTGGTCGTGATGGAGTCCCCGCCCGCGCCGCCGACCTGCTCGAACGAGTCGTCGTACTCGAAGAGCTCGTCGAGGTCGCTCGAGGAGATGACGGTGGACGGGTCGGGAGCGGCGAGCGTGATGGGCGCGCCCAGGTCGGTGAACTCGAAGGTCATGGTGTCGGGGCCGCTGCTCACGTCGAGGAACGTGCAGTCCTCGTACTGCGGGTCGACGGTGCTCGTGACCCGCATGTCGACGCGGGCGACCTCCGTGCCGTCGGCGAGGACGGTCAGCTCGAGGCCGACGTGGTCGTCGACGTAGTTGCTCAGGGCCGTGAGGCGGTCCTCGACGTCGCCGGCGAGCGGGCCGCCCTCGTCGCCCCACATCAGCGCCGACGACTGGAGGACGCTCCGGACGTCACCGCCGTACAGCTCGAACATCTCGTCGCCACCGAGCCGCGCGACGAAGCGATCCAACGTCCGCCCGCCGACGTCCGCGGTCCCGTCCGCTCGGACGTCCTGCGCCCGGCTCAGGATGCGGTCGAGCTGCGAGAGGATCTGCGGCGCCGACGCATCGCCCGTGACACTCGGGTCCATGGCCATCATGCCGGCCGCGATCTCGGGATCGACGCCCTCCGGGAGCTCCATCTCGGCGAGCTCCTCGGGCGTCGGCGTGGTGCGGATCCACTGCTTGCCCTCGAGTGCCGACGGATCGACCGCCCACCAGTCCGCGGTCCCCTCGTCGACGCCGATGTAGGAGACGTCGTCCACGATGAGAACGGTCGTCGGGTCCTCGTCCTCCCAGGTGACGGTGCCCTTGGTCGCACCGCCGGCGAACTCGCCGGTCTGACGGGCGTCCGACGAGTCGTCGTCGTCCATCGTGAACGTGTAGCGACCGGTCCCGGTGAAGGTCTCCCTGATCGCGGCCTCGAACGCGACCGGCGCGGTGTCGCCGTCGGTGCGCAGCACCTGCTCCCCGCCGTCGCCGCTGCACGACGCCGCGACCATCCCCAGTCCGACGGCGCACACGGCGGCCGTCGCCCGCACTCGTCCCATGATGATGTCCACCCTTCCGACGGGGCCCGCGCCCCTGTGGCCGAGGGTACCGGGAGACATGTCGTACGGCGCCTGGGCACTTCTCCTCGATCGGCGGGGCTCGACCGTCGGTTCTAGGTGCAGCCGCGTCGTCCGGCGACGATGGGTGCACCGAGAACGGCGTGGTGACGGCGGTGCTGTCGGCGTGACCGCGTCCCGCCTCACGTAGCGTCGCCGTCCGTGGACTGGAGCGACGTCGCGACGGTGGCGGTCACCGTGCTGGTGGGCGTCGGCGCGGGGATGCTGTCCGCCCTGCTCGGAGTCGGCGGCGCAGTGATCACCACGCCGGCGGTGCGGGTGCTCGGCGCCACGCCGCTCCAAGCCGTCGGCTCCACCGTCCCCGCCATCCTCCCGGGCGCCATCGCCGGCACGCTGCGCTACGCCCGTGAGGGGTTGGTCGATTGGAGCGCGGCGCTCGGCCTCGGCATCGCCGGCGCGGTGTTCGCGATCGTCGGCGCCCTGACCTCGGACCAGGTCGACGGCGGCGTCCTCATGGTCCTCACCGCGGCGCTGATGCTGTGGTCCGGGTTCTCGGTCGTGCGCGGCGGTCGGCGGGCTGCCGCCGGGCCGGGGGACGAGGGCACAGCGGCCGTCGACCTCGTCGCGCCGGAGGAGGAGGACGAGGGCCTCATTGGCGAGGCGTTCGAGGGCACCGAGGCCTCGGAGACCGAGACGGCGTTCGCCGTGTCACGGCCGGAGGGGCCGATCGGCACCTCTGGGCGGGACGGCGCCGGGGGTACGGCGCCGACGAGGCACCCGCTCCCGATGCTGGCGGTGCTCGGCGCTGCATCCGGGTTCGTCGCCGGTCTGCTCGGCGTGGGCGGCGGCATCGTGATGGTCCCGGTGCTCACCGGCCCGCTCCGGGTGCCGATGAAGTCGGCGGTCGCATCGAGCCTGGTCGCCGTCGCCATCTTCTCCGTGCCGGCGTTGGTCACCCACGCCGTGCTCGGCCACATCGACTGGACCTACGCCCTGCCGCTGATGGTCGGGGTGGTCCCGGGTGCCCGCATCGGCGCCCATCTCACGATCGGCAGCTCGGAGCGCACCGTGCGCCTGCTGTTCGGGGCGCTGATCGTCGTCCTCGCCGTCGTCTACGGGGGGTCCGAACTGGCGGCGCTGTGACGCGCCCGTAGCATGCGGACGTGGCCCGAGCCCGCACCGAGACCCACCTGGCCCGCCGGTTCGAGGCCGATGCCGACGCCCCTGCACGGGCGGACGGCGCCCCGGGCGCCTCGTCCGCGCCGCCGCCGGTCGACCGGGGTCGGGCGCCGGAATCGGTGCTCGTCGAGGAGCCGCTCGAGCTCCGGGTCGACGGCGTCACCGTCGCCACCACGATGCGCACGCCCGGCCACGACTACGAGCTGGCCGCCGGGTGGTGCCACGCCGAGGGCCTGCTCGACGGCGCCTCGCTGCGCGGGATCCGCTACTGCGCCACCGGCTCGGCGGTCGAGACCGGCTTCAACGTCGTCACCGTCGACACGGTCGGCCGGTCGGCGCCGCCCGAGGCCCGCCTGACGACCACCACCTCGTCGTGCGGCATCTGCGGCTCCGAGTCGGTCGACGAGCTCACCGCCCGGCTGGCGCGGCTCCCCGAGGGCCCGGCGTTGCGGGACGACCTGCTCGGCGGCCTGTCCGAGGCGGTGGCCTCGCACCAGGAGCTGTTCGCCCTGACCGGTGGCAGCCACGCCGCTGCCGCGGTCACTCCCGACGGCGAGGTCGTCGTCGTGCGCGAGGACATCGGTCGCCACAACGCCGTCGACAAGGTCGTCGGTCGGCTGCTGCTCGACGGCGCGCTCCCGGCGACCGGGATGGTGCTCTGGGTGTCGGGTCGGGCCAGCTTCGAGATGGTGCAGAAGGCGTGGGCCGGCGGCTTCGCCGCGCTGGTGTCGGTGAGCGCGCCGTCGTCGCTCGCCGTGCGGACCGCCGAGCGGGCCGGCCTGGTGCTGGTCGGCTTCGCCCGATCCGGCCGCTTCACCGTCTACGCCGGCGGCGACCGGGTGGCCGGGGCGCCGGTCGGCGAGGTTTCTGGGGTCGGGATCGCGACAAGGGATGTCGCTGAGCACCCCTATATCCGGGGAGGGGTGGATGGGTGATCGGAGCGAGCGGCCGCGGCCCGACGACCGCCTCGACCGCCGACCCGTCGTGCCCGGCCCCGTCGCCGCCGGACTGCGGCGCGTCGGCCTGCACCCCGACCTGTGGGCCGGCCTCGTCCCCAACGGGGTCGACCAGCAGAAGCCCCGGCACTTCAAGGACATGCTGCGGATCGCCCGCGACAACTCCAACCACCCGAAGTACGCCTGGGACGTCCTGACCAAGGGCGTGTGCGACGGCTGCGCGCTCGGCGTCGCCGGCCTCCACGACTGGACGATCGACGGCGTCCACCTCTGCACCACGCGCCTCGAGCTGCTCGAGTTCAACACCGCCGACGCGATGGATCCGATCCTGCTGTCCGACGTCGGCGCACTCCGGGGCCGGTCCGGCAAGGAGCTGCGGGCGATGGGCCGGCTCGCGCACCCGATGCGGCGCCGGCGCGGCGAGCAGGGCTTCACGCGCATCACGTGGAACGAGGCGCTCGACGCCTGCGGCGACGCCCTGCGCGCCGCACCGCCCGACCGCGTCGCGCTCTACATGACGTCGCGGGGCATCACGAACGAGACCTACTACGTCGCCGGCAAGGCGGCCCGGGCGCTCGGCACGGCCAACGTCGACTCCGCCGCCCGCGTCTGCCACGCGCCGTCGACGCTCGGGCTGAAGGCGTCGATCGGCGTCGCGGCCTCGACCTGCTCGCTGCGCGACGTGCTCGAGACCGACCTCGTGGTGCTGTGGGGCACGAACCCGGCCAACAACCAGCCGGTGTTCATGAAGCACCTCGAGCAGGCCAAGCGCAACGGGGCGAAGGTCGTCGTCGTCAACCCGTTCCTGGAGCCGGGCCTCGACCGCTACTGGGTGCCGTCGTCGGTCGAGTCGGCGGTGTTCGGCACGCGCATCTGCGACCTCCACGTCCCGGTCCGGCCCGGCGGCGACATCGCCCTGGCCAACGCGCTGATCAAGCGGCTCGTCGCCCAGCGGCGGGTCGACCACGCGTTCATCGACCATCACACGTCGGGCTGGCAGGACCTGATGGCCTCGCTCGACGAGCAGGACCTCGACGAGCTGATCGAGGCGTCCGGCGTCGACGCCGACACCTTCGAGCGCTTCGCCGACCTGTACGGCTCGGCCGGCGGCGCCGTGCTGATCTGGTCGATGGGCATCACGCAGCACACGTTCGGCGTCGAGGGCGTGCGGGCGATCGTCAACGTCGGCCTGGCCCGCGGCAACGTCGGCCGCAACGGCGCCGGGCTCATGCCGATCCGGGGCCACTCGGGCGTGCAGGGCGGTGCCGAGATGGGGGCGTACGCCACCGCCTACCCGGGCGGCGTCACGATCGACGCCGACTCGGCGGCCGCCCTCGCCGAGGAGTGGGGCTTCGACGTCCCCGACCACGAGGGCCTCACCGCCCCCGAGATGGTCGAGGCCGCCGGCCGCGGCGAGCTCGACGTGCTGTGGATGTCGGGCGGCAACTTCCTCGACGTGCTGCCCGACCCGGCCGCCGTCGCGCAGGCGCTCGGCACCGTCGGCACGCGCATCCACCAGGACGTCGTCGTGACGTCGCAGATGCTCGTCGAGGGCGACGACGTCATCCTGCTCCCGGTCACCACCCGCTACGAGCAGGAGGGCGGCGGCACCTCCACCACCACCGAGCGGCGCATCGCGTTCTCGCCCGAGATCCCGCGCCAGGTCGGCGAGGCCCGCAGCGAGTGGCGGCTCTTCGGCGACGTCGTCCGGCGCGCCCGGCCCGAGCGGGCCGCCGAGTTCGACTGGCCCACGAACCAGGACCTCCGCGCCGAGATCGCCCGGGTCGTGCCGTCATACGCGGGCATCGAGTTCCTCGAGACGACCGGCGACGCCGTGCAGTGGGGCGGGCGCCACATCTGCCCGGGCGGCCGCTTCCCGACCCCCGACGGCAAGGGCCGCTTCACCCCGCTCGAGCCGCCCCGGTCCGAGGTGCCCGAGGGCCGGTTCCTCGTGTCGACCCGGCGGGGCAAGCAGTTCAACTCGATCGTCTGGGCAGAGACCGACCCCCTGACCGGCGCGCCACGCGATGCCGTCTACCTCGACCGCACCGACGCCCACGCCCTCGGTCTCGCCGACGGTCAGGCGGTCGTCCTGCGCTCCGACACCGGCGAGATGTCGGCGACGGTCCGGTTGTCGCGCCTGCCGCGGGGCACGGCCCAGGTGCACTGGCCCGAGGGCAACGCGCTGCTGCCCGCGGGCGCTGCTCATCGGGAGCCCGGGTCGCGCATCCCCGACTACCAGGCCGTCGTCGAGATCGTCCTGGCCTGATCCCGGGCCCTTCTCGGGGACGTCCCCGAGAAGTCGGATCCGGCGAACTTGGGGATGTCCGTTCGCTCAGCGATCGCTCATCACCAAGTTCGGTGGTGGGGCGTTCTCGGGGAGGTCCCCAAGTTCGCGGCGGGGGTGGGGTGCTGTCGGGGAGATCCTCACGTTGGCGGGAGCGCCCACCTGCGCGGTCAGGCCATGACCTTGTCGAGGGTGCCGTCGGGGCGGAGCTGGACGTAGCCGCCGGTGGTGCGGTCGCCGCCGTCGACGTAGACCCGCACGACGGTGCCGTCGGTGAACGGCCGGCCGGACTCGACGATCAGGTGCGTCACGCCGTCGGAGCCGTCGAGCGGCCGGCCGAGCTGCTGCGACACGAGGCCCGGTGCGGCGGGCAGGGCGGCGGCGACCGCCGGCCAGTCGATCGCCCCCATGTCGAACAGCTCGGCGGCGAGGTCGTCGGCGGGGCTGAGCCGCACCGGCTCGGGCTGGGAGATGCGCCCGTCCCGCCAGTCGCGCTCGTCGATGTCGGCGGGGTTCGCCGGATCCTGGCTCTGCAACGAGGCGTACGCCGCGCCGCCGACCGGGAAGTGCGTGGTGAAGCGCAGCGCCCGCCCCGGTCCGGCCGAGGCGCGCAGGGCGTCGACGGCGGCGAGCAGCGCCGCGCCGGGATCGGTCGGCGCGGTCGTGCTCGGCGCGGTCGTGGCCGACGGTTCGCCGTTGCCGGGGCCGGCCGGCACCTCGGTGGCCGGCGGCGTCGTGGTCGTCGACGTCCTGGCGTTCTCGGCCGCGGCGCGGAAGCGGTCCTCCTCGGCGTCGCCGCACCCCACCGCTCCGACCACCGCCGCCGCCGTGGCGAGCACGACCAGCGCCCGCCGCCGAGCGCGCCCGGCCCCGCCCGTCGGTCCCGACGGCACCCGATCGCGCATGCGACTCATCCCTTCCCCCGGTCCGATCGCTTGCGCAGCTGCTCGATGCGCCGGCGGTCCTGCTTGGTCGGGCGCCCCGCGCCGCGGCGGCGCTCGCCCCACGACGCCGACAGCGCGGAGCGCGGCGCCCGGTCGAGGTCCTCCCGCACGACCTCGTAGCACTGCACCGCGACGGGAGCGCCGACCCGCTTCGTCAGCGTCCGCACCACCCGGTAGGTGCCGGTTCGATCGGCGCGCCGGGCCTCGACCTCGTCGCCCGGCACGACCCGGCGCGCCGGCTTCACCGCCTCGCCGTCGATGCGGACCCGGCCCCCGCTGCACGCCTCGGTCGCCGCGGTCCGGGTGGGGTACAGGCGCACGGCCCACAGCCACGCGTCGACGCGCACCTTCCCCTCGCCGTCGCCGCCCCCGGTCGGGGCCGACCCCCGCGCTGCCGCTGCCACCCCAGCAGTGTGGCCGAGAACCGACCCGAGGCGGACGGCCGTGCCGGTCGTCCGTACACTTGGGCCATGCCCGAGGCGTCCACCCCCACCGTCGGCCTCGCCGTCGTGCACCTCTTCTTCCGGACCGGTCCGCTGACCGACGCCAAGGAGGTCCTCCAGGCGATCGAGCAGGCCCAGGGTCGGGGCGTCCAGGTGGTCACCGCCGCGCTGCTGGGCCACAAGGCCGACCTCGGCGTCATGGCGCTGGCCGAGGACCAGTGGGACCTCCGGCGCCTCCAGACCGACCTCGTGGCCGCCGGGCTCGAGCTGGCCGACAGCTACGTCTCGCTCACCGAGATCTCCGAGTACGCGCAGGGCGTCCCCGACGAGATGAAGCAGGCCCGCCTCCACCCGCAGCTGCCCCCCGAGGGCAAGCCGGCGTTCTGCTTCTACCCGATGTCCAAGCGGCGTGAGGTCGGCGCGAACTGGTTCCGCCTCGAGTACGACGCCCGCAAGGAGCTGATGTACGAGCACGGCTCGTCGGGCCGGAAGTTCGCCGGCCGGGTGCTGCAGGTCGTCACCGGCTCGACCGGCACCGACGACTTCGAGTGGGGCGTGACGCTGTTCTGCTCGAACCCCGACGACGTGAAGGACGTCGTCTACACCATGCGCTTCGACGAGGCCTCGGCCGTCTACGGCGAGTTCGGGACCTTCTACGTCGGGATGGTCGCCGAACCAGGGACCGTCCTCGGTGAGCTCGGGGTCGACTGACCTCCCCGCCGAGCCGTCGGCTCGGGCAGCGTCGCCGGTCGCCGACCGCAGGGACGGGCGGACCGACGGCGACCGCGCGCCCGACGACCGCGCCTCCGGCGACGGCGCGTCCTCCCGCGACGGCCGGGCCCGGCGCTGGGACCGGCCGGTGTGGGCCGCGCCCGCACCGTCGGACCGCGACGAGGGCGAGACCGGTCGTCGACCGGGCACCCGGTGGGCGGTGGCGCTCGCCGCCGTGGCCGTCCTGCTCCTCGGCGGCCTGGTCGCCCTCGAATGGGTCGGCCGCCGCACGCTGACCGACCGCGTGACCGACCAGCTGCTCGCCAGCGGCATCACCGGCGACGTCGAGGTGTCGATCCCGGGCGGGCTCCGGCCGGTCGTCCTCCCCGCGCTGCTCGGCGGGGGCCTCGACGAGCTGTCCATCCGCATCGTCGACGGCACGATCGCCGGCCTGCCGGTCGCCCGGGCCGACTACACGCTCACCGACCTCGACGGCGACGTGTCGCTGCTGTCGGGCTCGGTCCGCGTCGAGTCGATCGGGGAGGGCGACGTCCGCATCGAGGTGCTGCCCGAGGCGCTGTCGTCCGCGGTCGGCACCGAGCTGTCGATCGTCGACGGCCAGCTGGTGGCGGGCCCCGACCAGCTGCGGGTGGACGCGGTCGTGCGGGGCGACGCCCTCGTCCTGTCGGGGCCCGCAGAGTCGCTGTGGGGCGGCCCGGTCGAGGTCCCGGTGGCCGACGGCTACCTCCTGCCCTGCACGCCGGGCGTGAGCATCGGGCGGTCGACGATCGTGCTGGCGTGCCGCGGATCGAAGCTCCCCGGCGTCCTCGAGGACCCGCTCGGCCCCGCCTTCGATCCCGACACCGCGCCGGCGGGCTCGCTCCTGCCCCCGCAGTCCACCGCCATCGACGGCGGGGCCACCACGACGACCGCCGACCCGTCGGCGACCACCACGCCGACGACCACGACTACGACCACCACCACGGTCCCGACGACGACCGCGGCGCCCCCGCCGGCCCCGCCGCCGGCGGTCCCCCCGGGCTGACGACGGCCTCGGCAGCGCTCTGGCAGACCGATCAGTCGCCTCACGACAGATCCGCCCGCCGAAGCTCGGGCCCGGGCCCGGTCAGTCGTCGACGAGCTGCCAGGTCGGGAACGACAGGTGCGCCACGTCCTGGTGTCGGACGACGCGGCCCTGCGACGAGAGCCGGCGCAGGATCGGCTCCGCCACCTCGGGCCCGCCGACGAGCGCCATGAACTGCGGGACGGGCAGCAGCACCGGGCCGTCGGCGTCGCCCTCGCGGAGCAGCGCGTCCATCTCGAGGACCGGGTGCTCGGGTCGGCCCGGGTCCGAGACGAAGCAGTTGTAGACGACCCGTTCGAAGACGGCCGTCGCCCGGATGCGCATGTCCCGTTCCTACCCGGTGCGGGCGCCGGGCGGGGCCACGGCGACCCGCAGGGCGGCACGGCACGGGCGCGCCAGACTGGACCGGTGCCGGACGGACCCACCGACGACGACCGGGCGCTGGCCGCGTACGCCACGCAGTTGGCCGACGCCGTCGACGCGGTGATCGAGGACTGGGTCCGCCGCTGCGTGGACGGCGCGTGCGCGCGTGCCGGCGTCGTCCCCGACGACGAGGTGCGGCGGGCGACCGACGACGCCGCCCGGTCGTGCCGGGCCGAGGTCGGGGCGCGGCTGCGGGCTCTCTTCGAGCTCGACGTGGACGAGCAGCGCGGCACGCCCCTGCAGGTCCTGCGCGACGCCGTGCGCTACCCGACCGCGGTGCTGGCGGCGGCGGGGGTGCCGGGGGTGGGCCGCGACGACTTCGACCGGCGGGCCTTCCCCGACGATCTCTACGGGCTCACGCCGGCGGGGTTCGCAGACGTCGACCCCTCGCTGCAGGAGCCCGGCCTCACGTGGGGGGCGGCGAAGGCGCACGTGCACCTGCGTCGCCACCGCTGAGCACCCCGGGCGGGGGCGCCGTCCGCCGGCGAGGGCGGCGTCGAGGCGACGACGAGGCGACGACGAGTCGTTCAGCCTGCGTCGGGGTCCCGGCTCCAGCCGGCGTCGGTGATCGACCGCGGCTCGAAGAACAGGCAGCCCTCCGGGCACGCGAACGGCGCCTGCTCGGCGAAGTCGACCCGGCAGCGCTGCACGAGCTCGTCGGGGCCGACGGTCCGGCTGGAGTAGTGGCGGCAGTCGGTGCGCACGGCCATGGGCCGAGATCCTACGGCCGGTCGGCTCGAGGCCCCTCGCGACGGCGTAACGGAACGTCCCGCGGCAGGTAACACTGCGGAAACACGATGTCCGTAGGTTCGCCGCCCGAGGAGCACGGTCGAGCGCCGCACGGGACCCGTCCCGTGAGCGGTCGGGCGCGGCGCCTCACCACTCATCCGGATGTGCCGCCCGGGACCGGGCGGTCGACCATCCTGAAGGGCCAGGACACGAGACATGCGATCGGGCAACTCCCACCAGCCGACCGGACGAGCGACGGGTCCCACCTGTCGCTCTGCCGCCCTGAACGGGGCGGACCGGGAGATGGCGGGCGTAGCGGCGACCGCGGTGTCGTCGTCCTCCTCGTGCCATGCGGCGCACGCCGATGCCATGGGCATCGGTCCCGTCGTGGGGGCTCGGGGGAACCACCGACGTCGGGGCGCGCACGCGTAGCCGGCTCGGGAACCGTCGGTGAAGTCACCGTGGGCCGGGGCGTGATCGCCGCGGTATGTACCGGACAGAAGGGACAGCACTCATGAAACTGGTCACCGCCGTCATCAAGCCGTTCAAGCTCGATGACGTCAAGAACGCCCTGAAGGGCATCGGCGTGGTCGGCATGACCGTGACCGAGGTCCGCGGCTTCGGCCGGCAGGGCGGTCACACCGAGACCTACCGCGGCACCGAGTACCAGGTCGACTTCCTCCCCAAGGTGAAGGTGGAGGCCGTCGTCGAGGACGGCGACGCCCTGGCGGTCGTGGACGCGATCGCGTCGTCGGCCAAGACCGACAAGATCGGCGACGGCAAGGTGTGGGTCACCGCCGTCGACGAGCTCGTCCGAATCCGTACCGGGGAGACCGGCGCCGCCGCGATCTGACCCGGACACGATCCCCGACCCACGGGGCGTCCCTCCGGTCAGGGCAGGCCCGACCTGGCCGGGGGGGCATCGGGGATCGCCCGAGGGCCGCGCCAACCCATGGCTTCACCACTGCACCGCAGCGAGCTGCTCGACGACCGCTCGCTCACCGGGAAGGCCTTCTGCGACGCCTACGGGCGCGTGGTCGAGGCCTGGCTCCGCGCGCTCTGGGACGACGCGGTCGCGTCCGCACCCGGCGGCGGTGCCGGCATGGCGCTCGTCGCGATCGGCGGCCAGGGCCGCGACGAGCTCTGCCCGCAGTCCGACCTCGACCTGCTCCTGCTCACCGCCCGGGGCGTCGACGCGTCGGCGGTCGCCGACGGGCTCTGGTACCCGATCTGGGACGAGGGGCTGAAGCTCGGCCACTCCGTCCGCTCGGTGCGCGACACCCTGGCGCTCGCCGCCGACGACCTCGAGACCGCCACCTCCCTTCTGTCGGCCCGGCACCTCGCCGGCGACGCCGATCTCACCGGTGAGCTCGCCGAGAAGGCGCGCCTCAACTGGCAGCGCAAGGGTCGCCGCTGGCTCGAGGTGCTCAGCAAGGCCGTCGAGCAGCGGCACCTCGCCCACGGCGAGGTCGCCTTCGACCTCGAGCCCGACCTCAAGGAGGGCCGGGGCGGCCTGCGCGACGTGCACGCCCTCGGCTGGGCCCGGGCCGCCGGCGCCGACATCGACGAGCGGGTGCTCGCCGAGCTGCGCGGCCACCACGACGACCTGCTCGCGGTGCGCGTCGAGCTGCACCGGGCCAGCGGCCGTCCCGGCGACACGCTGACGCTCGCCGACCAGGACGAGATCGCGCCGCGCCTGGGCGACGTCGACGCCGACGCCCTCATGTCGCGGGTCGCCGTCGACGGCGGTGCCATCGCCTGGACGAGCGACGAGAGCTGGCACGAGATCCGCACGAACCTCGAGGCGTCGCGCTTCGGTCGCTTCCGCCGCGACCGCCCGATCGAGGGCGACCTCGTGCTCCGCGACGGCCGCATCGCGCTGCCCGACGAGACGGCGCCCGTGTACGACGCGTCGGCCGTCCTCCGCGTGGCGGTCGCTGCCGCTCGGGTGCCGACGCGCATCTCGATCCCGACGCTGCAGGCGCTGCAGGCCGCCCCCGACCTCGGCGACCCGTGGCCCGACGAGGCCCGGGAGCTGTTCGTCCAGCTGCTCGAGTCGGGCTCGGCCGCCATCCCCGTCGTCGAGGCGCTCGACCGGTGGGGGCTCTGGGTGCGCCTCGTCCCGGAGTGGGAGCCGACGCGCTCGCGGATCCAGCGCAACGTCCTGCACCGCTTCACCGTCGACCGGCACCTGCTCGAAGCGGCGTCGGAGGCATCGCGGCTCGGTGCCCGGACGCGCCGTGACCTGCTCGAGATGGCGGCCCTGCTGCACGACATCGGCAAGGGCTACCCCGGGGACCACAGCGAGGTCGGCGAGGAGCTCGCGACGACGATCTGCTCCCGGATGGGCTTCGACCCGGCCGACGTGGCCATGGTCGCCCATGCCGTCCGCCACCACCTCCTGCTCCCCGACGTGGCGACCCGGCGCGACCTCGACGACCCGGCGACGATCGAGCTCGTCGCCCGCACGGTCCAGACGCCCGAGCGCCTCGCGCTGCTGAGGGCGGTGTCCGAGGCCGACGGCCTCGCGACCGGTCCGCTGGCGTGGAGCGAGTGGAAGGCGCAGCTGGTCGACCAGCTCGCCAACCGCACGTCGAAGCTGCTCAACGGCGACCGCGTGGACGAGGTCGTCTCCGATCCGTTCCCCACCGAGGCCCAGCGCGAGCTGCTCGGCAAGGGCGGCGTGCAGATCCAGGCCGAGGACGACGCCATCACCGTCGTCTGCCCCGACCGGCCGGGCGTGTTCCACCGCGTCGCCGGCGTGCTGGCGCTGCACGGGCTCGACGTCATCAGCGCGGCGATCCACTCCGAGGACGGCATGGCGCTCGACGAGTTCCGCGTCGACGCCGGCCCGAGCGGCATCATCCAGTGGGACCGGGTCGGCGAGGACGTCGTCAAGGTGCTCGAGGGGCGGCTGGCGATCCAGGCCCGGCTCGACGAGCGGATCCGCACCCACCGCGGCCGGCGTCGCCCGGGCATCCACCAGCTCGGCCACGCCGTCCGCTTCGACAACGACGCCAGCGCGGACGCCACGGTCCTCGAGATCGTCGGCGCCGACAGCATCGGGCTGCTCTACCGGCTCACCCGGGCGCTGACCGACCTCGACGTCGACGTCCGCACGGCGAAGATCCACACGATGGGCGCGGACGTGGTCGACGCGTTCTACGTGGTGTCGAGCGGCGGGGCCAAGATCGTCGACGAGGCCCACCAGGACGAGATCCGCCGGGCCCTCCTGCACGCCCTCGAGCCGATCGCCTGATCGGCCCGCCGGTCGCGGCACCCAGCGAGCAGGCCGTGCGAGGCCGTCGCCGTCGCCCCGGATCCCGCTGCGGGGGCCCGGGTAGGTTCCTCTTCGTGGAGGACGAGCCGCAGCCGGGGGTGACCGAGACCGACCTGGTCCGCTGGAGCGAGGCGCTGGCGGGCATCGCCCGCACGGGGCTCGCCTTCTCGACGAACCTCTACGAGCGCGAGCGCTACGAGGAGGTGCTCCACGTCGCGGCCGAGATCCGCGCCGCCGGCGGGCGCGCCCACCCCGAGGGCACGGTCCGCTCCAGCGTCGACGAGTGGATGCGCATCGTCGGCGACGGCGTGCCCGGCTACGTCACGCCCAAGGTCGCGGTCGGCGCCGTCGTCGGCAACGACCGGGGCGAGATCCTGCTGCTGCAGCGGGCCGACTCCGGGATCTGGCTGTACCCCACGGGGTGGGCCGACATCGGCTACTCCGCCAGCGAGGTCGCGGTGAAGGAGGTGCGGGAGGAGACCGGCATCGAGGTGACCGTCGAGCGGCTGCTCGGCGTGTTCGACGGCCTCCGCCTCGGCTTCACCCGGATCCCGCTCTACTCGCTCGTGTTCCTGTGCCGGGCGGTCGGCGGCGAGCTCCGCGGCCACCCGCTCGAGACGCTCGACGTCGGGTGGTTCCGACCCGACGACCTGCCGACGCCGACGGCCGGCGTCGAGCACTGGGGCCCCCAGGCGTTCGCCGCGCTGCGCGGCGAGTCCGTCGACGTCCTCTACGACCTCCCCCGCGACCAGGTCTGGGACGGCGAGCTCGGCGACCCTGCCGACGACTGACCGGCCGCAGGCGCCGGCGGGCTACTGCTCGCGGAGGAAGCGCTCCACCTCGTCGAGCAGCTGGTCGGCGTTGGGGACGACGCCGTCGTCGGTCGCCCGCTCCGACGCGTCGTGCTGGCGCTCGAGGAGGTGCACGTACTCGAGGGTGGTGTCGTCCTCGGCGACCAGCTCGTCGAGCTGGCGCTCGTAGCTGAGGCTGGCCAGGTCGAGCACGCTGGTGTCGACGGTGGTGCCCAGCAGCGTCACCGCCCGGGCCGCGAGCGTCACGGCCGCCTTGGGCGACGGGGCCGACGGGGCGTACGAGGGCACGGCCGCCCACAGCGACGCCGCGGGCAGGCCGCGGGCGCCGCACTCGCCCTGCAGGGCGCCGAGGATGCCGGTCGGCCCCTCGTACTCCGAGGGCCCGAGCCCGAGCCGGCCGCCCAGGCCGGGGTCCTCGGCGGTGCCGAAGACCGGGGTGGGGCGGGTGTGGGGCACGTCGGCGAGCAGCGCGCCGATCGTCAGCACCCACTCGCAGCCGAGCTCGTCGGCCACCTCGAGCACGGTGCCGCAGAACGTCCGCCAGCGCAGCTGCGGCTCGACGCCCCGGAGCAGGACGACGCCGTTCGTCCCGTCGGGCTCCGCCCAGCCGAACTCGTTCGCGGGCCAGTCGATCACCCGCCGGCCGGCCTCGCGACGGGCGTGCGGGCGCGTGGCGGTGAAGTCGTAGAACTCCTCGGGGTCGATCGACGCGATCGTCGTCGCACCCCACCGCTCCCACAGGTGCTCGACCGCACCGGTCGCGGCGTCGCCGGCGTCGTTCCAGCCCTCGAACGCCGCCACCAGGACCGGTCCGGGACCCTCTGCGCTCGAGCCGGCCTCCCGCCGACGGGCCGCCGGCCCGTCCAGCCACTCCAGGTTCCCCATCCGGTCACCATACCGGCGCGCTCCCGAGGTCCCACCGGCGCCCCGGGGCCACCAGCACCGGCGCGCCCGGCGCGGTGCCGGCGGTAGCGTCGGCGGCCATGCGGATCGAGACCTGCACCGCCGTCGACGACGAACTGGTCGCCGCGATGGCCCGCCTGATCCCCCAGCTGTCGAGCTCGTCGTCGCCGCCCGACGCAGCCGCTCTCGGGGCGATCGTGGGCTCCGACGCGTGCCACCTCCTGCTGGCCCGGGACGACGACGGCACCGTCCTCGGGTCCATGACGCTCGTCGTATTCCCCATCCCGACGGGGGTCCGGGCCTGGATCGAGGACGTGGTCGTCGACACCGAGGCCCGCGGCCGCGGCGTCGGCGAGGCCCTCAACCGCCAGGCGCTCGAGCTCGCCCGGTCGCTGGGCGCGAAGACGGTCGATCTGACCTCGCGCCCCAGCCGCGAGGCCGCCAACCGCCTGTACCAGCGGATCGGCTTCGAGCCGCGGGAGACGAACGTCTACCGGTACTCGCTGTCGTAGCGGCGCCCGTCCGCGACCCCGACCGCGCCGCCGAACACCGAACCAGGCTCAGTCGGGGCGGCCGTCGGCGCCGACCCGGGTGCACCGGGCGGCGCGTAGTGTTCACCCATGGCCGGCTCCGCTGCTCCCGCTCCCGACGGACCTCCCGAGGGGCGGGCACCGCGCCCGACGCTCGGCGACACGATCTGGTCCGTGTGGTCGTGGCTGGCCTTCGGGATCAGCGTGATCCTCTTCATCCCGGCCATCGTCGTCACCTACGTGGTCACGCTGCCGTTCGACCGGACGCACTACTGGGCGGGCTACCTGTACCGGAAGATGCCGGTGCTCCACCAGAAGCTCACGCCCATGTGGCACTTCCGGGTCACGGGCGATCTGCCGGCCGACCCGCGCAACCCGTACGTCGTGGTCGCCAACCACGAGTCGTTCGTCGACATCCTCCTGATCAGCCACCTCCCCTGGGAGATGAAGTGGCTGTCCAAGAAGGAGATGTTCAAGATCCCGATCGCCGGCTGGCTCATGTACCTCGCCGGCGACATCAAGCTCGACCGCGGCGACAAGGACTCGGCCACCAAGGCCATGGACCGCTGCAAGTGGTACCTCAAGAAGAAGGTCTGCATCATGATCTTCCCCGAGGGCACCCGGGCGGCCGACGGCGAGCTCGGCAAGTTCAAGGACGGCGCCTTCCGGCTGGCGATCGAGGCGCAGGTGCCGATCCTGCCCCTCGCGGTGCACGGCACGAAGGAGGCGCTGCGCAAGCACGACTGGCGCTTCGGCCGGGCCAACGCCGCGGTGCACGTCATGGAGCCGGTCAGCACCGAGGGCATGACGCTCGACGACGTGAACTCGCTCAAGGAGCGGGTGCGCGAGCTCATCGCCGCGCAGCTCGTCGTGATGGAGCAGGACCCGACCCTCTCCGACTGAGCACCGTCGCCCTGCCCGCCGGCTCTGTTCCAGATCCTGGGGTGTTCGCCCCGGTCCTCGGGAACAGAACGGGTCGGGGCGGGCGACGCTCCGGCGTCAGGCGGGGGCGAGCCGGCCGATCGTGCCGTCGAGGCTGACGACGAGGACCTCGTCGTCGGGGCCGCGGGCGAATGACACGACCGACGCGACGTCGAGCCCGAGGTCGGCCGACTGCACGTTGCCGTCGGCTCCGACGCGCACGGCGCGGATCCACGGCTGGCAGAAGTCGCCGAAGAGGAACGCGCCGTCGAGCGCCGGCAGCTGCGGGTCGCGGACGACGACGCCGCCCGTGATCGAGCAGCCCTCGTCGTGGGTGTAGGTCAGCACCGGTTCGACGAACGGTCCGGCGCTCGCCGCGCCCGGAGCGGGATCGGGCTCGTCGATCCGGTTCGTGCCCTCGAAGAGGTCCCAACCGAGGTTCACGCCCCGGCCGCCGCCGTCGGCGGCGGCCAGGCGGTCGACCTCCTCCTGCTCGTTCTGGCCGACGTCGGCGACCCAGAGGTCGCCGGTCGCCGGGTCGATGTCGATCCGCCACGGGTTGCGCAGGCCGGTCGCCCAGATCAGCGGCTCGGCCGGGCGCCCGTCGGCCTCACCGCTCGCGAACGGGTTGTCGGCGGGCACGCCGTCGGGCGCGCTTGGATCGATCCGGAGGATCTTGCCGAGCAGGGTGTCGCGGGCCTGGCCGTTGCCCTCGGGATCGTTCCCGGAGCCGCCGTCGCCGAAGCCGGCGTAGAGCATCCCGTCGGTGCCGAAGCGGAGCGCACCGCCGTTGTGGTTCGCGAACGGCTGGTCGATCGCGACCAGCTGCCGGGCTGCGGCGGGCTCGGCGCGCAGCTCCCCGTCGTCACCGGTCAGCGGGTACTGGACGATGCGCGAGTCGCCCTCGGAGGCCTCGGTGTAGCTCACGTAGAGGTGCTCGCCGTCGGGTGACACGGCGACGCCGAGCATCCCCCGCTCCGAGGCCGTGCTCCCCACCGCGTCGGTCAGGTCGATCACGGGGTCGTCGAGGAGCCGGTACCCGTCGCCGTCCCGGACCGCCTCCCGGATGGCGCCGCCGCGCTCGGCCACGATCAGCGAGGTGCTGCCGGGCCGGAACGTCAGGTCGATGGGCGAGTCGGCCTCGAGGCCGAGGTCGACGAGCCGCACCGAGGCGTCCCCCAGGTCGCCGGCCGCGCTCGGCGCCCCGGCGCCCGCCGCGGTCGTCGTCGAGGCCGGCGCGCCGGTCGAGGTGGTCGCCGCACCGTCGTCGTCGTCGGCGCAGCCGACCAGCAGGCCGGTCGCGGCGAGCGCGACCGCGCCCAGGAGGGCGGGCCGGAGCCGTCCGTGGATCACCGCATCCTCCTGATCACGCCCTCCTGCACGACCGAGGCCACCAGCCGGCCGTCGTGCGAGTACACGAGCCCCCTACCCAGGCCTCGTCCCCCGCTCGCGCTCGGCGTGTCCTGCGCGTACAGCAGCCACTCGTCGGCGCGGAACGGGCGGTGGAACCACATCGCGTGGTCGAGGCTCGCCATGAACACCTCGCCCACGGTGAACGACGAGCCGTGGGGGAGCAGCGAGGTGTCGAGCAGGGTCATGTCGGACGCGTAGGTCAGCACGCAGATGTGCAGCACCGGGTCGTCGGGGAGCACGCCGTTCGCCTTGAGCCAGACGTGCTGGTACGGCGGCCGGTCCTCCTTGCGCTCCCAGGGGCCGAGCTCGCAGTAGCGGGTGTCGATCGGCCGCGGCCGATCGAACCACTCGGCGAACTGCTCGCGGTACGGCTCCATCCGCTCCCGGAAGTCGGGCAGCGAGTCGGGCTCGGGCAGGCCGCTCGGCATGTCGAACTGGTGGTCGAAGCCCTCCTCGGGCGTCTGGAAGTTGGCCGACAGCGTGAAGATGCTGCGGCCGTGCTGCACCGCCTTCACCCGGCGGGTGGCGAACGAGCGGCCGTCGCGGGTGCGGTCGACCTCGTAGATGATCGGGACCGTCGGGTCGCCGGGCCGGAGGAAGTAGGCGTGGAGCGAGTGCACGATCTTGTCCGCCTCGACCGTCCGGGCCGCCGCCACCAGCGCCTGGCCGGCGACCTGGCCGCCGAACACCCGCTGGTCGCCCCGGTCCGGGCTCAGGCCCCGGAAGATGTTCACCTCGATCGGCTCCAGGTCGAGCAGGGCGATCAGGGCGTCCACGGCGGCTTGGTCCATCCCGCCATCCTGCCCCGGGGTGGGACGTGCGGCTGCCCGCCCGCGGGCACCGGGGACCACCCGACGCGAATGGGTGCCGGGTCGGGGGCCTCCGGTACGGTGGATGCCCGTGAAGATCAGCCCCGCCGCGGTCATGGACCACGCCCGCTCCGACCAGGGGCGCAAGCAGATCCGCTACATGGCGGTGTCCGTGGTGTTCGTGCCGATCGGGCAGGTGCTGATCCAGATCCTGGGCGCCCTCGTCTTCGACCGGAACTACACGACCGCCTCGATCGTGTCCGCAGCCATCCTCACCGTGCCGAACTTCTTCGCCAACAAGATGTTCGTGTGGAAGGACACGTCGAAGGACCGGCTCCGCACGCAGGTACTGGTGTTCTGGGTCGCCGCCATGCTCGGCGTCGCCGCCGCCACCGGCCTCACCTACCTCGTCGAGCAGCAGGTCCACGACGAGGGCATCATCGAGCCGATCGCCGTGTTCTTCGCCCAGCTCCTGGGCTTCGGCATCGTCTGGGTCGGCCGCTACGTCATCCTCGACCGCTGGCTGTTCAAGGTGACCCACCACGGCGAGGAGCCGGGCGAGGACGACCTCGAGATGCTGCACGGCGACCTGCCGATCTGAGCCGGCCGGCCGGCCCTCGTCCCGACGCCGCCCCCACCCGAAGCGGAGCCCTCCCGATGACCGTGCCCGACGCGCCCGAGCAGCAGCCGACGCCGGAGATGGACCCGACCGTCCGCGCCGCCGCCGAGGCCGCCCGCGGGTTCATGCCCCCCGACGAGGGCCTGGCCCTCTTCCGGGCGGGTGTCGAGGCCAGCGCGGCCGTGCCCGGGGCGCCCCTCCTCGAGGTCGGCTCCTACTGCGGCAAGTCGTCGGTGTACCTGGGCGCCGCGGCCCGTGAGGGCGGCACGGTGCTGATCGCCATCGACCACCATCGGGGTTCCGAGGAGAACCAGCCGGGCTGGGAGTGGCACGAGCCCGACCTCGTCGACCCGGCCGTGGGCCGCATGGACACGCTGCCGGTGTTCCGTCGCACGGTCCACGACGCCGGCCTGGAGCCGAACGTGGTGGCGCTCGTCGGCGACTCGCCCACGGTGGCGGGCTTCTGGACCACGCCCTGCGCCCTCGTGTTCATCGACGGCGGCCACGGCGAGGAGCCGGCGGACCAGGACTACCGGCTGTGGACGCCGCACGTGGCGCCGGCCGGCCTGCTGGCCATCCACGACGTCTTCCCCGACCCCGCCGACGGCGGGCGGCCGCCGTACGAGCGGATCTACCTGCCCGCGCTGGCCTCGGGCCGGTTCGAGGAGGTCTCGGCCACCGGCTCGCTGCGCGTGCTGCGGCGCATGCCCTGACCGCGCGCCCTCGCGAGCGTCAGGGGATCGAGGCCGGCGGCCCGGCGCTCGTTGCGGGCGACCCGGGAGCGCCACCACACGAAGGCCACGATGCCGACCACCGCGACGCAGATCAGGTAGAAGAGCGAGACCTGGATCCAGCCGCCCGGGTCGGTGGGGGAGTCGGGCGCGATGCCGCAGTCGGGCCGGCGCACGATGTGGCCCGGGGAGCAGTCCGACACGGGACCGACCTCGGCGACGGTCGTCGTCGGACCGCCGTCCTGGGCGACGGCCACCGACGGGACCGCGAGGACGGCGCCGGCGGCCATCACGAGGGACAGCGCGACCAGCAGGGCGCGGCCGGCGCGGGGCCGGCGGAGGGGCTCAGGACGGTTCGACGGCATCGGTGCGAGTCTGCTCCTCGATGAGCTCCGGAAGCTCGTCGGGGCGGGTGAACAGGTGGGACGCGGGTGAGGAGCCGGCCAGCGCGTCGGCGGCCAGGATGATCGCCGACGCCGTGTAGGTCGACTGCTCGCCGCCGGGGAAGTGGACCTCGTCGGGCAGGACGATGCCGGTCCAGTAGCGGTCCTCGGCGGTGCGCAGGCGCTGGGCCCACGAGAACATCTCGACGGCCCGGTCGCGCTCGCCGACGGCCAGGTGGGCCATGGCGCACTCGCAGGTCTCCGCCGCGGTGATCCACGGCCGGTCCGACACGCAGCGCACGCCCCAGCCATCGGTCACGAAGGCCTCGAAGCGGTGGGCCAGGCGGTCGCGCCCGGCCTCGCCCGTGACGGCGCCGCACAGCACCGGGTAGTACCAGTCCATCGCCCACCGGTGCTTGGGGGCGAAGGCGTCGGGCTCGGAGCGGATGACCTTCGACAGCCGCGCCGCCGACAGCTCCCAGTCCGGTCGCTCGTGGCCGAGCGTCTCGGCGATGGCGATCGCGCAGCGGAGGCTGTGGCAGATCGACGACGAGCCGGTGAGCAGGGCGAAGCTCCAGGGCGTGCCGTCGGCGTGGCGGGCCCAGAGGATCTCGCCCCGCGGCGTCTGCAGGTCGAGGACGAACTCGATGGCCGCGTCGACCATCGGCCACATCTCCTCGAGCGCGCCCCGGTCCTGGAACAGCAGCCAGTGGAACCACACGCCGGCGGCCACGTAGGCGCAGCAGTTGGCGTCGAGCTTGTCCTGCTCGACCCGGTCGGCCAGGTAGTACTGGTGCCACGAGCCGTCGGGCCGCTGCACGGACCGCAGCCACTGGAACCCGAGCTCGGCCTCGGTGCGCCGGCCGCCGAGCATCAGGGCCATCAGCGACTCGGTGTGGTTCCACGTGTCGGCGTGGCCGCCCGGGAACCACGGCACCATGCCCGAGTCGAGCTGCCACTCGGCCACGGCGTCGACCGTCGCAGTGAGCTGCTCGGCGGTCACGATGCCGTCGACGTCGGCGAGGAACACCTCAGACCGGGACACTGGCGGGATCCTCCACGGGGGCCTCGGGGGCGGGACCGGACCCGTTCGTCGACACGGCGCCGTTCGGCCCGGCGACCTGGTCGGCCCGGGCGGCCGGCTCGGCCGCGGTCACGGTGGCGTGCTCGCCGCCCCCGCCGACCGTGCGCCGGGAGTACACGACGACGCTCTTGCCGAGCACCGGGTTCAGCAGGCGCTCGGTCGTCCGGGTGAGGGCGGGCGCCTTGGCGATGTCCCACACGAGGAGCTTGTGGTACGCCTGCACCAGCGGGTGGGTGTCGTTGGTCGGGCCGACCAGGCACTTCAACCACCAGTACGGCGAGTGCAGCGCGTGGGCCCGGTGCGACGCCTCGGGCCGGAACCCGGCGTCGATCAGCCGGTCCTTCAACATGCCCTCGGTGTAGATGCGCACGTGGCCGCCGACCGCCAGCGGGGCGTGGTACTCGGCGCTCAGCTGCCAGCAGATCTTCTCGGGCATCCACGAGGGGACCGTCGCCGCCAGCACGCCGCCCGGTCGCAGCACCCGGTGCAGCTCGGCCATGGCGCCCCGGTCGTCGGGGATGTGCTCGAACACCTCGGAGCAGATCACCCGGTCGAAGGTCCCGTCGGGGAAGGGGAGGCGGAGGGCGTCGCCGTTGATGCAGGCGCCGAGCGAGCTCTGCGGCGCCTCGCCGGACTCCTTCATGGCCCAGAAGAGGTCCCGGACCGGCGGCAGCTCGTCGTAGCCGTAGTCGAGCGACACGACCTGGGCGCCCCGTCGGAAGCACTCGAAGGAGTGCCGGCCCGCACCGGCGCCCATGTCCAGCACCAGGTCACCGGGCTGGAGCCCGAGCAGTTCGTAGTCGACGGTGAGCACCGCGTCAGCTCCTGTCGCCCGCCGGCGGCGCGCCGGTCGGGGCTGTGTGGGGGGTGGGGGAGGGGGCCCGGCCGGCGGCCACGTCGCTCGCGGCGCGGCCCGCGGCCTCGTCGAGCAGGGCCCGGTAGTGGACGACGGTCTTCTCCGCCGTCTGGCGCCACGTCCAGCGGTGGACGACGCGGTCCCGGCCCCGGAGGCCGATCGCCTGGGCGGCCGCCGGGTCGGTCAGCGCCCGGCGGATGCCGATGGCCAGCGCGTCGGCGTCGCCCGGGGCGACCGCGAAGCACGTGTCGCCGTCGAGGCCCGACACCTCGGGGATGGCGCCGCCGGTCGTCGCGACCAGCGGGCAGCCGGTGCTCATCGCCTCGATCGCAGGGAGCGAGAAGCCCTCGTACAGCGAGGGGACGACGGCGCACGCCGAGGAGTTGTAGAGCTCGACGATCGTCTGGTCGGACACGCCGGAGACGAACTCGACCGCGCCCTCGAGGCCCAGCGTCTGGATCGTGCGCTGGGCCGCCGAGCCCTCCTTCAGCCGGCCGACGAGGACGAGCTTGAGGTCGGGGAACTCGGTGCGCAGCTTGGCGAGCGCCTCGAGCAGGTAGCGCTGGCCCTTCATCGCCACGTCCGAGGACGCGGTCGAGATGATCTGGTTGGGGACGCGCACCACACCCGGCATCGGGGCGAAGAGCTCGGGGTCGACGCCGACCGGCACGATGTGCAGCCGCTCCGGTGACACCAGGTGGTCGCGGCAGATGTCGTCGTAGGAGTTGCGCGACACGGTGATGACCCGGCGCAGCCGCTTGGCCACCTTCGTCTGCATCTTCGTGAAGGCGTACCAGCGGGCCTTCGACCAGCGCTGCCGCGCCGACTCGGCGTGCTCCATCTCGAGCCGACGGTCGACGGTGATCGGGTGGTGGACGGTCCCGAGCACGGGGAGGCCCATGCGCTCCATCAGCAGCAGGCCGTAGCCGAGGCACTGGTTGTCCTGGACGAGGTCGAACTCGCCGGGCCGCTTGCGGAGGTGGTCCCACGCCCGCAACGAGAAGGCGAGCGGCTCGGGGAAGGTGCCCGACGAGAACGCGGTCACCTCGGCCCAGTCCCAGCGGTCCTTCAGCTCCCAGATCCCGGGCATCCGCATCGGGAAGTGGTCGTTGTAGATGTCGAGGCTCGGCAGCTCGACCAGCGGCACCCGCTCGTCGACCAGCGGGTACGGCTGGCCGGACAGGACCTCGGCGTGGTGGCCCATGTCGACGAGCGCCTTGGTGAGGTGGCGCGTGTAGACGCCCTGGCCGCCGACGTGGGGCTTGCCGCGGTACGTCAGGAAGGCGATGCGCAGCGGATCGTCGGGCCCGGGGACGGGGCGGGCGGGGCCGCGAGCGGCGGAGCGGCCCCTCGTCAGCGGGTTCCGTGACGAGCTGATCGGGCCGGTTCGCATGACCGAGTAGCTTCGCCGTGCGTTGACCCGACGGTCAAGTGATCGTCACGCAGGGTCACAGGAACGTTCACGGACAGTGGTGGGAGCGGTGCATGCGCGGCCTGATCCAGCGAGTTCGCTCAGCTTCGGTCACCGTGGCGCACCCTCCGAGCGCCGACGGTGGTCGACGTGAGGAGGTCGTGGGCGAGATCGGCCCGGGCCTGTGCGTGCTCGTCGGCGTCACCCACGACGACGACGAGGCCGGCGCCCGGGCGCTGGCCGGCAAGATCTGGAACCTCCGGGTCTTCGACGACGCCGACGGCGTGATGAACCTGTCGGCGGCCGACACCGGCCGCGAGCTCATGGTCGTCAGCCAGTTCACGCTCTACGGCGACACCCGCAAGGGCCGGCGACCGAGCTACGTCGCCGCGGCGCGGCCCGAGGTGGCCGAACCGCTCGTCGAGGCCGTGGTGGAGGAGCTCCGGGCGCTCGGCGCCACCGTCGCCACCGGCCGGTTCCGCACCGACATGGCCGTCGCGCTGGTCAACGACGGGCCGGTCACCCTGCTCGTCGAGACCTGACGCGGGCGGCTCCTAGGCGTCGTCGGTGTCGGGGGCGGCCGTCGCGCGACGCCGACGAGCCACGATGACGACGGCGACGAGGCCGCCGATCGCCAGCACCAGACCGGGGACGTCGCCGAGCGCCTGGGCCGGCGTCGTCCCGTCGTAGCGGTCGATCGTGCGGGTGATCACCTCCTCCTCGGAGATGTCGGTGAGCTGGTGGACGCCGCCCGCCGGATCGACGAACGCGCTGAAACCCGTCGGCGACACCTGCACGGTCCAGCGCCCCGACTCGACCGCCCGCAGCTGCGACATGGCGACCTGCTGGGTCTGGACCTGCGTCAGCCAGTAGCTCGACCCGTTGGTCGGGTTGAGCACCACCTGGCCGCCGTCGCGCACGCCCTCCCGGACGCGGCGGCCGAAGAAGATCTCCCAGCTGATCGCCACGGCCATCCTCCCGTGGCCGGTGTCGACGACCGCTTCGCCCTCGCCCGGCACCTGGTCGCGCTGGGGCAGGGACTCCCGCGCGATCGGCTCGAACAGCCACCGCATCGGGACGTACTCACCGAACGGGACCCGGCGCTCCTTGTCGTAGCGGTCGCTGATCGTGCCGTCCGGGTGCACGACCACGACGTAGTTGACGAAGTGGTCTTCGTCGACGCCCTCGACGACGCCGACGATGATCGGCGCGTCGAGCCGGGCCGCCTGCTGGACGATCAGGCCGAGCTCCTCGCTGCCCTCGAACGGGTGCTCGATGTTGACGACGTTCTCGGGCCAGACGACCACGTCCACGTCGCCGGCGATCGAGCGGGTCGCCTCGAGGTGCCGGCCGAAGACGATCGGCGCGTCGGCGCTCGAGTAGCGCGTGCCCTGCGGTCCGCCGCCCTGGACGCCCGCCACGCGCACCTGCGCCACCGGGTCGCCGATCGGCCACGCCGCGCCGACGAGCGCGACCGCCGCCACCGCGACGGCGGCGACCGCCGCGCCGAGCCACCGGCGGGTGGCGAGCAGGTACAGGGCCGCGCCGATCGTCGACACCGCGAGGCCGAGGAGGAGCACGCCGCCCAGCCGGGCGACCGGCAGCAGCGGTGCCCTGGTCTGGGTGGTGGCGAGGAGCGACAGCGGGATGCCGCCGAACGGCGCGTGCAGGTGGAACCACTCGAAGAGGACGAGCAGCGCGGGCAGCGCGACGATCCGCCGGCGGTCGCCCGGGCACACCGCCGCCACCGCGGCGACCATGCCGCCCCAGGCCACCAGCACGCCGAGCACGTAGCCCGGCGGCGTGAGCTGGGCCATCCACAGCGTCGACGGACCGAACCACGCGACGCCGACGAGCCAGCCGATGCCCGCCCGCTCCCGTGCCCGTCGCGGGCGGCCGTGCCCGTCGCCGCCGCGGGGGCCGAGCACGTGGATGAACAGCGCGATGCCGACCGGCGCGAGCGGCCACCAGCCCCACGGTGGGAGGGCGAAGCAGATGCAGAGCCCGGCGAGGAGCCCGAGGACGACGGTGACCCAGCGACCGCGCCCGGGCGGGGCCGCCGGTGCGGCCGTGTCCGGTTCGGCGGTGCCGTCAGCTCCGGCGGGGGTCGCCACGGCCGAGCATCCTTCCACGGGAGGGCACGACAGGCGGCACCGGCCGTCGGGCGGCCCACGGGTCAGGGCGCTCGCTGGCAGACTCCGGGACATGGCGCCGTCCCGGTCCCCCCGCCCTGGTCCCCGCGCGCTGCTCGCCGGCTCGATCGCGCTGCTGCTCGCCGTCGCGGGCGTCGCTGCGGCGTGCAGCTCCTCGGACGACTCCTCCGCCGACACGGTGCCGCTCACGGGCGACGCGGCGAAGGGCCAGGAGGTCGTGCGCGACCTCGGCTGCACCACCTGCCACACCGTCGACGGCGGTGACGGGGTCGGTCCGACGTTCAAGGGCCTCGCGGGCTCGACGGTCACGCTCGAGGGCGGCGACGAGGTCACCGCGGACGAGGACTACCTCCGGACGGCGATCACCGATCCGGGCGAGCAGGTGGTCGAGGGCTTCACGCCGATCATGCCGGAGCGCGACCTGTCCGACACCCAGGTCGACCAGGTCGTCGCCTACCTCCAGGCCCTCGGCTCGAAGGGCTGACCCCCCTCGGAACCGGCGACGCCGACGGGCGCGGCGGTCAGCCGACGAGGGCGCGGGCCGCGTCACGGCCCTGGCGGATGCACGCCGGGAGGCCCAGCCCGCCGAGGTCGGCGCCCGCGACCCGCACGGCGGGGGCGTCGGCCGCCAGGGCGGCGTCGATGCGCCGAACGCGGTCGAGGTGGCCGACCTCGTACTGCGCGAACCCGGGCGACCAGCGCGTGACGCGGGTGGCGACCGGTGCGGCGGTGATGCCGAGCACGGTGGCCAGGTCGGCGCGCAGCGCGGCGACCAGCTCCTCGTCGTCCATCGTCGACGGGCGCTCGTCGTGGCGGTGGCCGGCGGCGACACGGAGGATGACGTGCGTCCCGTCGTCCCAGTGCGGCCACTTGACCGACCCGAACGACGTCGCCGTCATCAGCAGGCCGGCGTCGCGGGGGACGAGCACGCCCGACGCGTCGAGCGGCACCGGGACCTTGGCCCGCGGCACGGCGAACGCCACGAAGGCGACGGGCACGTGCTCCAGCGCTCCGAGCTCGGCCGCGGCGGTCGGGCTGATGGCGCCCAGCACGGTCGACGCGGCCGGCGCGGGGAGGGCGACGACCACGGCGTCGGCGCGCACCCCGGCGCCGTCGGCGGTCCCGACCACGACGCCGCCGTCGGGGTCGCGCCCCACGGCGGTGGCGGCCACGCCGGTGCGGAGGTCGGCGCCCCGCCCCGCCAGCCGGTCCGCCAGCACGTCGACCATCCGCTCGGTCCCGCCGAGGAGCGCCCGGAAGACCGGTCCCGACGGCGGGGCGGCGGCCACCCGGCGGCGCAGCGCGAGCGTGAGGCTGCCCCCGTCGGCGGCGGCGTCGGCCAGCTGCGGGGTGACGGCGCGCATCGACAGCTCGTCGACGTCGCCCGCGTTGATCCCGCCGACGAGCGGGCCCACCACGTGCTCGACCAGCTCCCGGCCGAAGCGGTCGGCCAGGAAGGCGCCGATCGGGACGTCGCCGTCGGGGGCGGGATCGGTGCGGTCCACCTCGGTCGCCACGGCGGCCAGGCCCTCGTCGGAGAGGATGCCGGTGGCGGCGAGGTCGTCGACGTCGAGCGGGACGCCGAGCACGTGGCGCCGGGGGTACCAGCGGAGCGCGCCGCCGGCCCACACCTCGGCCCGGCCGAGCGCCGGCTGCGTCAGCTCGTCGGCCAGGCCGAGCTCGGTGCACAGATCGACGGCGTCGGGCACGCGGGCGAGGAAGTTGTCGGCGCCCTCGTCGACGACGAGCGGGCCGGTGGGCAGGTCGAGCGTGGACGTCCGCACCTTGCCGCCGAGCCGGGACGACGCCTCGAGCACCGTGACCTCGACGCCGGGGTGGCCGCTCGCCTCCCACGCCGCGGCCAGGCCGGTGATGCCGCCGCCCAGCACGACGACGTGGCGAGACCCGTCGGGCCGGTCGCTCACGCCCGGTCCCGCAGCCCCGCCGCGGCGTCGGCGGCCGTCCGGGCCAGCGCGCCCATCACGGCGGGGTCGTCGTTGACGACCGGGGTCCGGCCGAACGCGAGGCCGACCTCGGCCGCCACCGCGGCGGCCTCCACGTCGAGGTCGTAGAGCACCTCGAGGTGGTCGGAGGTGAAGCCCTGCGGCACGACCAGGAGGCCGTCGGCGCGACCGGTGCCGGCCAGGTCGCGGACGATCTCGAGCACGTCGGGGCCACGCCACGGCTCGGGCGTGCGGCCCGCGGACTGCCAGCCGAGTCCCCAGCCCGCCCACGTCGCCAGGCCGGCGGCCCGGGCGGTGGCCTCGGCCGACCGGCGCAGCTGGTCCGGGTACGGGTCACCCTCGAGCACGCGCTCGGGCAGCGAGTGCGCGGTGAACACCACCTTGGTCCGCTCGGGGAATGTGGCGAGCGACTCCCGGACCGCGGCGGCCTGGAAGTCGATCAGCTCGGGCAGCAGGTGCCAGCTGTCGATGCCGATGAACGGCAGCCCGCGCTCGGCCGCCGTCGCCGCGGCCCGCTCGTGGTACTGCGCCACGCTGCCCGCCGAGAAGTGCGGCGCGAGCACGAGGCCGACGATCCGCTCCACGCCTGCGCCCGCCAGGGCGGCGACACCGTCCTCGACGAACGGCGCCGCGTGCTTCTGACCCAGCTCGGTCACGAACCCGCCGTCGGGGATCCGCTGGAGCGCCTCGTCGATCGCCCGGACCTGGGCCCGCGTGCGCTCGGCCATGGGCGACGTCCCGCCGAGGGCGTCGTAGCGGCGGACAAGGTCGGCCAGCTGCTCGGGCGTCGGCGGTCGGCCCCTGCGGATGTGGGTGTAGTACGCCTCGACGTCGTCGGGTCCGGCGGGGGTCCCGTAGGCCATGACGAGCACGCCCGTCGTCACGGCGCCGCTCCGTCGGGTCCTGCGCCGCCCGGTCGCCAGCCGTGCACGTGCTCGACCAGCCGCTCCAGCACCTCGGGGTCGGTCTCGGGCAGCACGCCGTGGCCCAGGTTGAAGACGTGGGCCGAGCCGCCGCCGCGCCGGAGGACGTCGTCCGCGGCCGGCCGCGTCGCCGCCCACCCGGCCGCGGGCAGCGCCGGGTCGAGGTTGCCCTGCACGACCGTGCCGGCGGGCACCCGGGTCCGCGCCAGGTCGAGCGGCGTCCGCCAGTCGACGCCGACGACGTCGGCGCCTGCGGCCGCCATCAGGCCGAGCAGCTCGCCGGTCGAGACGCCGAAATGGATGCGCGGCACGCCGAGCTCGCCCGCGGCGGCCAGCACCTTGGTGCTCGCCGGCAGCACGAAGCGCTCGTAGTCGCCGGGCGACAGGGCGCCGGCCCACGAGTCGAAGAGCTGCACGGCCGACGCGCCGTTGGCCACCTGCGATCGCAGCGAGTCGATCGCGAGGTCGGCCAGCCGGTCCACCAGGTCGTGCCAGAGCGCCTCGTCGCCGTGCATCAGCGCCTTGGTGCGCACGTAGGTCCGCGACGGCCGGCCCTCGAGCAGGTAGCTGGCCACGGTGAACGGGGCCCCGGCGAACGCGATCAGCGGCACCGGCAGGTCGCGCACGAGGTTGCGGACGGTCTCGACGACGTAGGGCGTGTCGGCTTCGGGGTCGAGCGGCCGGAGCCGATCGAGGTCGCGGCGGTCCCGGAACGGGTGCTCGACGACGGGTCCGACGCCGGGGGCGATGTCCACGCCGAAGCCGATGGCGTGCACCGGCGTCATGATGTCGGAGTAGAGGATCGCGGCGTCGACGCCGTAGCGGCGCACCGGCTGCAACGTGATCTCGGTCGCCAGGTCGGGGTCCGCGATCGCCCGCAGGATCGTGCCGGTGCCGCGGATCTCCCGGTACTCGGGGAGCGAGCGCCCGGCCTGGCGCATGAACCAGACGGGCGTGCGGGAGGTGGGGAGGCCGCGGCAGGTCCGGACGAAGGCGGAGTCCGCGTGGGGCGCCGTCGTCGTGACCTCCGGCGTCGGTCGGTCCGACATCGGCACCGAGTCAACCACGACCGGCCGGACCCCTGACAATGCTGGATCCGTGGCAGCCCTGGACCCCGGCAGCCCTGGACCGGTGACGGTGCCGGACCGGTGACGGTGCCGGACCGGTGACGGGGCCGGACCGGTGACGGGGCCGGCCGGCCCGTAGGGTGGCCGCGTGCGCCGCTCCATCGACGACGACCAGGTCCCGCTGCCGCCGCTGCCCGAGGACGAGATCGAGGAGGACGAGCTCGTCCCGGTCAACTGGGCCGTGTCGATCTGCGACGACTACGACGACGCCGAGGGTCGGGTGCAGCTGCTCGTCGAGGAGGTCGGCGCCGACCGCACGCCGATGGTCGCCCACCTCGACGCCGACCGCGCCCGCCGGCTCCGGCTCGCGCTGGCCTCGGCGCTCAAGGAGCTGGGCCAGGACACCGGCCGCTGACCGGCGCCGGAGCCGGGCCCGACAAAAAGTGGCCAGGACGAGAAGTGGCCCTGACGAGAAGGTGGCCAGGACGAAGAGGGGCGATCTCCGTCCTGGCCAGCGTCAAGCCTCTCCCAAGGGCGGCCGACGGGGCCCAGTGTGGCCGAACCGGGACCGCCCCGACACCGCTCGAACGGCCGTCGAGGATCAGGTTTGCTCGCTCGTAGCGAACGTTCTCTCTTTACGGGACGGCGTCGTGCGGCAGCCGTAGTCTTCGCCGTGGTCCGGCCCCGCCCGGACCGGGAGAGGAGCCCGTCGTGGGAGACGGACACGGATCCGACGGCGACGCGCCCGTCGACGGGGCGCCGTCGCGCCCGCGCGCGCGGCGCGGGACGGCCCGGGAGCGGCTGCGGGAGGCGTCGGCGCGGCTGCTGAGCGGCGCGACGCTCGACGACGTCACCGCGTTCATCACGGTGAACCGGCTCACCGCGGCGTCCGGGCTCTCGAGCGGTGCGATCTACTCGGCGTTCGCGTCGGACGGCGCCCGCAGCGCGCCGCAGGCCGCAGCCCGGCAGCTCTTCCTGTCGATCCGTCCGCAGGACGACCCGATGGTGATCGAGATCCTCGAGCAGCTCCACGGGTCGATGGACGACGCCGACGACGCGGAGCAGCGGTTCGTCGAGACGCTGGCCGAGCTCGCGGCCGCCCCGGTGGTCGCGTCGGCCCGGTCGTCGGAGCCCTGGGACTACACGCACCTCTGGCTGGCGGCGGCGGTCGCCATCAACGACGAGGAGGTGAGGGACGCCGTCCGGCACGTGTACGTCGAGAACACGCGCACCTACGAGCGGGCGATCGCCCGGGCGCTCGAGCTGGTCGGCCGGACGCCGGTGGAGGGCATCGACATCCACATGCTGGCGAGCATGCTCGTGGCCGGGGCGGACGGCGCGGCGGTGCGGCTCCGGTTCGACCCCGACGCCGACCCCGACCTCGTGCGGCTCACGTACCTGTCGACGATCGCCTCGATGACCCGGCGCGTCGACGAGGCCGACGACCTCTTCGCCAGCCGCGTGATCTCGTCGTACCGACCGCAGCCGCAGCCGGTCCACCTCGACGACGTGCGCGACGCGGTGCGGGCGGTCGACGAGCGCGAGGGGTGGGCCGCCGTGACCGTGACGCGCATCGTGACCCTCACCGGCATCGCCGAGTCCGCGTTCGTGGCGATGTACCCGACCCGCCACCACCTCGCGACGTTCATCTGGGACGACGTGCTCGGCACCGTCGAGCGGCGGGCCCGCGCCCGGCAGTCGCTCGACGCATCGGTGCAGGTCGTCGAGCTCGTGGCGGACCTGGCCGAGACCGCATGCGCCCGGAGATCGCTGGTCGCATCGCTGCTGACCGCCCGCCTCCACGCCGCCGCGACGTCGGACGGCGCCGTGCTCGACCCGTCGTCGGAGCGCCTCGTCGGCCTGCTCGGCTCGCTGCTCGAGGGCGACGAGGCGCTGCGGACGGTCGCGGCCCGCACCGCGGTGGACGGGCTGCTCATGGCCGCAGCTGCGGCGGACGCCGAGGCCGAGGAGCTGGCCCGGGTGCTCATCGCCGGGCTGGCGTCGATCAGCCGCTCGGCCCTCGGAACCTGAACCACGCTCGGTCGCGCGCCCCGGGCCGGTCCTCCTACGCTCTCCGGCGGGAGAGGGAGGGAGGTCGAGGTGACGGACAACGAAGGGCGCGCCGCTCCGCCGGAGGGAGCGGCGCAACCGACCGTCCGCGGGACCGCTCGCGAACGGCTCCGCGACGCGGCGCGCCGCCTGATGACCGAGGCCACCCTCGACGACCTCACGTCGTTCATCACGGTGCGCCGCCTGACCGAGGACACGGGCCTGTCGAGCGGTGCGGTGTACTCCGCCTTCGCACCCGACTCCGGCGTGGGATCGCGCTCCCGCAGCGCGCCGCAGGCGGCGGGGCGCGCCGCGTTCTGGTCGCTGCATGCCGAGTCCGATTCGCTCGTGTCGTCGCTGCAGGGCCTGTTCGACTCGGCGATCGACGGTGCCGGGCTCGAGGGGCTCGAGCTGCTCGAGGGCGTCGCCGAGCTCCTGACGGGACCGATCACCGACGCCGCCCGCGGGACCGACGGCGAGGGCGGGTGGAGCTACACGCAGCTGTTCCTCGGTGGCGCGGTGGCGCTCAACGACCGCGAGGTCGCCTCGTTCCTGGGCCGGTCGTACGAGGGCTACGACCGGGCCTACATCCCCGGCCTCGAGGTCCTGCTGCGGCTCGCCGGCCGCGAGCTCGTCGACGGCGTCGACCTGCGGCAGTTCGCCCAGATGCTCGTCACCGCCGCCGACGGCTGCGCGCTGCGGCTGCGCGTCGACCCCGACCTCGACCCGGCGATCGTCCGCCAGATGTACCTGGCGGTGTGGATCGCGATGACGCGCCGCGCCGACGTCCGGGACGACCAGCTCGGGCACCGGCTCGCCATCGCCGGCCAGCGCCCGCTCGACGACGAGCAGCAGGACGCGGTCCGCCGTGCCGTGCTGCGGGTGCACGGCCGGGCGGGCTGGCCCGCGGTCACGCTGGCCAAGGTCGCCCAGCTGTCGGGCGTGTCCGACGCCCGGCTCGCGGGCCGCTATCCGAGCCGCCACGACCTGGCCGTGATCGTCTGGGACGACGTCGTCGCCGGCGTCGAGCGGCGGGACGCGGCCCGCTCGGCCCTGCCGGCCGACATCCGGCTCGGGGCGCTGCTCGAGGACGTGTGCGACACGGCGTGCTCCCAGCGCGCGCTGATGGCCTCGCTGCTCATCGCCCACCTCAACTCGACCTCGGAGCAGATCGCCGACGCCGACGACCCCGGGTCGCACCGGATGGTCGAGCTCCTGGCGTCGTCGATCCTGGCCACGGCCGAGCACGGGGGCGTGGACCTCTCCGGCCCGTCGATCCCGACCGCGGCGGGCGACGGGTTCCGGGTGATGGCGCGGGCGACGCTCGACCTCGTGCTGCTGCGGTCGTCGACCTCGACGATGGCCGGCCACGAGATGGCGGCGCTGATCGTCGACGGCATGGTCGGCGCCGGCGTGGTGGTGGGTCCGCTGGAGTGACCGGCCGGCCGTCCCGGCCCGGTCGCGTCAGTAGCCGAGGTCCACGTCGACGAGCCCGACGAGCGGCTCGCCCGCGGCCCAGCGCCGCACGTTCTCGGTGATGCGGGCCGACAGCAGCGGGACCGCCATCTCGGGTGTGTTGCCCACGTGCGGGGTGATCGTGCAGTTCGGCAGCGTCCAGAGCGGGTGGCCGTCGGGCAGCGGCTCGGGGTCGGTCACGTCGAGCCCGGCGCCGGCGATCGTGCCGTCGCGCAGGGCGGCGACGAGGTCGTCGGTGACCACGTGGCCGCCGCGGGCGACGTTCACCAGGTGGCACCGTGGGCCCATCCGCTCGAGCAGCGCGGCGTCGACGATGCCGGTCGTCGCCGGGGTCAGGGCGAGCGCGAGCACCACGAGGTCGGCGTCGACCACTGCGTCGTGGAGGCCGTCGTCACCGATGACGTCGACCCCGGGCGCCGGTGGCGGGCCGTCGGGGCGGCGGCGCACGACCGTGGTCCGGCACTCGAACGGCGCCACCATGCGGAGGAACGACCGGGTGATCCCGCCGCCGCCGAGCACCACCAGCCGGGCGCGGTGCAGGTTGGTGCCGATCGTGCCGTGCTCGCGCCAGGTCGTGGCGCGGGCGTAGCGGTCGAGGCCCCGCAGCCCGGCCAGGCTCAGCGCGAGGGCCATCTCGGCCACGGGCTCGGCGTACACACCCTTGCCGCACGTCCACGTGCGGTCGCGGTCGAGCACGTCGACGTACGGCTCGATCCCGGCCCAGGGGAGCTGCACCCACCGGAGGTGGTCCCCGTGGTCCTCGAGCACCCGTCGCAGGCCGTCCGGGTCGTCAGGGGCGGCCCACAGGAGCGCGTCGGCCTCGTCGACCGGCACGACCGTCGCCCCGCCGGCCTCGACCGGGCCTCGGAGCCACCCCCGGATCCCCTCGGGCTCGATCGCCAGGCGTGGTCCGGTCGGGTCGGTCACGGCCTCCAGCACACCACACCACCGTCGCCGTGACCGGCGGGTGGCCCGCCGGACCCCCGAGCCCTGCGCCTGTTGGCGGATCTGGCCGCGGGAGTACACTGGCTGATTCCCCGTTTGCGGGTCCGACCCGCGGCAGGAGCACGTGTGGCGAACCATCCCGAGCTCGAAGCGGAACAGGCGTACGTCGACCACGCGTACGAGTGCCTGGAGCAGACCAAGCGGGCGGTCGAGGCCATGCGGGAGACCGTCGAGAGCGGTCCCGGCGGCACGTTCCAGCACCGCTACGAGCGCGACGTCGTGCACGACCGGGTCGAGGCTCGGCTCCAGCACCTCGAGGTCGGCGACCTCTCGCTGGTGTTCGGCCGCATCGACCTCGAACCCTCCGCGGCCGCCGAGCAGCCCGAGTCGGGCGACCGCTTCTACATCGGCCGGGTGGCCGTGGCCGACAAGCACCGTGACCCCGTCGTCGTCGACTGGCGGGCCCCGGTCGCCGAGTCCTTCTACCGGGCGACGGGCCGCGATCCCATGGGCCTGGTGCGTCGGCGCCACTTCGCCAGCCGGGGCCGCACGCTGCTCGGCATCGACGACGAGCTGTTCGGCGCGGCCAAGGACGCCCTCGACCGTGGCGAGGTGCAGGGCTATGGCGCGCTGATCTCGGCGCTCGAGGAGACCCGCTCCGGGAAGCTCTCCGACATCGTCGCCACCATCCAGGTGGAGCAGGACGTCATCATCCGCTCCGAGCTGCCCGGCGTGCTGGTCGTCCAGGGCGGTCCCGGCACCGGCAAGACGGTGGTGGCGCTGCACCGCGCCGCCTACCTGCTCTACAGCCACCGTTTCCCGCTCGAGGGCCAAGGCGTCCTCGTGGTCGGTCCGAACCGGGTCTTCCTGTCCTACATCGAGCAGGTGCTGCCGAGCCTGGGCGAGGCCGGCGTGCAGATCGCGACGCTCGGCGACCTCGTGCCGCACGTCCGGATCGCCGGCCACGACGACGAGGACACCGCCCGGGTCAAGGGCGACCTGCGCATGATCGACGTCGTCCGCCACGCCGTGCGCGACCGGGAGCGGCCGCTGCGCGAGCCGCTGCGGATCCCCTACGGCGTGCAGTGGCTGACGCTGTCGGTCGAGCGCTCCACCGACATCGTCCAGCAGGCCCGACGGCGCTTCCGGACCCACAACGCCGGGCGGAAGCTGGTCGAGCAGCTGTTCTGGGAGGCGCTGGCCGCGACCTCCCGCAACGAGGACCCGCCCGAGGTGGTGCGCGAGCGCCTGCGCAGCGACGTGGCGGTCCGCGAGGCGCTCGAGCGCATGTGGCCGGTGCTGACGCCGGCCGAGCTGCTCAACGACCTCTACGGCTCGCCCGGGCTGCTCAAGCTCGCCGCCAGCCGATACCTCGAGCCGAACGAGTGGAAGCTGCTGTCACGCCCCCGCGAGAGCGACGCCGCCGAGGTCGTGTTCACCAACCACGACGTGCCCGTGCTCGACGAGGCGCTGGAGCTCCTCGGCCCCCGGCCCCGTCACAAGGACGACGACGTCGTGCGCACCTACGGCCACATCGTGGTCGACGAGGCGCAGGACCTGTCACCCATGCAGCTGCGCGTCCTCGACCGCCGATCGCTCAACGGATCGATGACGATCGTCGGCGACATCGCCCAGTCGACCGGGGCGTGGGCCCACGACGACTGGGACTCGGTGCTCGAGCACCTGCCGTCCCGCCGGCCGCCGCGCCGGGCCGAGCTCACGGTCGGCTACCGCGTGCCGGGGCCGATCATGGAGCTGGCCGCCAGGGTGCTGCGGATCGCGGCGCCCGGCCTGCGGCCGCCGACGTCGATCCGCCACATGGGCGACGAGCCGATCATCAGCGGCTGCCGCGACGACGAGCTCGACCTCGAGGTGGCCGACGCCGTGCGCCGCGAGCTCAAGGCCGTCGGCTCGGGCAACGTCGCCGTCGTCGTGCCGGGCTCGCTCGCCGACCGGGTCGACATCGCCCTGGACGACGCCGGGATCGACCACGGCAAGGCGACCCGCCAGGGCCTCGACCGCCAGGTGACGATCGTGCCGACGTCGCTGGTCAAGGGGCTCGAGCTCGACTCGGTGATCGTCGTCGAGCCCGCAGCGATCCTCCGCGAGGAGGTCCGGGGTCCGCAGTCGCTCTACGTCGCGCTCACCCGGTCGACGAAGCGGCTGTCGATCGTGCACGCCGAGCCGCTGCCCGACGTCCTGCGCTGACCCCAGTTCCCCCGGCGCTCGCCGGCCGGATCGGCCCTCGCTGCGCTCGCGGTCGGATCGGCCCTCGCTGCGCTCAGGCCGTGACGAGGATGCGGTCCGAGGCGAACCGGCCGATGCCGACGTGCTTGCCGTCGATCTCGACGGTGGCCGTCCCGTCGGGCGACAGGGCGGTCAGCGTGCCGGTGTGGCCGGGCTGCAGCGAGTTCTCCTCGAGGAACGCCAGCAGGCCCGGCTCGAACTCGAGCTCCTCGGGGATGCGGCTGACCGTGAACGCGCCGCCGATGGCGACGTCGCTGAGCGCCCGGGTGTCGGGAGCGCGGTAGGCGGCGCCGGGGATCGGGTTGCCGTGCGGGCAGGTCGTCGGGTCGCCCAGCACGCGGGTGAGGGCCTGCTCGACCGGGTCCGAGATGACGTGCTCCCACTTGCCGGCCTCGGTGTGGGCGTCGGCCCACGACAGCCCGAGCATGTCGGTCAGGAACCGCTCGGCGAGCCGGTGGCGGCGGACGACGCGCTCGGCGAGCGTGCGACCGGTCGTGGTCAGCGTGATGTTCGCGCCCACGTCGATGAGCCCCTCGTGCTCCATGCGGCGGATCATCTCGGACACCGCCGGGCGCGACACCTCGAGGCGTTCGGCGATGCGCGCCTGGATGACGTCGATGTCGTCCTCCCGGAGCTCCCAGATGGCTTCGCAGTACTCCTCGAAAGCCGGGTGGAACTCCTTGGAGCGGCTGCCCTTGGCGTCGGTCGGCATGATCACGATCCTACTTCCGGGTCCCCGTCAGCGGTTGGTCGTCCGGTCAGGCCGCTGCGATCCGGTCGAGCTGCGGGCGGATCTGCTCGAGCGCCCACGGGATGGACAGCGGCGTCGGCGTGTTGAGGGCGACGGCGAGCGAGTAGTCCATGTCGACGACCGAGTCGGCCCGGACGGCCGGCAGCTCGTCCCAGCCGGCGATCGCCGAGGGGTCCGTGCCGTTGAGCAGGGCGAGGAGCAGGTCACCGTCGAGCATCCCGATCTGCTCGAAGCTGAGCTCCACCCGGCCCTGGTCGGCGTCGGCCTGGATCTCGTCGGGGATGACCAGGCCGAGCTGGCCGAACAGCACGTTGGCGCCGTCGTCGGGATCTCCGAGGACGTAGATGGCGTCGCCCGCGACGTAGTTCGCGAACGAGAAGGTCTTCCCCTCGAGCCCGGGCAGCGCGGTCGCGACCTCGGCCACCTGGCCGTCGACCTCGGCCACGACCTCCTCCGCGGTCTCCTCGTCGCCCAGCACGCGGCCGGCCACCTCGACCTGGTCCTGCCACTTGTCGACCTGCGAGTCCCCGAGGCTGGCGATCGTCGGAGCGATCGCGGCGAGCTTGTCGTAGTCGCCCTCGTCCTGGGCGAGGTAGCCGACGACGATGAGGTCGGGCTGCAGCGCGGCGATCTGCTCGTACGGGAGCGCCGAGGTCGCCGTCAGCTCCGTGGCGTCGGCGAGCCGGTCGCCCCGCCACGGGAACCCATCGGGCTGGCTGGGATCGGCGATGTAGCCGGCCGGCGTCACGCCCATGGCGAGCAGGGAGTCGGTCCAGCCGGTGTCGAGCGACACGATGCGGGTCGGCGCCGCGTCGACCGTCGTGGCGCCGTACCGGTGGTCGACGGTCACGGGGGAGGTCCTGTCGGCGGCGCCACTCTCCTCGGCCGTGGTCGTGGCGCCGCTCGAGTCGTCGTCGCCACCGCAGGCCGCCGCACCGAGCACGAGTGCGGCGAGGAGGGCGACGAACAGGGCGAGGCGGTCCCGTCCGGTGGCCCGGCGCCGGGCGCTCGGGCCGGGGGCGGGCGGGGTGGCGGCGGGCGGGGTGGCGGTCCGGGTCGGAATCGGGGACGTCGGCATGGTAGGCAAACCTAACAGCACATCATCGGCGAGGCACACGGTCGTCCATCCGGGCCGTCCCGCCCGGGCCCTCCCGGCCAGTGGGGCACGTACGGCGGGACCTCGGGGGGCAGGACCGGGCGCCGAGGGCTGGCTGTCAGGGGTCGACGGTAGGTTCCCGTCGTGGTGGACCAGGTCGCGCCAGCCGATCCCCTCGCCCCCGAACCGCTGGAGGGCCTCTCCGAACCCGTCCGGGCGTGGTTCGCCGCGTCCTTCCCCGAACCGACCGACGCCCAGGCCCGGGCGTGGCCCGCGATCGCAGCGGGCGAGCACACCCTCCTGTGCGCGCCGACCGGGTCGGGCAAGACGCTGGCCGCCTTCCTCTGGGCGCTCGACGACCTCGGTCGCACCCCGTCGCCGAACGCCGGCGTGCGGGTCGTCTACGTCTCGCCGCTGCGGGCGCTCGCGGTCGACGTCGACAAGAACCTGCGGGGCCCGCTGCGGGGCATCTCCCTGGCCGCGCAGCGGCTCGGCGTGCCGTTCGCCGAGCCGACCATCGGCGTCCGCACCGGCGACAGCTCGGCCCAGGAGCGGCGGCGCCTCGTCCGGCAGCCACCCGACATCCTGATCACCACCCCCGAGTCGCTCTACCTCATGCTCACGTCCCAGGCGCGCGACACGCTCGTCGGCGTCGAGCGCGTGATCGTCGACGAGATCCACGCGCTGGCGGCCACCAAGCGCGGCGCCCACCTCGCGCTCACGCTGGAGCGCCTCGAGCACCACACCCGGGCCTCGGGCCGCGAGCCCGACCCGGTCCGGGGCTCCGTCGTGCAGCGCATCGGGCTCTCGGCCACGCAGCGCCCGCTCGAGGTCGTCGCGGGCTACCTGACCGGCAACGAGATCGAGGCCGCCGGGACGGGCCCGGGCGACGACGCCCGGGTCGTGCCTCGACCGGTGCGCATCGTCGACGCCGGCATCCGCAAGGAGCTCGACCTGCAGGTCGTGGTCCCGGTCGACGACATGGGCGCGCTCGGCGAGGTGGCCCAGGGCCCCGACCCCGCGGTCCAGGGCGGGCCCGCCGCGGCCGGCCCGCCGCGCCGGTCGATCTGGCCGTCCATCCACCCGGTCCTGCTGGAGCTCGTCGAGCAGCACCGCTCGACGCTGGTGTTCGTCAACGCCCGACGGCTCGCCGAGCGCCTGGCCAGCCGCCTCAACGAGCTGGCCGCGGAGGAACCCGACGGCGACGGGACCGATGGGACTGAAGGGTCCGACGGGGCGCCGCCGGCCGACGGTGGGGTGCCGGCCGGCGGTCCGGCCCGGCGGGCCGCGCCCGCGTTCACGGGCGACGAGGCCTCGGGCCTGTCCGCCGCCGACTCGGGGCTCGAGCTGGTGAAGGCGCACCACGGATCGCTGTCGCGCGAGCGGCGCCTCCAGATCGAGGACGAGCTGAAGCGGGGCGACCTCCGAGGGCTGGTCGCCACCAGCTCGCTCGAGCTCGGCATCGACATGGGCGCCGTCGACCTCGTGGTCCAGGTCAGCTCGCCGGGCAGCGTGTCGGCCGGCCTCCAGCGCATCGGACGGGCCGGGCACCAGGTCGGCGCGCCGAGCCGCGGGCGGATCTTCCCCAAGCACCGGGCCGACCTGCTCGAGGCCGCGGTCGTCGTGCAGCGCATGAAGGAGGGCCTGATCGAGCCGACCTCGGTCCCGGCCAACCCGCTCGACGTCCTGGCCCAGCAGATGGTGGCGGCGTGCGCGCTCGACGAGTGGCCGGTCGACGACCTCTACGCCCTGTGCCGGGGGGCGGCCAACTTCACCGGCCTGTCCCGGGAGGTGTTCGAGGCCACGCTCGACATGCTCGCCGGCCGCTACCCGTCCGAGGAGTTCGCCGAGCTCCGACCCCGAGTGGTGTGGGACCGCCAGTCCGGCGTGGTGCGCGGCCGCTCCGGGGCCCAGCGGCTCGCCGTCACGTCCGGCGGCACGATCCCCGACCGCGGCCTGTACGGCGTCTTCCTGCCCGACGGCACGCGCGTCGGCGAGCTCGACGAGGAGATGGTGTACGAGTCGCGGGCCGGCGAGACGTTCCTCCTCGGGGCGTCGACGTGGCGGATCGAGGAGATCACCTTCGAGCGGGTGATCGTGACGCCGGCCCCGGGCCAGCCGGGAAAGATGCCGTTCTGGCACGGCGACGGGCCGGGGCGGTCGGCCGAGCTCGGGCGGGCGCTCGGCGAGTTCGTCCGGGAGGTGCGGGGGCTGCCGCCCTCCGCCGCGCTCGACCGCCTGCGCGAGGACCACGCCCTCGACGAGCGGGCGGCGCAGAACGTGGTCGGCTACCTCGACGAGCAGGCCGAGGCCACCGGCGTCGTGCCCGACGACCGGACGATCGTGGTCGAGCGCTTCCGCGACGAGATCGGCGACTGGCGCCTCTGCCTCCACTCGCCCTTCGGCGCCCGCGTCCACGCTCCGTGGGCCACCGTCATCCGGGCCCGGCTCGAGCAGCACTTCGCCGAGCAGGTGGGCGACGGGATGGGCGTCGAGGTGCTCTGGTCCGACGACGGCATCGTGATCCGGCTGCCCGAGTCCGCCGAGGACGTGCCGACCGACCTGCTCTTCGGCGACCCCGAGCAGGTCGACGCCGAGGTCGTGGCCACGCTGCCGGGCACGAGTGCGTTCGCGGCCCGGTTCCGCGAGTCCGCCGCCCGGGCCCTGCTGCTGCCCCGGCGACGACCCGACCGGCGCACGCCGCTGTGGCAGCAGCGCCAGCGGGCCGCCGACCTGCTGACGGTCGCGTCGAAGTACCCGGGGTTCCCGATCCTCCTCGAGGCCACCCGCGAGTGCTGCAACGACGTGTTCGACCTGCCCGCGCTGCGGCGGGTGCTGACCGAGGTGCGCAGCCGCCGGATCCGCGTGGTGCCGGTCGAGACCCAGCAGGCGTCGCCGTTCGCCCGGTCGCTGCTCTTCGGCTGGATCGCCGTCTACATGTACGAGGGCGACGCGCCGCTGGCCGAGCGGCGGGCCGCCGCGCTGGCGCTCGACCGCGAGCTGCTGCGCGACCTCCTCGGCACCGAGGAGCTCCGTTCGCTGCTCGACGCCGACGTGGTCGCGCAGGTCGAGCTCGAGCTGCAGCGGTTGACCCCCGAGCGGGCGGCGCGCGACGTCGACGAGGTCCACGACCTGCTCCGCGTGCTCGGTCCGCTGAGCCCCCTCGAGATCTCGGCGCGCGTCCGCGACGACGTCGTCGACCGCGTCCCCGACTGGATCCAGGAGCTGGTCGAGACCCGCCGCGCCATCCGCGTGGGCATGGGCGCGACCGGCGGCACGGGGCCGGGTGGCGAGGCCGAGCAGCGCGTGGCGGCGGCCGAGGACGCGGCGCGGCTGCGCGACGGGCTCGGGGTGGCGATCCCGGTCGGCCTCCCCACGGCCTTCACCGATCCGGTCGACACCCCGGTCCGTGACCTCGTCGAGCGCTTCGCCCGCACCCACGCGCCGTTCACCACGGCGCAGGTCGCGGGCCGCCTGGCGCTGTCGTCCGAGGTCGTGCGGGCGGTGCTCGGCGAGCTCGTCCGCGACGGCCGGGTCGCCGAGGGCGACTTCACGCCCGGGGGCACCGAGCGCGAGTGGTGCGACGCCGACGTGCTCCGGCAGCTGCGGCGGCGGTCGCTCGCCGCGCTCCGAGAGGAGATCGCGCCCGTCGAGTCGCCGGCGCTCGTGCGGTTCCTGCCGCGGTGGCAGTCGGTGGGGTCGCGGCGCCGCGGTCCCGACGCGCTGGCCGAGGCGGTGTCGCTCCTGCAGGGCGCGGCCCTGCCGGCCTCGGCGCTCGAGGCCGACGTGCTGAGCATCAGGGTCGGCGACTACTCGGCCGGCGACCTCGACATGCTCTGCGCCAGCGGCGAGCTGGTGTGGGCGGGGGCCGGGGCGCTGGGCGCCCACGACGGTCGGGTCCGCCTCGTGTGGCGCGACCAGGCACCGCTGCTCCTGGCCGACCCGGTCGATCCCGAGGAGGCGGGCACCGACGACCCGCACCACCACGCGCTCCGCCACCACCTCGCGGCGCGAGGCGCGTCGTTCTGGTCCGACCTGGTGGCGGCGGTCGCGGACCGCGACCTGCCGTACGACGACGAGACCGTGCTCGCCGCGCTGTGGGACCTGGTGTGGGCGGGCGAGGTCACGAACGACACCTTCGGCGCGCTGCGGGCCAAGGTCGCGGGCGGGACGTCGCGCCGCGCCTCGGGGGCCCGCTCCCGCCGCCCCGGCCCCAACCTGCGCCGGCTCAACCGCCTGGGGCCGCCTGCGGCGGCGGGCCGCTGGTCGCTCACCGCGCCGCTGCGAGCGCCCGTGCCCACCCCGACCGAGGCCACGACGGCCCGGGCGTTCCAGCTGCTCGACCGCTACGGGGTCCTGACCCGGGAGATGGCGCTCGCCGAGGGGCAGGCGGGCGGCTTCGCCGGTGTGTACCCGGTCCTGAAGCTGCTCGAGGAACGTGGCCAGGTCCGCCGCGGCTACTTCGTGGCCGGGCTCGGAGCAGCGCAGTTCGCGTCCCCCGGTGCCGTCGACCGGTTGCGGGCGGCCGGGCAGGACGACGTCGGATCGGTGCCCGACGGCTTCGACGACGACGGCGCCGACATCGGCGCGCGCACGCCGTTCGTGCCCGACCCCGATCGCTACGAGGCCGAGCTCGAGGGCGACGAGCCCGACGCCTGGGTGCTCGCCGCGGTCGACCCCGCCCAGCCGTTCGGCGCCGCGATCCCGTGGCCCGAGACCTCGGGCCACCCGGCCCGGGCCGTCGGGGCGTACGTCGTGCTCGTCGAGGGCGAGGCGTGCGCCTACGTCGAGAAGGGCGGGCGCAGCCTGCTCACGTTCCCCGCCGCCGAGGAGCACCCCGAGTGGGTCGCGACGCTGGCGACGCTCGTGCAGGGCGGGCGCGTGCGCCGGTTGCGCATCGAACAGGTCGACGGCGCGTCGGCCGCCAGCTCGCCGTGGGCGTCGGCGCTGCTCGGCGCCGGGTTCGTCGAGGGCTACAAGGGCCTGACGCTCGGCCGCTGACCGTCCTGCTCCCACCGGCGGGACCGACGACCCCGGGGCCGGGAGCAGCGCTCGCCGATCGTGGCCGGCGGTAGGGTCCGCGCCCGTGACCAGCACCAGCACCGACCGCAACCGCCGCTTCGAGGGGAAGGTCGTCTTCGTCACCGGGGTGGCCCGGGGGCAGGGGCGCAACCACGCCATCCGCTTCGCCCAGGAGGGTGCGCGCATCATCGGCGTCGACCTGTGCCACGACGTCGAGCACGCGCCGTACCCGCTCGCCACCCCCGAGGACCTCGCCGAGACCGTCCGTCGGGTCGAGTCGGCCGGCGGCGCGATGCACGCCGAGCAGGCCGACGTCCGCGACCTGCCGGCGTTGAAGGCGGCGGTGCGGGCCGGCATCGAGCGCTTCGGTCGACTCGACGTCATCCTCGCCAACGCCGGCACCTACGCGCCGCTGCCGGTCCAGTTCGTCTCCGACGAGGCCTGGAACGAGACCGTCGACATCAACCTCACCGGCGTGTTCCACGCGGTGAAGGCGGGGGTGCGCCAGCTGGTCGAGCAGAACGAGGGCGGCGCGATCGTGATGACCTCGTCGACCGCCGGGATCAAGGGGATGTACGGCTCCCCGGCGTACTCGGCGGCCAAGCACGGCGTCGTCGGGTTCATGCGCTCGCTGGCGCTGGAGCTGGCGCCCAACCAGATCCGCGTGAACTCGGTGCACCCGACGTCGGTGTACACGCCGATGATCATCAACGACGTGTTCCCCAAGCTCGTCGCCCCGGAGCACCCCGACCCGGGCGAGGACGAGGCCGCGGCGTTCCTCAAGGACATGCAGCCGATGGGCAACCCGTGGGTCGAGGTCGACGACGTCAGCAACGCCATCCTCTTCCTGTGCTCCGACGAGGCGCGCTACATCACGGGCACGACCCTCGCCGTCGACGCCGGGGCCCTCACGAAGTAGCGCGTCGCACCGGCGCTCGGCGCTCGTCGCCGACGACCGGCAGACGCGGGCCCGGCGGGGCTGAGGTCCGGGCGGCGGGGGAAGATGGTGCACGTGCCCGAGGGCGACACCATCCACCGCACCGCGTCCCGGCTGCGCCCCGCGCTCGAGGGCCAGCCGCTGCTGCGCTTCGACGCCCCCCGCATGGCGGGCACGAGGCCGCGGGTCGGCGAGACCGTCGACACCGTCGAGGCGGTGGGCAAGCACCTGTTGATGCGGTTCTCGGGCGGCCTGACGCTCGAGACCCACATGCGGATGACGGGGTCGTGGCACCTGTACCGGAGCGGCGGCCCCGGCGGGCGGGGGGAGCGCTGGCGCAAGCCACCGCACCTGGTGCGGTGCCGGATCGACGTGCCCGGCTGGACCGCGGTGTGCTTCTCGGCGCCGGTCGTGCGGACGTTCCCGACCGCGGCGAGCGGTACGGCGGTCGACCCGATCGGCCACCTCGGGCCCGACCTCGCCGTGCCGATCGACGACGAGGTCGTCGCCGAGTGCGTGCGGCGGATGGACGCGTCGGAGCCCGACCGGGCGATCGGCGACGTGCTGCTCGACCAGCGGGTCGCCAACGGCGTCGGCAACGTCTATCGGTCCGAGGTCTGCTGGGCGTGCCGCGTCTCGCCCTTCCGCGCGGTGGCAGAGGTGCCCGAGGACCTGCGGGGCGAACTGGTGCGCACCGCCGCCCGCCTGCTCCGCGCCAACCTGACGACGAGCTCGCGCACCACCGTCCCCGGCGGCCTGGCCGTCTACGGCCGGCGGGGCCGGCCGTGCCGGCGCTGCGGCACCGCGGTGCGGTCGGACCACCGCAGCGAGCACGCCCGGGTCGTCTACTGGTGCCCCACCTGCCAGCGCACCTGACCGGTGCGCCCCACCGCCCGGCCCGGCCAACGAGCTCGGGGATGAGCGTTCGCTGAGCGACGCGTGGTCCCCGAGTTCGGCGGAAGGGCCTTCTCGGGGACGTCCCCGAGAAGTTGGCGAGCGGGGCCGGGGCCGTCGAGGGGCGCGCTGCGGGCTGACATGATGGCGCCGTGCCGGCGCTGCGCACCGAGATCACCGAGATCGTGACGGGCCTGGGTGCGCTCGGCGAGGACGATCCCGACGCGGTCCTCGTCGACCGGCCGCCGGCCGAGCTCCGCAACGTCGACTCGGCGACGTGGGCGAGGTTGGTGGCGGCGCACCGCGACGGCACCCACCGGGGCGAGGTCCTCGCCGCCTGGCACAACGGGCGGGCGCTGTTCCGGGCCGTCGACGGGCTGCGGGGCCGGCGGCCCGCCGTCGTGGAGTGGAAGGGCGGCCACCGCGACCCGGGCGACGAATCGGTGCCGGCCGACCTGCGGATCGACCACGTGTACCTCGTGAGCTGCAAGTACCTGTCGAAGGTGCTGCACAACGCGTCGCCCGCGACGGTGTTCGACCGGCTGCTCGCGGGCGCGCCGGGCCGGCGGTCCGAGGAGAACTGGTTCGACGCCGTCGCGGCCGCCGAGCACCAGCGGCTCTACCAGCTCGTGCGACGGACCTACGGCGACGGCCTGGACCTGCCCGACGGCGGCCCGCTGCCCGAGCAGGTGCGGTCGCTGACCGGCCCCCAGCGCGACGCGCTCCGCCGCCAGCTGCCCCGCGGATGGGGCGTCGACTGCGCGACCGCCTACCAGGACCTCGTGACCGCGGCGGCCGAGCGCTCGGCCGAGCGGTGGCGGGCCGTGCTCGCCGACGGCACCGGCCGCGAACGCCACCTGCTCTGGCGGATCCTCCGGCTGTCCTCCGCGCCGTACTTCGTGCTCGGCACCGGACCGGTGGCCTCGCTCCGCCTGCGGGTGGCGACGCCGTGGGACTGGAACCAGGCGTTCGAGCTGCGACGCTTCGAGGTGGTCGCCGAGCCCGGGGGCCAGGCCCGGGTGGGGTGGCGGGCGCTGGTGCGCTCGCGGGCCGCGGGCGAGGGGCCGGCCGGCGAGGAGGTCGAGGTCGCAGGCCACGTCGAGGTGCGGTGGAGCCACGGGCGCTTCGGCGGCCACCCCGAGGCGAAGGTGTACCTCGACACGCCGCACGGCCAGGTCCCCGGCTACTTCCCGCTCGCCTGACCGCGGCTCCGGCGGCGCGGCCTACGATCCGGGCCCATGCCCACGATCGAGCACATGAAGGACACCGTCGCGGCCTACACGACCGCACACTCGGCCGGCGATGTCGACGGCGTCGCCGCCCTGTTCTCCGAGGACGCGGTCGTCGCCGACCCGGTCGACCAGCCGGCCCACGAGGGCCGCGACGCGGTGCGGGCGTTCTTCGCCGGCACGCACGACATGCTCGACGCCATGGACCTGCACGCCACCGGGCCCGTCCGGGCGGTGGGCAACTGGGCGGCGGTCCCGCTCGAGGCGATCACCACGATGGGCGACCTGCGGATGGTCGTCGAGATCATCGACGTCTTCACGTTCGACGACGACGGCCTCATCTCGGACATGAAGGCGTACTGGACCGCCGCCGACATCCGCCCCTACGAGGGCTGACCGCCGGCGACCCCCTCTCCAGTTCTGTGATGCTCGATACGCCTGGATCGACGTATCGAGCATCACAGAACGGGTTCGGGGGGTGCTCGGGGGTCAGGCGCGGCCGAGGACGCGGTCGACCGCGATCTCGATCGCCACGCGGTCGTCACGCTCGCCGGGCCGGCGGTAGCGCGCCGCGTAGCCGGCCACGGCGAGCGCGACCCGCTCGGGGTCGTCGGTGGCCGAGGCCGTGCCCTCGAGCGTGAGCCAGCGGCCCCCGTCGACCTGGCTCACCGCGGCCCGCCCGCCCCGCCGGGCGTTGGCCACCTTGACCGACGAGGCGAAGGTGATGATGCGGACGAGCCGGGCGTCGGGGTCGTAGGAGAACCCGACCGGGACGACGTGGGGCGAGCCGTCGGCGCGCAGCGTCGTCAGCGACGCCAGGTGCCGTTCGGCCAGGAACGCCAGCGCGTCGGCGGTGAGGGCGTCGGGATCGTTGGGCACGCTGGGCTCCGGGGGCGATCGGTGCGGCGGCGGCGTCAGGTGGAGGCCACGGCCTCGAGGACGTTCAACCGCGACGCCCGCCACGACGGGAGGAGCGCCGCGACCACGCCGGCGAGCGCGGCGACGATCGTGATCGCCACCAGCTGGGCGATGGGGACCGCGTAGGTGATCAGTCCGGGGTTGTCGGCCCCGATCGCCACGGTCAGCGCGATGGAGAACAGGATCCCGATCACCAGCCCCATCAACGTGCCGAAGATCGCGATGATCGCCGCCTCGGTGCGCACGGTGCGCCGGACCTGGCGCCGCGTCATGCCCACGGCGCGGAGGAGGCCGAGCTCGCGCGTCCGTTCGAGCACCGAGAGCGACAGCGTGTTGGCGATCCCGATCAGGGCGATGATGATCGCCAGCCCGAGGAGGGCGTACACGATGGCCAGGAACGTGTCGATGGGCCCGGTCTGGGCCTCGATGAACTCCTGCAGGTCCTGCACCTCGACGGTGGGCGAGTCGGCGACGATCTCGTCGAGCTGCTGCTTCAACGTGCCGAGGTTCGCCCCGTCCTTCGCCGCGACGTAGATCTGCGCGTCCACGTTGAAGATCGGGAGCACGTTCTGCGAGAACGTCGTCATCGGCATCCAGATGTTGCCCTGTCCGATGTTCTTCTCGAAGATCACCGCGACCTCGAGCTCCTGGGTGCCCGTGGCGGCGAAGTAGAAGGGGATCTTGTCGCCGAGGTGCCAGCCGCGGTCCTCGGCGAACTTCTGGTTGACCGCGATCGTCCCGTCGGTCATGTCGTCGGGCGAGCCCTCGAGCTCGCCGGCGTCGATCACCTGGAACCACGAGTCGGGTTCGATACCGAGCGCGAAGTCGTCGTCGCCCGGCGGGGCGTCGTCGGCGACGCCGGTGACGCCGCTCGGGACCGTCGTGGTGGGCGCGCTCTCGGCGTTGGCCCTGGCCTGGTCGTCGAGCAGCCGGACGAACGAGAACCGGACGGGGCTGGAGAGCGCGACGTCGGGGAGCGCCGCGACCTTCCCCGCGGTGTCGGCGGGGATCGATCCGAGCGACGTGACCGACGAGGTGGCGACGATGAAGTCGGCATTCACGGACTGGCGGATCGTCTTGTCGCCCGTGGCCTTGATCGACGCGGCCACGATCGCGATCGTCACGACGAGCGTGACGCCGATCGTGAGCGCGGCGGCGGTCGCGGCCGTGCGCTTGGGGTTGCGGGCGGCGTTCTCGCCGGCGAGCCGCCCGGTGGTGCTCCGGCGCAAGGAGAACGGCTTGGCGAGGACCCGGCTGACCGGCGCCGCGATCAGCGGTCCGAGGATCACGGCGACCGAGACCAGGAACGCCACGGCGCCGCCGCCGACGAACACGAGCGGGTTCGGTCCGATGTCGGCGAGGCCGAGCCCGATGAGCAGCGCCCCGCCGACGGCGAGGATCGTGCCCCACACCCGCCGGGACACCGACAACCCGGAGCGGTCGAGCGACACCTCGCTGAGCGCGGCGATGGGGGGGATCTTGGACGAGCGCAGCGCGGGCACGAGCGCCGACAGCACCGTCACGCCGATGCCGACCACGAGCGAGGTGATCACCACGCCGGCCGTCAGGCCGGGGATGCCGCTGTCGACGGTGAAGAAGTTCTTGACCAGCGAGATCAGCCCGGCCGCGAGCAGCACGCCGAACAGCAGTCCGAGCACGGACGCGATCAGGCCGATGATCAGGGCCTCGAGCATCGTCGCCCACAGCACCTGGCGACGCCGTGCGCCGACGGCCCGCAGCAGCGCGGTCTCCCGCGTCCGCTGGGCGACGATGATCGAGAAGGTGTTGTAGATGATGAAGATCGAGACGAAGAGCGCGATGTAGCCGAACACGCTGACGAAGGTCCCGAGGAAGTCCACGAAGACCGCGATCGACTCGGCGCTCTCGTCGGTGAACGCCTCGCCGGTGAGCACCTGCTCGTTGGGCATCGCCGACGCCAGCCGGTCGGCGAGCTCCTGCTGCGTGACTCCCTCGTCGGCGCCGACCGCGACGAAGTTGAACCCGTCCTGGTTGACCAGGCGCATGGCGGTGGCGGTGGTGAAGAACATCGGCTTGGCGCCCGTGGCCGACGTGCCGTCCTCGCCGAGCCCGGCGATGCCGACCAGCGTGTAGTCCTCGGTGCCCGACTGCAGCGTGGCGAGCGTGACCTGGTCGCCCAGGCCGACGCCCAGCCCCTCGGCGGTCTTGAAGTCGAGGACGATCTCGTCGTCGCGCTCGGGCCCGCGCCCGGACGTGACCTTGCCGGGGCGCAGGGCGTCGTCGTCCACCCAGTTGTAGACGAGCGTCGGCGGCCCGAACCCGCTGTTGCCGTAGACCTTGCCGTCCTTGTCGACGAGCGACGGGCCGGTGGACTCGACGAAGCCGTCCGCCACCCGGACGCCGTCGACCTGGCGGGCCTGGTCGACGACCGACTCGGGGACGGTCTCCCGGATCGGCTGCCCGAACGGGGTCTCCTGCGTGCTGGGCGAGCGGACGACCGCGTCGATCCCCTCGTACACGTCGCCGATCAACGACTCCACGGAGTCGCGCAGCGTCGAGGACAGGAGCTGCGTGCCGGTGAGGAACGCGATGCCGAGGACGATGGCGATGCTGGTGGTGACCAGTCGCCGCTTGCGCGCGAGCAGGTCCTTGAGCGCGACCCGGAGCACGGGATCAGTCCCCGATCTGCTTCAGGAGGTCCAGCACGCCGGCTGCGGTCGGGTCGGACATCTCGGTGACGATGTGGCCGTCGGCCAGGAACACGACCCGGTCCGCGTAGGACGCGGCGTTGGCGTCGTGGGTGACCATCACGATCGTCTGGTGCAGGTCCGTGACCGCGTGGCGCATGAACTGCAGGATCTCGCCGCCGGCCCGGGAGTCGAGGTTGCCGGTCGGCTCGTCCGCGAAGACGATCTCGGGCTGGCTCGCCAGCGCGCGGGCGACGGCGACGCGCTGCTGCTGGCCGCCCGACAGCTCGCTCGGGCGGTGCGACAGGCGGCTGCGGAGCCCGACGGTGTCGATCACCTGGTTCATCCAGCTGTTGTCGGGCTTGCGGCCCGCGAGGTCCATCGGGAGCGTGATGTTCTCGGCCGCCGACAGCGTCGGGATGAGGTTGAACGCCTGGAAGACGAAGCCGATCTTGTCGCGCCGCAGCTCGGTGAGCTGGCCCTCGGAGAGGTCGTCGAGGTAGGTCTCGCCGATGAACACCCGGCCGGCGCTGAGGCGGTCGAGGCCGGCGAGGCAGTGCATCAGGGTCGACTTGCCGGAGCCCGAGGGGCCCATGATGGCGGTGAAGCGGCTGCGCTCGAAGCTGACGGTCACGCCGTCGAGCGCGCGCACCTCGGTGTCGCCCTCGCCGTAGATCTTGCGGGCGTCGATGGCGCCGGCGGCGGCGACGTCGGAGCCGGCGGGTGCGGGGCTGGCGGGTGCGGTGCTGGGGGGCATGGACACGGCGGGGACTCCCTCGCTGGTCGGTCGGGGCTGCGGTGGTCCGTCGGGCCAATGGCCCGGCGGGGCGCGGTCTCGTCGGACGGGTTCGGGGGTCAGACGGGTCGCACCGGCCGCGCTCATCGGGGCGCGGGTGCGGTCGACACTACCCGGACCGGATCAGCCGGCGACGGGCGCCCCGGCCACCATCCGCTGCCCGAGGGGGCCCAGGTGCGCGGCGAGCAGCCGCGTCCAGTGGTCCCGGACCTCGGGGCGGGCGCGGCAGGCGATGCGGAACAGGCGTCGGGCGTCCCGGCCCTGCTGCATGCGGGCGGCGGCCAGGCCGCCGAACGTCGCGTACCGGGCCAGCAGCTCGCCGTCGGGGATCGGCGTGCGGGCGAGGGCGTCGAGGCCCTGGAACGCGAGGTGCAGCTGCAGCTCGTCGTCGCTGCGGGGCCGGTCGACGCCGGTGCCGGGCTCGTCCTGGTCGTACCAGGACAGCAGCAGCTCGGGGCTGTGGATCACCACGGCGCCGTCGAGCACCGCCAGGTCGAGAGCGGCGCGCCCGAAGTGGCCGGCGAGCTCCGGCTCGGGTGGGCCGCCGTCCTCGGCGCGGTCCCGGGTGGGGGCGAGCTCGGGACCGATCAGCTCGACCGCGGCGCGCAGCCGGTCGGTCGACGTCGCGAAGGCCCCGGCCCTGAGGCAGGCGACCGGGCCGGCGCCGGGGTCGACGGGTCGGAACTCGGTGACTGTGCCGCGCCGGTCGTGCTGGCGCCCGCCGCAGCTGACGAACCCGGCGCCGGTGGCATCGGCGAGCCGGCCGATGCGGGCGAGCCAGGCCGAGTCCACCTCGGCGTCCGCGCTGATGATCGTGGCCCATCGGCCGCGGGCGGCGGCGAGCGCGTCGACGTAGGGCGACCGGCCGTGGTCGTCGCCCGCCTCGTCGGGCGGGACCTGTCGTGCCGCGGCGTCGACGATCGAGACGCGCTCGTCCGCGACGGCGCGGACGGCGTCGAGGGTCCGGTCGGCCGAGCCCACGTCGATGACGAGCAGCTCGAGGTCGGCGAAGGTCTGGGCCAGCACGCTGGCCACCGCCCGGCCGACGACGTCGGCGTCGTCGCGCACCGGCAGCACGACGCTGAACCGCGGCGACCCAGGCCGCGGACCGACGGCGACGGGGCGATCGGGCGAGGTCCGCACGGCTCCATGATGGGGCGGGCGGCCCCCGCGACCGCGGACCGTCACGGTCCGAGCCGCCTCAGCGGTGAGTCCTCCGTCCCCCGACCCTGGTTCGGGTTCGAGCGGCGTTCAGTCCGAGGAGCCCCGGGTGGTCAGCCCGAGGTGGCCGGGAGCATGCGGTAGACGCTGACCTCGCCGTCGGTCGCCAGCGGTTGCAGCTCGACGCGGTCGCGCAGCTGCGACAGCGTCCAGAGGTGGCCGTAGCGCGGCTGGAGGTCGATCCAGACCAGGCAGGTCGGCGTCGAGTCGAGGGTCGGCACGAGCTCCTCGAGGTCGTCGACGCGCTGGTCCGACTCGAGGCCCGTCCGGCGCGGGCTCCACTCGGGCTCCTCGACCGGGTACAGCGCATTCGGCAGGTTCGACACGACGTGGCAGTCGTCGGGGATGGCGTCGAGGGCCGGGTTGTCGCGCACCTGCTCGAACTCGTCAGCGCCGTAGTTGCCGTCGAAGTACGGGTTGCCGGCGGCGAACGCCACGATCGCGACCAGGCCGGCGGCGATGTTGGCCGCGGCCCAGATGCGTGCGGTGAGCAGGCCCCGTGCGGCCCAGCGACCGCCCTCGGCCGGCGCACCAGCGCCCGCCCCGTCGAGCACGCCGAGCCGGTCGACGAGGCGGAGGCCGCAGACCATGAGCGGCAGGTACGCCGGCTCGAGCAGGCGCAGGTCGAGCTGGTTCAGCGCCGTCGTCGAGCGGACGTACAGCATGTAGGCGAGGTAGCCGACGCCCATCATCAGGACGAGGCCGGTCGGGCCGCCGAGCAGGCGCAGCGAGCGGGCCACGACGCCCTCGCCCTCGCGCCGGGTGGCGAGCAGCAGCCGGATGCCGACGATCGTGGCGATCGCCAGCACGGCGAGGCCCACGAGCGCCCAGATCCGGTCGCGCCCGTTCGCCACGCCGGGCAGCAGGAACTTCCCGATCGTGACGACGATGTCGTACGCGTTGCCGAAGATCCCGCGGGCCGACGAGTAGCGCGGCCCGGTGAACGTGCCGTCGAGCGAGCGGTTGCGCAGCATCCACGCGAGCGGGGCGGCGAACGCCGCGACCGCGAAGCCCCCGGCCTCGAGCACGCGACGGCCCGGTCCGCGGCGACCGCCCTCGGGCGGCGGGACGAGCAGCAGCCACACCGCGGCGACCGGGATGAGGTAGAGCGCGGCGTAGCGGAGCGAGAAGCCCAGCCACACGAGGCCGGCGGCGGCGGCGAGCAGGCCCCACGACCGGCGCTCGCGGAAGTTCAGCAGGACGATGACCAGCCCGCCGACGAGGATCGAGAAGGCGTAGTCGGTCATCAGCAGGTGGCCGAAGCCGATCGCCGAGCTCCCGAGCGCGATCACGGCCGTGCCCAGCAGGACGAGGCGGTCGTCGTCGAGGCAGCGGCGCAGCAGGCGTTGGCCGACCAGCACGGCGACGAACGCCACGACGACGTTCAGCGCGATGGCGGCCCCGACGGTGTCGAGGGGCGTCACCTTGGCCACGAACGCCATCAGGGCGGGCCAGGTCGGCGGCCACACCGTGAGCGGGTGCTCCAGGAAGTACTGGAGGCCGTCGCCGGCCAGCAGCGAGTCGGCGGTGGCCCGGTAGCCGACGCCGTCGTCGCCGATGGCGATGCCGGACACGTTGGAGATGAGCACGGCGATGCTGCTCAGGGCCGCCAGGAGCAGCACCCAGCGGTCGGAGGGCCGGCGCTGCTCCACGTCGGTCCGTTGCTCGTCGGTGATCGTCACTCCGCCCCTGCCTGCCGTCTCCCGCTGCGCCCCCGGCAGCCGCACCAGTGTCCGACGATGGTCGCTGCGGCACAAGTCCCGGCTGTCCGGGTCGCCCGTATGCTGGGCGGATCATGGATTGCCCCAGCTGCGGTTCGCAGTGCGCGGCGGGGGCCCGGTTCTGCTGGTCGTGCGGGCAGCCCCTCCGGGCCCCGACCGAGGAGCGTCGGGTCGTCACGGTGCTCTTCGCCGACCTCGTGGGCTTCACCGCGCTCTCGGAGCACCTCGACCCGGAGCAGGTCAAGCGGCTGGTCGACCACGCGTTCGAGCGGCTGGTCCGCGACGTGACCGCCTTCGGCGGCCGGGTCGACAAGATCGTGGGCGACGCCATCGTCGCCCTGTTCGGCGCCCCGGTCGCCCACGAGGACGACGCCGAGCGCGCCGTGCGGGCCGCCCTCCGCATGCAGGAGACGCTCGCCACCTACGCGACCGAGAGCGGCGCCGGCATCCGCATGCGCATCGGCGTGAACACCGGCGAGGTGCTCGTCGGCGCCCTCCGGGCCGGCGGCGACTACACGGCCATGGGCGACGTGGTGAACACCGCGTCGCGGCTGCAGACCCTGGCCGAGCCGGGCGAGGTGCTGGTGGGCGAGGCGACTCAGCTCGCGACGCGGGCGGTCATCTCCTACGAGTCCCGAGGTGCGCTCGTCCCCCGTGGGCGCGAGCACCCGATCAACGTGTGGACGGCCCTCGCCGCCGTGCAGCCCCCGGGCTACCGCCCCCGCCAGCGCGAGACGCCGCTGATCGGGCGGGACCGGGAGATGGACTCGATCACCGACGCGCTGCGCGTCTCGGTCGGGCGCGGCCGCGGCCAGATGGTCCTGATCCTCGGCGAGGCCGGCGTCGGCAAGACCCGGCTCGCCAACGAGGTGGCCGACGTCGCCGCGCTCGAGCACGGGCTGACGCACTTCAGCGGCCGCTGCGTGCCCTACGGCGAGGCGAACCCGTGGTGGCCGGTGGCCGAGGCGCTGCGGGCCGGCTGCGGCGTGCGCCGGGACGACCCGCTCGAGGTGGCCCGGGAGCGGACCGCCACCGCGGTCGCCCGGGTCTGCACGCCGCCCACGCCGCTGCGCGCCGACCTCCTCGAGCACCTGGCGGAGCACGACCTCGCCGCGGCCGACCCCGAGGACGGCGGTGGTCCTCGGGACGTAGGCGCCGACGACGCGGACGGCGGCGACGAGGCGAGGGCGGCGGTCGTCAACGGGCTGCTGCACCTCATGGGCTACGACGGTCCGCTCCGCGGGCTCGACGGGCCGGCCGCCCGCACTGCGGCGACCGAGGCCCTGCTCACGTTCCTCGAGGCGTCGGTGCGCCAGGGGCCGATCATGATCCGGCTCGCGGACCTGCACTGGGCCGACCAGGCGGTGCTCGACCTGCTCGACGAGGTCTCGGTGCAGCTGGCGCGGCTGCCGTTCCTCTTCGTCGGCACCGCCCGTCGGGCGCTCCAGGACCGGTGGTCGCCGAGGATCGGCCGCTTCAACACGATGGTCATCAACCTCGACCCGCTCGACCGGGGGTCGTCCGCGCTGCTGCTCGACACGCTGGCGGGCGGCGACCTCGACCACCGCACCCGGGCGACGCTGCTCGACCGCTCGGGCGGCAACCCCTTCTACCTCGAGGAGCTGGTCACCCTCGTCGGCCAGCAGAGCGCCGACGGCGAGCCGGCCGAGGTGTCGTCCGGCGAGGCCCTGCCCGACACGCTGCGCGGGCTGGTGGCCGCCCGCATCGACGGCCTGACGGTCGAGGAGCAGCAGGTGCTCGAGGACGCCGCGGTGTGGGGCTCGTCGGGGCCGATCGAGGTGCTGCACCGGATCGCCGCGGCCATGCGCGACGTCGACGACGTCACCCCCGTCGTGCAGTCGATGGCCGACAAGGACGTGATGGTCTTCGACGGCGCCGACTGGTCGTTCCGCTCCGACCTGATCCGCGAGGTCGCCTACGCCCGGCTGACCAAGCACGAGCGGCTGGTGCGCCACCGCGGCATCGCCGAGTACATGGAGCGCAAGTCGAACGGTCACACGATCGACGACGGGACGACCGACACGATCGCCCGCCACTACGTGGTGGCGGCGCGGCTCGACCGGGACCTCGGCGGTCGCCCCGGTTCGACCGAGCGCATCGTCGAGCATGCGGTGCGGTGGGCGCTCGAGGCGGCCCGCCGGGCCGAGGACGACGGCGCGTGGCTGCTTGCCCGCCGCCTCTACACCCAGGCGCTCGACCTGCTCGACGAGGACGCCCTGGCCGACCGCTACCGCTGCCTCGTCGGCCGGGCCCGCGTCCGGGCCGAGGCGTGGGACGAGCAGGGATCCCGTCGCGACGCGGCCGAGGCGCTCGAGCTCGCCGACGCCCTCGGCGACCCCGGCCTCCGGGCCCACGCGCTGCTCCGCATGGCGACCGCCGCCGCCCGCTCGGGCGAGCTGACGCAGGCCGACGGCGAGCTGGCCGAGGCGATCGAGATCTTCGACGGCGTCGGCGACTCCCGCGGCCGGGCCGAGGCGCTCCGGCAGCGTGGCCTGGCCGAGCTGCTCCGTGGCGACTCGAGGGCCGCCGAGGAGCCGATCGCCGCCGCGCTCGACGCCTTCCGGGCGATCGGGGACCGCCGTGGTGAGGCGTGGTCGCTGCAGAACCTGGCGTGGATCGCCCTGTCGGACGGGCGCCTCGACGCGGCCGACTCCTTCATCGCTGCGTCGGAGCGGGCGTTCCGCGAGGTGGGCGATCCGGGTGGGCTGGCCTGGGCGCAGGGCCTGATGGCGTTCACGAGGCTGCAGCAGGGCGACCTCGACGCCGCGGCGTCGATCGCGGGTCGGATCCTGCGCGAGTGCGAGCGCCGGGGCGACCGCTTCGGCGAGGGGATGATGCTGACGGTGCAGGCGCACGTGGAGCTGTGGCGCGGCCACACCACGGCCGCCGCGACGTCGGCGAGCCAGGCCGTCGCCGCGTTCCGGACCTCGACCGAGCTGTCCTCGACCGTCGGGCCCGAGCAGGCGCTCGCCGTCGCGGGCCGGGCCGAGATCATGGCGGGCAACGTCGGCAAGGGTCGCCACCTGCTCGCCGAGGCGATCAGGTCGGGCCACGGCGGCAGCGGGATCGGCGAGTTCGCCATGGGCGTGGCGCTCGTGACCGGCGTGCAGATCGGCCGTCCCGAGCGGCTGCTCGACGTCACGGCCGAGCGCTGGATCGGCGCGGCCGGATCGGGCCGCTCCGCCGCGCAGGAGGCGGTGTTCGCCCTCGCGCTGGCCCAGGCCGGTCGGACCGACGAGGCCGTGCCCCTCGCCCGGACCGCCATGGAGGGGGAGCCCGACGGCGGCTACGTCCTGTCGTGCGGGGCGCTCGTGCTGGCCGCCGCCGGCCTGACCGACGAGGCCCGTGCCGCCGCCGACCGCGTGCTGGCGCTCGGGCGCACGACCTACCTCGACCGCATCTGGGCCCACATCGCGGTGGCGCTGGTCGAGCCCGGCCCCGACGGCGAGCAGGCGTTGGCCCGCGCCGAGGCGGAGCTTGGGCTGGGCGAGGACGTCGTGGCCGTGGCCGTGGTCGGGCTCGCCCGACTGGTGTGCCAGGCCCGGTCGGAGGGCCGGTTGGCCGACCTCGACGAGCTGCGGGTGGAGCGCTCCGACGTGGGTCGTGCGCTCGCCGACCTGGGGCTCTCCGACACCTGCTGGTCCGACCTCTTCGTCGCGGCGGCCGGCGCCGTCCCCGTCCCGTCCTGACCGGCCCAAGTGGTCGACGGGCCCGGCTCGCGGTCCCTGCCCCCGGACGCGGACGAGGCGGACCCGGTGGGTCCGCCTCGTCGATCGCGCGGTCCGGCGCAGCGTGCTGCGCCGATCGGGCTCAGCCCGGCTGCGGCACGTAGCGCAGGTAGGGCTTCTCGGCTCGCCAGCCGTCGGGGTAGGTCGCCTTGGCGTCCTCGTCGGAGACGGCGGGGACGATGATGACCTCCTCGCCCTCCTTCCAGTTGGCCGGCGTGGCGACCTTGTGGTTGGCGGTGAGCTGGAGCGAGTCGATGACCCGGAGGATCTCGTCGAAGTTGCGGCCGGTCGAGGCCGGGTAGGTCAGCGTGAGCTTGACCTTGTCGTCCGGGCCGATGATGAACACGGAGCGCACGGTCAGCGTGTCGTTCGCGTTCGGGTGGATCATGTCGTAGAGGTCGGCGACCTTGCGGTCCGGGTCGGCGAGCAGCGGGAAGTTCAGGGCGGCGCCCTGCGTCTCCTCGATGTCCTTGCTCCACTCGCCGTGCTCGGCGACGCCGTCGACGGACAGGCCGATGACCTTGACGTTGCGCTTGTCGAACTCGGGCTTCAGCTTGGCGACGGCGCCGAGCTCGGTGGTGCAGACCGGCGTGAAGTCCTTCGGGTGCGAGAACAGGACGGCCCAGCTGCCCTTCTTCCAGTCCAGGAAGTCGATCGTTCCCTCGGTGCTCTCGGCGGTGAAGTCGGGGGCGTCGTCGCCCAGTCGGATGGCCATCTGGATCTCCTCTGATCGCAGGTCGGTGTGCTGCTCGCAGCCCGTGTGCGGGGCGCCGGCGATCGGGTCGCCGCCTCGCAATACCCGACCAACGTAGTCGGGTATTCATCTGGTGGACAACGGCCGCAGGCCCCGGATGCTTCCCGTCCCGGACGGGGCGAGGTGTGACGGATGTCTGCGAACTTCTGCAAGCGCGACCGTTGATCCAGTTCGCAAGTGCTTGCTACAGTAAGCACACGCAAGCGGGGAGCAAAGGGCTCTCCGACTCCCGGCGGACACCCCCACCGCCGACGGAGCGATCAACCTGACCCGCGGAGGTCACCCATGGACACGCTGCTCGATCCGGTCACCGATCTGCAGGACAAGGTCGTCGACGGTGTGAAGCGCACCAAGCAGCCCGTCGCCGACGCCATCACCGGCGCCGTCGCCCTGCTCCTCGAGCGGGTGCCCGAGGTGCCGGCGCTGCCCTACGCCGAGGTCATCCCGACCCCGCTGGAGCTCATCGACAACCAGGCGAAGTTCGCCACCAAGGTCGTCAACGCCACCAAGTCCGTCGCCATCGCCGCCGCCAAGGCGGCCGCCCCGGTGACCGACCAGCTGCTCGACCGCGGCGCCGCGGTCTCGGCGGTCAAGGCGGCCTGAGCCCCGACCCCACTGCTCCGGCCGCACGGCGGCCCGAGCGACAGCACTGGTCCGGACCACATCCCCCTGGGGTCCGGAGACCAGCACCGCCACGACACCCCCCTGGCGTGAGCGGTCCGGACGGCGGGCCCGAGAGGGCCCGCCGTCCCGCGTCCGGGCCCTGTCGGGTCGTCAGGCCGCGGTCAGGTCGTCAGGCCGCGGTCAGGTCGTCAGGACGGTCAGGTCCGGGGCGCGCCCGCCGGGGCGGCCTCGTGGCGGTCGCCGTAGCGGGCCGTCTTGCGGCGCAGGAACGGCGACTCGATGAAGCGCCACGACAGCTCGGCGACGCCCATGCTGGCGACGATCAGCACGGCCGTGCGGACGAGCAGCACCGCCTTGCCGCCCGGCTTGGGCACCAGCACGTTGAGCACCTCGTGCCAGAGGTAGAGCCCGTAGGCCCGCTTGCCGATCCAGACCGCCAGCGGCAGGGCCAGCCACCGCGCCGGGCCGACCTGCGGGTTGAGGTGGATCCACAGCACGGCGAACGGGATGCCGGCGAGCGCGAGGTTGAACCCGACGCTGCCGAAGGGGTCGAAGAGCCCGACGCGCCCGGCCAGCAGCAGCTCGGCGACGAGGAGGAGCGCGCCGATCGCGGCCGCGGCGTCGAGCCAGCGTCGCCGCGGGGTGCCCGCAGCGCCGGCGACCATCGCGTAGCGGCGGACGACGAGGGCGAGCAGGCAGCCGACCAGGAGCTGGTCGAACCGCATCGCCGAGAAGCGGTAGAGCACCTCGCCGGCGTAGGAGACCCCGGTGCCCTTGAACGCGTCGTCGACCGTCCAGTTCACCCCCACGACCTCGCCCGACAGCCGCACGGCCACCCAGAACGCCGCCCACAGCGACGCTGCGACGATCAGCGCCCGCTGCCGGCGGATCGTGCGGAGGCCGAGCAGCAGCAGGAACGGCCAGAAGAAGTAGAACCACTCCTCGACCGACAGCGACCAGAGGTGGAACAGGACCCTCGGCGAGTCCTCGGTGGCGAAGCCGAAGAAGCCGATGAAGATCTGGTACGAGTACAGCGCCGCGGCGCCGAGCTCGGCCCACACCGACGGGTACTCCGCGCCGATGAAGATCGCGGCCACCGCGACCAGGGCCAGCAGCGTGTACATCGCGGGGAACAGGCGCAGCACCCGTCGGTGGTAGAAGCCGCGGAGGCTGACGCCGCCGGTGCGGTTGCGCTCGTCGAGCAGCAGGTTCGTGATCAGGAAGCCCGACAGGACGAAGAAGACGTCCACGCCGATGAGACCGCCGGCGAAGTACTCGGCGCCGAGGAAGTGGAAGACCATCACCGCCAGCACCGCCACGGCGCGGATGCCGTCGAGCGCCGGCTCGTAGTGCAGCGGGGCGGCGTCGACCCGGATGGGCCCGGCGGGCGCGGCGGTGTCGGGTGCGGCGGTCACGGCCGTTGATCGGCCCCGGTGGAGGGGCCGGCGTGGTCCACGGGCGAGGGCGGCTCGACGTACGGCGGCGGTTCGATCGGCCCGTCCGCCCGTCCCGGCCCCGGGTCGGCCACGTCGCCGGCGGCCATCTCCGAGCGCAGCCGGTCCTGTGGGGCGGTGAAGCGCGTCTCCTTGATGTGCAGGAACCGGCGCTCGACGTAGCGGAAGCTCAACAGCCCGGCGCAGACGCCCAGCGCAGCCGCCACCAGACCGAGCCCGAGCTTCCGGGCGCCGTAGGAGGACTCGATGGCGGCGAGGAACGGGAGGAGGACCGGGATGTGCCAGAGGTAGATGCCGTACGAGCGCTGCCCGAACCACTGGGCCCGGTGCCAGGCCAGGCCTCGGGCGATGAGCGACTCCTGGCGGAAGTACAGGTCCAGGACCAGTGGCACCAGCGCCCAGAGCGCCAGCTGGTAGCCGATGCTGCCGAACATGGTGAAGAACGGGAACCGGGAGGCGAAGAGGAGGACCCCGGCGAACATGACCCAGCCGAGCGCTCCCAGCACGGCGATGACCCGCCGCACGTGATCGGGGACGGGGCGGGGGATCCGCCGGGCGACGAAGGCGGCGAGGCAGCCGCAGACGATCATGTCGGGGCGCACGGCCGCGATCCGGTACACGACGCCCTGCCAGGTGAGCTGGTCCTGGTCGGCGAAGCGGGCCTCGATCCCGTCCCACGTGACGACGTGCTGGAGGCTCATCCGGAGCGTGACGAACAGCGCGATGAAGACCAGGCACCCGATGATCAGGTTGCGATCCGACCGCCGGGTGCCCCGCTTGAGGGAGCGTCGCAGCAGCATCGGCCAGAAGAAGTAGAACTGCTCCTCGACCGTGAGGCTCCACGTGTGGCCGATCGCGCCGATCGTGGCGGGGAAGAACGCCGCGACGAGGAAGTAGACGTAGAGGCTCGCCGCGAGGGACTCGACCCACCACAGGCCGGCGTCCTCGAGGGCGTTCGGGGCGAAGATCTGCACGGCGAGCATGAGCACCGTGAAGATGCCGATCATGGCGTACATCGCCGGGAACAGCCGCAGGGCGCGCCGGGTGTAGAAGCGGCGCATGTCGATCCCGCCGCTGCGGTTCTGCTCGTCCAGGAGCAGCGACGTGATCAGGAAGCCGCTCGCGACGAAGAACCAGTCGATGATGATCGGCGACCCGGGGAGCAGCTTCGCCGTCACGCCGGCGTGGTAGAGCACGACCTGGAGGACGAAGATGCCTCGGAACCCGTCGAACGACGGGATGTGCCCCAACCGCGGGGCCTGCACCTTGATGAGACGATCCGCGTCAGTCAGTGCAGCTGCGTCCGTCATCGCTCCGCCCCGTCATGCCCCCCAGCTCCCTCGAGCTTCCAGAGCCATTGAACGGTACCGACGCGGGCGGAGCCTGTCCACGTCCGGATCCGACGGGCGGCTCAGACGTCGAGCGCCTCGCGGTCGACGAGGTCGGAGTGTTCGAGCAGGTACTGGCGCCGCTTGGCCACGTCGTTGCCGAACAACGTGTCGAACAGCTCGGCCGCCTCGGACGCGGCCTGGGCGTCGTCCATCGTCAGCCGCCGCAGTATCCGGGTCCCCGGGTCGAGGCAGGTGACGGCAAGTTCCTCCACGTCCATCTCGCCCAGGCCCTTGAACCGCACCCACTGCAGGTTCTCGGCCTTGCGGTTGCCGCGCGTCAGCTCGTCGGTCAGCGCCAGCTTCTCCTCCTCGGAGAAGGCGTGGATCGTCTTGTCGCCCACCTTGACCGTGTAGAGCGGCGGCTGGGCCGCGAACACCCGACCGTCCTCGAGCAGCGGGCGCATGTAGGCGTGGATGAGCGTCAGGAGCAGGCACCGGATGTGGCTGCCGTCGACGTCGGCGTCGCAGAGGATGATGATCCGGCCGTACCGGGCGTCCTCGAGCTTGAAGTCACGGCCCGAGCCGGCGCCGATGGCGGTGAACAGCGCCTGGGCCTCGGCGTTCTCGACCACCTGCTTCATGGTCGACTTGCCGGCGTTGACGACCTTGCCCCGCAGTGGCAGCACCGCCATGTACTCGGCGTTCCGGCCGGCCTTGGCCGGGCCGGCGGCGGAGTCGCCCTCGACGATGAGGAGCTCGGCGTCGGGACCGTGGACCCGGCAGTCGGCCAGCTTGTCGGGCATGCCCGCCGAGGACAGGGCGGACGCCTTGCGCCGGGCCTCGAGCGTCGCCTTGGCCTGGACCCGGTTGAGCACGGCCTGGGTCAGCTTCTCCCGGAGGGCGTTGATGTGGGTCTTCTTGCCGCCGCCGTCGATCCAGTTGCCGAGGTTGTCGCGCACGACCTCGTAGACGATCGAGCCGATCGCCGGTGTGCCGAGCTCCTGCTTGGTCTGCCCCTTGAACTGCGGCTCGGGGAAGGTGACCTTGATCGCCGCGACCAGGCCCTCCTGGACGTCGGACTTCTCGGCCCGGTCCTTGCCCGCCTTCGCGATCTTGGCCAGCTTCTTCGAGCCGGCGAGCAGCGAGTCGTTCACGATCTTCGTCAGCGCCCGGTCGAAGCCGGACACGTGGGTGCCGCCCTCGGTGGTGGGGATCGTGTTGACGAAGCTGGTGAGCACGGTGTCGTAGCCCTTGACCCAGCGCAGGGCGACGTCGACGGTGCACGTGCGCTCGACCAGGCTCATCTTGCCCTCGACGGGGACCTTCTCCTCGAAGGTGCCGACGCCGTGGAGCGTGATGATCTCGGTCACCGGTTCGCCGATGCTGAGCGACTCGACGAGGTCGGCCAGGCCGCCCCGGGCGAGGAACTCCTCGGGCTCGCGGCCGTTGCCGCGCTTGTCGACCAGGCGGACCTTGAGGCCCGGCACCAGGAAGCAGACCTGCGCGCAGTGGTCCCGGACCAGCTCGGCGTCGATGGCGAGCCCCGGGTCGAAGATCTCCAGGTCGGGCCAGAACCGTACGCGGGTGCCGGTGCGCTTGGGCGGGACCTTGCGGACGACCTCGAGCGCGGAGCCGGGCTTGAAGTGGCCCTTGGCGTCGACCTTGCCCGGGACCCGGTGCACGAACGTCAGGCGGTGCGTGGCGCCGTCGCGGTCGACCTCGGCCACGACCTTGGCCGCCAGCGCGTTGACCACCGAGGCGCCGACGCCGTGCAGGCCGCCCGACGCGGAGTAGGCGCCCCCGCCGAACTTGCCGCCGGCGTGCAGCTCGGTGAAGACGATCTCGAGCGCGGTGCGCTTGCCGTCCTTCTTGCCGATGGGGATGCCGCGGCCGTTGTCGGCGACCTCGACCGAGCCGTCCCGGTGCAGCGTCACCTCGATGAGGCTGGCGTGGCCCGCCGCGGCCTCGTCGACGGCGTTGTCGATCAGCTCCCACACGAGGTGGTGCAGGCCCTCGGGGCCCGTCCCGCCGATGTACATGCCCGGGCGCTTGCGGACGGCGTCGAGCCCCTCGAGCAGCTGGATCGACTTCTCGTCGTAGGAGTCCGACCGGTTCGTGGCGGTCGTGGAGCGGGCCGACGTCGAGGAGGGTGGGGTGCGGGCTGCCATGGCGCCCCGAGTCTCCCACGGGCCTGCGACGATCCCGCGCCACAAACGGCGTGACACGCGGCCCCGCCCGCCGCGCCGGGCATGCGTCGGCTCACGTCCGCTGCGGGCGCCACCCGGCGCGCGTCCGGGGTGTCAGGCGTCGGCGCCGAGCTCGAGCTCGAGCGGGCAGTGGACCTCGAGCCGGAACCGGCCCCGGCCGGTCCGCTCGATCCGGACCGGCGCCGACTGCTCGTCGAGCCGGCGCTTGAGCAGGAGCAGGCGGCTGTCGAGGTTGTCACGGAACGCCGGCAGCTCGAGGCTCGGGTCGAGCCGCACCTCCCGGTTCGTGAACTCGGTGCGGCCCTCGTCGCGGTGCTGGCGCAGAAGGCTCCACAGCACGCGCCCGGCGACGCCCTTGATGAGGTACTCGCCGTCGATGAACGTGCTGCCGTCGGTGGTGTAGGAGCGGATCCGCGCCACGCGGGAGCCGGTGACGACCGGCGCGCCGCCGCCCTCGACCGGGCCCGGGTCGACGCCGTCCCGATCGCCCGACTCCCGGTCGGCGTCGACCGCGGCGGCCAGGAGCCCCGCGAGCACCGACAGCGCGAGCTCGTCGGCCTCGTCGAACGCGACCGGTCGGCGCGACTCGACCATGACGACCCCGACGAGCTGGCCCTGCGACATGGCCGGCACGGCCAGCCGGCTCTCGGCGCCCTCCAGTCCGGGCACGTCGATCATCGGACCGGGGCTGCCGCCCTGGCCCTCGAACGTCCGCCGCACCGACCGCGAGTACTTGGCGATCTGGCGGAGGTTGCCGAAGCGGACCGGCTCGCAGCGCTGCGCGGCCTCGCCGATGAAGCCCTCGCCGAACGCGACCTCGGAGCCGACGCCCTGCTCCGAGTAGCCGTGGCTGGCGATCGTGAAGAGGCTGCGGCCGTCCTCGGACACCAGCGCCAGGATCGAGTGCTCGAGCCCGAAGAGCTCGTCGAGGCCGTCGAGCAGCAGCCCGATGGTCCGGTCGAGGTCGGTGCTGCGGCCCATGCGGGCGGCGAGCTCGGCGGTGGTCCGCAGCGGATCGGCCGGGCGGTGGTCGCGGCCGCCCCACGGCTGCGGCGGCGCGAGCCGGTACGGCGGGTCGGGGACGCGCTCGATGTCGACCACGCGGTAGATGTCGGCGGCGCGCAGCCGGAACACGTCCGACATGCCGTGCAGCGCCGCGATCAGGTCGATGTCGGCCTTCATCCGCTCGAAGACCGGGCCCCGCCGCTCCGTGCGCTCGTAGACGAGCTGCAGGCGGTACTGGTCGTAGTTCGTCGGGTCGAGCACCAGGACGCTGGCCCTCGGGTTCTCGGCCAGGTTGCGGGCCGTCTTCGACAGGAACTGGTTGGAGAGGGCGATGCGCTCGTCGCCCACCCGCCGCACCCGCGACAGGTAGGTCACGTTGGGGACGCCGGCGGCGTCCGCCGTCACGACCACGGCGGGGACCGCGCCGTCGAACGCGGTGCGCAGGTCGTCGAGCGAGGGCGGCGCGGTCACCGGTCGAGCTCCTGGCCCGCACCCGGCCCGGGCGTCTGGTCGTACGCCTCGTGGACCTCGACGGTGCAGCGCACGAGCTCGTGCGGCACGAGCCGTGCGAGGAGCTCCCGCGGCTGGCCGTCGGACCGGGTCACGGCCTCGGAGAACCCGGCGAAGTAGCGCTCCGACAGGGCGAGGTCGTCCTCGGTGGCCGGCGCGGTGCCGAGCGACCGGCCCTTGAACTGCGCGGAGACGAGCGTCATCACGTCGGCCGCGGTGACCGCCACCGCCCGGCCCGGCGCGACGCCCTCGATGCCGGTGGCGTCGTCGGCGGGGAGGAGCAGGTGCACGACGGCCAGGCACTCGCGGTCGGGATCGGGGTCCTCGACCCGGAGCCCCCAGCCCCTCGTGGCGTACGGCGCGCCGTCCTCGAGGGTGAGCCCGACGATGAGCGCCCCGCCCTCCATCAGTCGCAGGTGGTCGGCGTCGAGCACGGCCGGGGGTCCCTTTCGCAGCGCCACGGGGCGGGTTAGCGAGTTCTTAGCAAACGATGACGGGCCTTTCAGGAGCGGGCCCGCCCGTCGACCCCGACGATGCAGGGGTGCCGGCGACAGGGCCGGCCCACGAACGGGAGAACCCGACATGACCGATCTGAGCACCCCCATCGAGACCACCGCCGACCCCACCGCCGCCGACCCCGCCGCCGCCGTCGGGGGCATGACCATCACCGGCCTCGCCGACCGGGTGCCGGCCGACGTGCTGCGACCCGTCGTCGTCGACCTGTACCGCGACATCCACAAGGGCATCCGCAGCGAGCTGTTCGACACGACGCTCGAGGCCGGCCGGCTCGACCCGGCCGACCGCGCCGGTCGGGCGTGCCTCGCGGCCCGGATCCGCGACGTGGTCTCGCTCCTCGAGAGCCACGCCCACCACGAGGACGGGGCGATCGAGCCGGTGCTCGAGGTCGAGCTGCCGACCCTGGCCGAGGCGATCGCCGCCGACCACGCCGCCTTGGACGTCCGCATCCGCGACGTCGCCGAGCAGGCCGCGGGCACGGTCGAGGCCCCCGACGTCGAGCAGCGCTTCCGCGCCCACGCCCTGTACCTCGAGCTGGCCGACTTCACCTCGGCGTACCTGCGCCACCAGGACCTCGAGGAGCGGGTCGTCATGCCGGCGCTCGAGGCCGCCATCGGGCCGGAGCGGGTGCTGGCCATCCACACCGCCATCGTGTCGAGCATCCCGCCGGAGGAGATGGGCCGGTCGCTCGCGCTGATGATCCCGGCGATGAACGTCGACGACCGCGTGGAGCTGCTCGGGGGCATGCGGCAGAGCGCGCCGCCCGAGGCCTTCGCGGGCGTGTGGTCGATGGTCGCCACGATGCTGGAGCCGGCGGACCACCTGCAGCTGGCGCGGCGCCTCGGCCTCGACTGACGGCACCCCGAGCCGCTCTGGCGCCGGTTTCCGTCACCTGACGACGGGAACCGGCGCCGAAGCGTCCGCGTCGACGTCGTGGCTACGGTCACGGCGTGACCGACCTCGCCGAGCCCACGCCGCCGCCGATCGTGCTCGACGATCTGGCGGCCCCTCGGTTCGGGCCAGAGGCGCTGGAGATCATGGGACTCGGCGCCGCGCTGGCCGACGACGTCGAGCTGGTGCCCGACCGGCTCGTCGCCGACGCGATCGCCAAGGCCGGAGGGCTCGACGACTTCGGCCCCGACGGGTGGCGGGAGCCGCTCGACGTGCTGTGCCGCGCCTACCGCGACGAGGCGGGGTTGTCGGCGTTCGGCACCGTCAGCGTCCACGCCCAGCTGGTGCAGTTCCTGACCAACCGGCTGCTCGTCGAGGACGTGGTCCGCCGTCACCCCGAGGCGCTCGAGCAGGAGGTGCGGGCGCCGATCGTGATCGCCGGGCTGCCCCGGTCGGGCACGACCCACCTCCACAACCTCGTCTCGGCGGACCCGGCGCTGCGGTCGCTCCCGTTCTGGGAGGCGCTCGAACCGGTGCCGGCGCCCGGGGAGCCGCTGTTCGGCGACGGCTCGCTGGCGCCGCGGACGGCGCGGTGCGACGCGTCGGTCGCGATGGGCCGGCTGTGGACGCCCGAGCTCGACCGGATGCACGAGATGTCCACCTGGCACGCCCACGAGGAGATCCACCTGCTGTCGATCGACTGCTCGTCGATGTTCTTCGACACGCTCGCCCCGATCCCGAGCTGGCGCGAGCACTACCGCTCCCGCGACCAGACGCCGCACTACCGGTACCTGCGCCGCGTGCTGCAGGTGCTGCAGTTCCTGCGCGGCGGCGATCGGTGGGTGCTGAAGTCGCCGCAGCACCTCGAGCAGTTCGGACCGCTCGTCGAGGTCTTCCCCGACGCCACGTTCGTGGTCACCCACCGCGACCCCGGGGACGTGGCGGTCAGCATGGCCACGATGGTGGCGTACGCCGCCCGCGCCCACGTGGGGTCGCCCGACCCCGCCGCGATCGGCGCCCACTGGCAGCGCATCCTCACCGAGCTGCTCGGCGCGGCCGCGCGGGACCGCGACCTGCTGCCCGCGGACCGCTCGATCGACGTGCGCTTCGACGACTTCATGGCCGACGACCTGGGCATCGCGGCCGAGGTGTACTCGCTGGCGGGCCAGCCGCTCGACGGTCGTGCCCGCGCCGCGCACGCCGAGTACCTGGCCGGGCACCGGCGCAACCGCCACGGCCGGGTCGTCTACGACGCCGCGGCGGTCGGGGTGGACCCCGACGGGATCCGGTCCGACCTCGCGGGCTACCGCGACGCGTTCGGCGTCTGACCGCAGCGATCCCCCCCCCCCCCCCCGAGCTCGGGCGGTGCTCGGTCAGCCGACGGTGACGACCTCGGTCGTGACGGGGTCGGGCGTCGCCGCGGGGTGGAACCAGCGGAACCAGATCAGGCCGTGGCGGTGGCCCTGCGTCCGGACCCAGTTCGGGCGGTCCGGGTCGCGCTCCGAGACCACGATCTCCCACGACCCGTCGGGCTCGTAGGACACCTGGAACCCGTTGATCGTCACCTGGTCGTGGGCGTAGTCGAAGGTGTGAAGGAACGGGTTCCAGAGGCACAGGTTCCAGAAGGCGCACTCGGGCGACGTGCCCCGCACGACCAGCGCCTGGTCCTCGTCGAGCTCGTAGCTCCCCATGGCGTAGGCGGCGTCGCCGGCGGCCCAGCCGAACGTCTGCTGCGGCACCGGGTACGGGTCCTGGACGGTGTTGGGGTCGGCCAGCACGACCGGCACGATCTGCGCCTGCTCCCGCAGCCAGGTCAGCGTGGCGCGGTAGCGCCGGGCCTCGGACTCGTCGGTCGGCCGCCACTCGCCGGGATCTCCGACGTGCTCGATCCGCCACTCCATGCGCCGGCCCTCCGTCGGCTCGGCGAGGTAGTCGCGGGTGATCGCCGCGACGGCGTCGGGCTCGAGCCGGAGCCACACCCTCGGCAGGCTCTCCTCCCGCTCCTGGCCGCTGAGGCCAGCCTCCCGCTCCCGGCCGCTGGGGCCAGCCACCCACTCCGGTTCATCCGATGAGAGCCAGATCTCGAACTCCTCGGCCGTGCCGGCCGGGTCGACGGCGCGCACGTCGTGGTCGTTGACCGTCGCCACGATCCGCTCGCTGTAGCGGCCGTCGTCGGGCCCGCCGTACACGGTCAGCGAGAAGTAGACGGCGTCGGCCCGGGTGGCCCGGACGCGGTAGGTGCGGGACGGGTCGATCGGCGCGTACTGGTAGAAGGCGTCGGCGTTGTCGCCGCCCCACTTGCGGTTGGCGCCGACGATGTCGGTGAACCGCGGCGCGGTGACGTCGCCCCAGAGGAAGACGTCGAGGCCGACCGAGAGGATGGAGAACATCCAGCGGTAGCCGTCGAGGACCGTCGGCAGGTCGGCCTGCGCCTTCTCGCCGGCGAGGAACGTCCGGTCGAGGCCCGCCAGCTCCTCGATCAGCTCGTGGACGACGGCCGCGGTCAGCGGCGCGGGGGACGCAACGGGTTCGGACATGGAGGCAGTGAAGCAGACCGCGTTCCCGGTGCGCGGCTGGTCGTCGTGCGACGGTCAGCGCACGCGGAGCGCCGGGTGGGGACCTACCAGCGCGACACGCCGGTCCCGAGCCAGCGCCGCCGCGTCGCCTTCGAGGCGAGGTCGCGGCCCGTGGCGTGGAGGGTCAGCGTCTCGGGCATCGGGTCGGGCCTGGACGGGGCGTCCTCGGTGCCGACCACCAGCAGCACGCCGGTGTCGGGTCCGACGTAGGCCCACTCGAGGCGCTTCTCGGCCCGGAACTTCGTGATGCGCAGGCCGCCGGTGTTGCGGCCCTTGACCGGGATCTCGTCGGCATCGGTGACCTTGGCGGTCTGGGCGTCGCTCACCGTGAGCACGATCGCGCCAGGGCCGGCGATGCCCGCGCCGACGACCGTCGCGCCCTCGCCGAGCTTCATGCCGCCGACGCCGCCCGCTCCGGCGCCCTGGACGGGCACGTTCGCGGCCTCGCACCGGAGCGCCTGCGCGTTCGACGCCACCGCCACCAGGTCGACCCCGTCGGGCGCAGCCGTGGCGGCGATCACGCGGTCGCCGGGCTTGAGCTTGATGGCGGTCCGGCCGGCGGCGAGCCCGAGCAGGTCGGCGGCGGCGACGCGCTTCATGACGCCCAGGGCGGTGACGAGCAGCACCGGTGGCGGGGCCGCCTCGTCGCCGCCGGTGGTCGGTCCGGCGACCAGCGTCAGGACGGTCTCGCCCTTGTCGAGCGGGACGAGGTCGGTGAGCGCGGTGCCGCGGGAGCGGCCGGTCACCTCGGGCACGGCGCTCACCGCGACGGGGAACACCCGACCCCGGGAGGTGACCGCGGCGAGGCGGGAGTGCGTCGTCGTCGCGACGCGCTGGGCCAGCACGTCGTGGCGGCCGGGCGTCGCCGGCTTCGGCCCGCTGACCGGCTCCTGGCCGATCATCCCGCTGGTCGTCAGCGCGACGATGCACGGCTCCTCGACCCGGCTGGCGGCCTCCTCGGCCTCGGCCTCCTCCAGGGTGACGTCGTCGAGGTGGTCGGGCGTGACGATCCGGCTGCGACGGTCGAACCCGTAGTTGGCGACGAGCTCCTCGAGCTCGTCGAGCACGATCTTCCGCTGGCGCTTCTCGGAGCCCAGGATCTTCTCGAAGTCGTCGATGCGGCCGCGCAGCTCGCCGGCCTCGGCCTCGAGTTCGAGCTTGGCCAGGGCGGTCAGGCGCCGCAGCTGCATGTCGAGGATGTGGACGGCCTGGACCTCGGTGAGCGACAGCTGCTCCATGAGCCGGTCCCGGGCCTCGGCCGCGTCCTCGGACGAGCGGATGATCGACACGACCAGGTCGATGGCGTCGAGCGCGATCAGCAGGCCCTCGACCAGGTGCAGCCGGCGCCGGGCCTTCTCGAGGCGGAACTCGGTGCGGCGCCGGACCACGTCGAGGCGGTGGTCGATGTAGTGCTGGCAGAGCTCGTACAGCCCCACGGTCCGCGGGGTCCCGTCGACGAGGACGACGTTGTTGATCCCGAAGCTGTCCTCCATCGGCGTCAGCCGGTACAGCTCCGTGAGCACCGCCTTGGCGTTGGCGCCGGGTCGCAGCTCGACCTCGATGCGCAGGCCGGTGTGGCGGTCGGACGTGTTCTTCACGTCGGTGACGAGCGGCAGCTTGCCGTTGCGCATGAGCTCCTGGATGCGCCCGACGACGCGCTCCGGGCCGACGAGGTAGGGGAGCTCGGTGACGACGATGCCCTGACGGGCGCGGGTCAGGTCGACGATCTCGGCGGTCGCCCGGATCCGGACGCTGCCGCGCCCGGTCTCGTACGCCTCGGCCAGGCCCTCGTCGACCACGACGCCCCCGGACGGGAAGTCGGGTCCGGGCAGCACCGCCATGAGCTCGGCCGTCGTCGGCTTCGGCCGGCGCTTGGTCATGACGAGCTTGATGGCCTCGAACACCTCGGCGAGGTTGTGCGGCGCCATGTTCGTGGCCATGCCCACGGCGATGCCCGAGGTGCCGTTGACGAGCAGGTTCGGGAGCCGGCCGGGGAGGTACAGCGGCTCGACCCGCTCGCCGTCGAACGTCGGCCGGAACTCGACGGTCTCCTCGTCGATCTCGGCGAGCATCTCCATGGCCGCCTCGGTGAGGCGGCACTCGGTGTAGCGGTAGGCCGCCGGCGGGTCGTCGAGCGAGCCGAAGTTGCCGTGGGGGTCGACGAGGGTGATGTTGCGGCCGAAGGTCTGGCCCATGCGGACGAGCGCGTCGTAGATCGCCCCGTCGCCGTGCGGGTGGTACTTGCCCATCGTCTCGCCGACGACGTTGGCGCACTTGCGGTGGGGTCGGTCGGGCCGCATCCCCATGTCGGCCATGGCGTGGAGGATCCGGCGCTGCACGGGCTTGAGGCCGTCGCGCACGTCGGGGATGGCGCGGGAGGTGATGACCGACAGCGAGTACGCCATGAAGGACTCGCCGAGCTCCTGCGTGACGGGGACCTCGATGATCTCCCGTGCGTACCCACCCTCGAACAGTTCGGTCTGACGTGGCATGGGCCCATTCAAGTCGCAGGGCCCGACGCGGCCGGGACACCGGCCGGTGACGTCCGGCGGGCCGATCCTGAGGCCCTCGGCCCGCGGGTGACGACGCCGCGACCGGGTCGCTCCGCGGGGCGGCACGGCGGGCGAGGTGAACGACGTTCGGCACCTGTGCGACCATGGACCCCATGGCTGACACGCTCTCCACGTCCTCCAACGGGTCCTCGGCTCCCGACGGCCCCTGGCTGGGCGACGCCTGCTCGCTCGTCGACGCCTTCCGGGCGGGGGAGCGGTCCCCGGTGGAGGAGCTGCAGGCCACCCTCGACGCGATCGCCTCGAGCGACCTCAACTGCTTCTCGTTCCTCGACCCGGAGCGGGCCTTCGAGGCGGCGGAGCGGGCCGACCTGTCCAAGCCGTTCGGCGGCGTGCCGGTGGGCATCAAGGAGCTCGAGCCGGTCGAGGGCTGGCCCGACACCGGTGCGTCGCTGGTGTTCAAGGACCGCATCGCCACCTTCACGGGCGAGGCCACCCGCCGCTTCATCGAGGACGGCGGCGCCAACCCCGTCGGCCTGACGACGGCCTCCGAGTTCGGCGGCCTCAACGTCGGCATCACGAAGCTCAACGGCGTGGCCCACAACCCGTGGCGCCACGGCCGCACCGTCGGGGGCTCCTCGGGCGGCAGCGCCGCCGCGGTGGCCGGCGGCCTGGTCACGATCGCCAACGGCGGCGACGGCGGTGGCTCGATCCGCATCCCCGCCGGCTACAACGGCCTGTTCGGCATGAAGGGCACGTTCGGGCGCCTGTCCCGCGGCCCGCACGCCTTCTCCCGCCCCGGGACCGTCGTGCTCGGCTCCCTCGCCCGGTCCGTCCGCGACGCCGCCCGCCACTTCGACGTCTGCGCCGGGGAGGACCCGCGTGACCCGACCAGCCTCCCCAACCCGGGTGGCTGGGAGCGCAACCTCGGCTCGACCGACCTGAAGGGCCGCAAGGTCGCCATCCTCCCGTCGATCGCCGGCGTGACGCTCGAGGACGGCGTCGAGCGCGAGGTCCGGGAGCGGGCCGCCGCCCTCGTCGAGCTCACCGGCATGGAGCCGGTCGACATCCGCCTCGACCTGCCGAACCTGGCGGCGCAGTGGGCGATGGGCAACCTGTCGACCCTGCTCGCCGAGCTCGACGACCTGTGGCCGGCCTGCGCCGCCGACCTCACCGACGAGATCGCCCTGGGGCTGGTCCTCGCCCAGACGACCTACAACCTGAACCTCGCCGCAGTGGCCGAGGCGCAGCGCCTCCAGGCCAACGAGGTGATGGCCTCGGCGTTCGAGCAGGTCGACTACATCATCTGCGCCACCAACCCGGGCCCCGCCTTCGCCGCCGACGCCGCGACGTCGAGCCCGACCGCGACGTTCCTCGACAGCGCCAAGTCCTCGAGCGCCGCCCGTGGCGCGTTCCGGGGCCTGATGGCGAGCGTCCGGCTGGCCAACGGCGCCTTCCCGAAGCTCTCGAACCGGCTCATCGAGCTGGTCGTCGAGCGCGTGCCCGACCTCGTCACGATGGGCGGCCTGACGATCATCTCGAACATCTACGGCAACCCGGCCGTGTCGATCCCCGCCGGATCCGTCGACGGCCTGCCCGTCGGCCTGCAGGTGATGGCCCGCCACCACCGCGACGCCGAGCTGTTCGACGTGGCCTACGCCTACGAGCGTGAGATCGGCTGGCCGCTGGTCGCCCCGGGCGTCGCCGCCCGCGAGCTCGCCCCCGTCTGACCGACCCCGCCCGCACCGAACTCGGGGACGACCCCAAGAAGCGCAGATCGGCGAACTTGGGGACCAGCGATCGCTCAGCGACCGCTCATCCCCAAGTTCGGCAGTAGGGGCTTGTTGGGGGGGTCCCCAAGGTCGCGATCGGGCTGGTCGCTCAGACCGGGAGGATGATCTCGGCGGCCTGGCGCACCTGGTCGACGCTGCCGGCGGCGACGAGGATCTCGGTCACGGCCGACTCCTTCCACGCCGCCACGCGATCGGCGATGCGCGCCGGCGTGCCGACCAGCGAGATCTCGTCGGCGAACTCGACGGGGACCTCGGACACGGCCTCGGCGCCGCGGCCGTCGAAGAACATCTCCTGGATGCGCTCGGCCTGCTCGCCGAGGCCCATCCGGGCCGCCAGCTTCGTGTGGTAGTTCTGGCCCTTGGCGCCCATGCCCCCGATGTAGAACGCAAGCATCGCCCGGGTCACCCCCAGCGCGTCGGCGATCGTCTCGTCGCGGTCGTCCTCGGTCACGTGGAACACCGCAAGCGCGGCCACCTGGAAGTCGTCCTTCGCGCCGGCGAGCTGGTCGGCGTAGACGTCCTGGCGGAACGGCGAGTAGTAGAGCGGGAGCCAGCCGTCGGCGATCTCCGCGGTCTGCGTCACGTTCTTGGGGCCCTCGGCGCCGAGGTAGATCGGGATGTGGCGGCGCAGCGGGTGGACGATCGACTTCAGCGACTTGCCGAGGCCGACCGAGCCCTCGCCGTGGTACGGGTGCTGGTGGAACTCGCCCTGGAAGTCGAGCGGCTCCTCGCGCGCCACGACGCGACGGATGATCTCGACGTACTCCCGGGTGCGGGCGAGCGGCTTGTCCGACGGACGGCCGTACCAGCCCTCGACCACCTGCGGGCCCGACACGCCGAGGCCGAGGCGGAACCGCCCGTTCGACAGGTGGTCCATCGTGATCGCCGACATCGCGGTGGCGGTCGGGGTCCGCGCCGCCAGCTGCATCACCGACGTGCCGAGCGCGATGCGCTCCGTCCTCGCCGCCAAGTAGGCGAGCGGCGACAGGGCGTCCGAGCCCCACGCCTCGGCGGTCCAGACCGACGTGAAGCCGAGCTGCTCCGCCTCGACGGCTCGCTCCACCCAGTCGGACGAGGGCAGCTGCCCCCAGTAGCCGAGCTGCAGTCCGAGATCCATGTCCTGTCCCCCCGTCGGGTGCGGTCGCTGTCGTCGTTCGGAGGTGGCCCGGGCGGACGCCCGGGCCACGGTCTCACCGGCCCTTGAAGTCGGGCTTGCGCTTCTCCTTGAAGGCCCGCGGGCCCTCCTTGGCGTCCTCGGAGGCGAAGACGTCCCAGCCGTAGGTGAACTCGTACTCGAGCGCCTCGGTCTCCTGCATGCCGTTCGTCTCGCGCAGCGTCTTGAGCAGCGCCCGCACCGCGAGGGGGCCGCCCTCACCGATGCGGTGGCCGATCTCCTTGGCCTTCTCGACCGCCTGGCCGTCGGGCACGACGTGGCCGATGAGGCCGATCTCGAGCGCCCGCTGCGCGCTGATGTGCTCGCCGGTCAGCAGCAGCTCCGCAGCGATCGTGTAGGGGATCTGCCGCGGGATGCGGACCGCCGAGCCGCCCATCGGGTACAGCGACCACTTCACCTCGGAGATGCCGAACTTGGCCGACTCGCCGGCGACGCGGATCTCGGTCGCGCCGAGCAGCTCGGTGCCGCCCGCGATCGCCGTGCCCTCGGCGGCGAGGATGATCGGCACGCCCGGCCGCCAGGTGCGCAGCAGCGCCTTCCAGTGCAGCTCGGGGTCCTCGGCCATGCGGGCCTGGACGTCGACGACGGCCTCGGTCGGCTCGGAGTAGCCGCCGGCCATGTCCTTGAGGTCAGCACCGGAGCAGAAGTTGCCGCCGGCGCCCGTCAGCACGATCGCCCGGATGTCGGGGTCCTCGTCCGCCTCCCGGAAGGCGTCGAGCATCAGGACCAGCATCTCGCCGTTGATGGCGTTCTGGCGCTCGGGGCGGTTCAGCGTGACGACGAGCAGGTGCCCGTCACGTTCGGTCAGGACGGCCGGCATGGTCCCCCCTCGGGATCCCGGATCCGGCCGGGTGCCGGTCCGCCGGGCACCCTATCGACAGAACGAGAACCTGTTCTAGTTCCGTGGCGGCCGGGTGCAGCGGGCCTACAGGCTGAACGCGGCCAGCCACGTGCCCGACTGCGTGAACGTGACGTCGTGGCTGCGGGCGCCGCCGTCGGACCAGAACCAGAAGCCCACCGGCAGCCGGTTCCACGTCTGCGGTACGGGCGCGGTGACCGTGCGGCGCGAGCCGACGATGAACGTGCGCGTGAACGGCGCCGTCGCGACCGTCGAGCCGACGCCGACCTGCAGGCCGTCGGGGAACGACGCGAAGTTCACGGTGACGGTTCGGGGGTCGAGCCGGACCTCGTCCGACGCGGTCAGCCCGGCCGAGTCGCGTGCCGTGGCGCGGAGCACGACGTACGACGGCAGGTCGTGGTCGGGGCCAGCGACCGAGCCCGAGGTGCCGGTGGCGGTCTGGTACGTGTGGGTGTGGCAGTCGTCGGTGGTCTGGCAGTGGCGGACCTCGATCGCCCACGACACCGAGGTCCCGGTCAGCGGCCCGTCCTCTGCGTCGCTCGCCACGGCGGAGAAGGAGATCGGCTGGCCGACGGACCACCCGTTCGGGCCGGCGGTGACCCGCACGGTCGGCCGGGAGTTGCCGGCGTGCACGACTCGGGTGGCGTCGGTGACGCCACCCGAGGAGCTCGTGGCCCGAACGCCCACCGTCACGTCGCCGGGACTCGTGTAGGCGCGGGTCGCCGAGGGTCCGGTCGCGTCGTCGTGGTCGCCGTCACCGTCGAGGTCCCAGGCGAACGAGAGCGCGCCGCCGCTCGGGTCGGTCGACCCCTCGGTGCCGAAGGTGACCGCCAGGGGCACCGGCCCGGCGTCGGGCGAGGCCGTGAGGACCACCTCGGGGGGCATCGTCGTCTCGGGCCGGATGCGGTCGATCGTCCCGCGGGCGATGTCGAGCAGGTACGCGAACCCACCGGTGCCGACCTCGACGTCGACCGCCACCCGTCCCGTGGCGAGCGTGACCACCTGTCCGGGGTCGGGCCGGCCGTCGGCGCCGATGGACATCGCCCACACGCAGCCCCGGACGTAGTCGCTGAACACGAGCGCACCGCGGAGCGGGGCCGGGTACGGCGCGTCGCCGAGGAAGGCCACGCCCGAGATCGACATCCCGCCGGCGCCGCAGCGCTCGGTGTCGGGTGCTCCGCTCCGCGGGTACGCGAAGTGCGGCTCGGTCAGGCGCGTCGGGGCCGTCGGCGCCACGGCCCGGGCGCACAGGTCGAGGTGGAGCGAGGCGTACGCGGCCGTCTCGTCGGGGCCCTCCCGGCACGGCCAGCCGAAGTTCTCGACCGCGTCGTCGGTCGCCGAGTCGATCCGGTCGAGCTCCTCCCAGCTGTTCCAGCCCACGTCGCCGATCCAGACCTCGTCGGTGCCGGGGCGGACGGCGAGCCGGAACGGGTTCCGGAGCCCGTGGGCGATCAGCGCGTCGTCGTCCAGCGGGCCCACGCCGACGAGCGGGTTCCCCGCCACGGGTGCGCCGGTGTCGGGGTCGATCCGGATCACCGCGCCGTTGAAGCCCGTCGGGTCGGTGCCGGTGAGCACGTCCTGGGACCGCAGCGCGCCGCCCTCGGCGGTCGGCGCCGACAGGAGGGAGCCGACCCCGCCGGGAGGATCCCCGCACGGGTTGCGGGGGGTGGGGCTGAGGGGGGAGCCGCCGAGGCGCCCGATGTCGGCGTCGGAGAACGCCCCGCCGTCGCCGGCGCTGGCGAGCAGCGTCCGGTCGGGCAGGAAGACCAGGTCGTCGGGGCCGTGGGTCGGGAACTGGAAGCACCAGCGGTCGGCGAGGAGGACCTGCTCGGGGCCGCGCTCGAGGCCGGTGGTCGGATCGACCGGGACGCGGGTGATCCGGGCCGACATCGGGCAGCCGTCGACGTAGGCGCCCGGGGGCGACGGGCAGGCGTCGCCGTACCGACCCGACGGGTCGGTCGTGTACATCAGGTAGAGGAACGGACGCGCGGGGTACGAGGGGTCGACCGCGAGCGCGAGCAGCCCGAGGTCGTTGAAGCTCGCGACCTCGTCGGACACGTCGACGGCGAGCGTCGGGGTCGGGTCGTCGACGCCGTCGAACGTCTGGACGGTCCCGGCCTGCTCCGCCACGAAGATCCGGCCGCCCGGGGCGAACTCGAGGTTGGTGGGCAGGCGCAGGCCCTCGGCGACCGTCTCGACCTCGTAGCCCACGACCGGCGGCGTGTCCGGATCGACGGGAGCCGGAACGGTGCAGGCGGCGACGGTCGCGGCGAGCGCGAGGAGCAGCGTCGGGATCGTCCACCGTGCGCGCACCGAGCACCTCCGTGTTCCGGCTCGCCCGACCCCATCTTCGTCCACGTCCCCGCCGGAGGCGATGACGGGACGGTGAACATCCGCGGTCGCGGCGGCGACCGGCTACGGCTGCGTGGCGACGGGCACCGGCGGTGCGACCGCGTGGCGCGTGGGGTGGCCGGGTGCGTCGCCGTGGCGGGGCAGCGGTCCGTTCACCGAGGGCCGCGACGCCGCGATGTAGGCGAGCAGCTCGGCCTCGGGGACCGGGCGGCTGAAGAGGTAGCCCTGCGCGTGGCGGCACCCCATGGTGAGCAGCGCGTCGCGCTGCTCGGGCGTCTCGACGCCCTCGGCGGTGACGCTCAGCCCGAGCGAGCGGGCCAGCTGGAGGTTCGCGGTGGTGATCGCGACGTCGTGGGCCTCGTCGGGAAGGCCGTCGACGAAGGACCGGTCGACCTTCAGCACGTCGAGCGGGAACCGCTTGAGGTAGCTGAGCGAGCTGTAGCCGGTGCCGAAGTCGTCGACCGCCAGCCGGACGCCGACCTCGTGGAGCTCGGTGAGCGCCTGCATCCCGGCCCGGACGTCGCGCATGAGCGCCGTCTCGGTGATCTCGAGGCAGAGCTGCGACGGGTCGAGGCCGACGGACTCGACCAGCTCGGCGACCTCGGCCGCCAGGCCCGTCTGGTCGATCTGGCGGGCCGAGAGGTTCACACGGAGCACGAAGTCGCGGTCGACGATGTCCTCGGCGCGCCAGCGGGCGACCGTGCGGCAGGCCTCGCGGAGCACCCACCGCCCGAGCGAGACGATCGTGCCGTTCTCCTCGGCGAGCGAGATGAACCGGTCGGCGGACATGATCCCGAGCTCGGGGTGCAGCCAGCGCACGAGCGCCTCGCAGCCGACGGTGGCGCCGGTCTCGAGGTCGACCTCGGGCTGGTAGTGCAGGACGAACTCGCGGCGGTCGAGCGCCCCGGTCAGGTCGCGGTCGAGCTCGTTGCGCTCGCTCACCTCGGCCCGCATCCGCTCGTCGAACGTGCAGGCCCGGTCGCGGCCCTGCGTCTTCGCCTCGTACATCGCGGCGTCGGCCCAGCGCAGCAGGTCTGCCGGCTCCGCCGGCTCGGCGGACTCGACCACGCCGATCGACATCGTCAGCCGGAACGTCATGCCATCGATCACGATCGGTGCCTCGAGCGACTGGCGGAGGCGGTCGGCGACCACGGCCGCCTCGCCCGGGCCGACGTCGGGCAGCAGGACGGTGAACTCGTCGCCGCCGAGGCGGGCGAGCGTGTCGGAGGGCCGGAGCACCGAGCCGAGGCGATCGGCGACGGCGCAGAGCAGCTCGTCGCCCGTGCTGTGGCCGAGCGTGTCGTTCACCGTCTTGAACCGGTCGACGTCGAGGAACAGCAGCGCCAGCGAGCGCTCGTCGTCGGCGCCCTCGCGGGCGGCACTGGCCTGGGCGAGGAGGGACAGCAGCAGGGAGCGGTTGGGCAGTCCGGTGAGCGTGTCGTGGGTGGCCCGGTGGGCGAGCTCGGCCTCCTCGACGCGCCGGTGCGTGATGTCGCGGGCCACGAGCAGCACCGACTCGACCGAGCCGTCGGCCGCGAACTCGGGCACGAAGGTGGACTCGCACCACATCTCGGCCTGGCCGGTGCCGACGGGGTACTCGACGGTGACGGGCCGGCCCTTGGCGAACACGGTCGTGAGCGACTCCCGCAGCGTGCTCGCCGACGTGCGCTCGAGGCGCGGCCACCCGGCGCGCATGACCGTCCCGGCCGCCGCCATCTCCTGGCTCGTGCTGATGGCCGCGGCGTTCGCGAACGTCACCCGGTGGTTCTGGTCGAAGCGCATCACCGCGTCGGGGAGGTTCTCGACGAGCGAGCCGAACCGCCGCTCGCTCCGACCGAGCTGGCTGGCGGTGCGCCGCGCGTCGTCGACGTCGACGATGTGCACGGTCGAGTACCGGAACCGGCCGTCGGGGTCACGGGTGGCGGTGGCGTCGACGCGGTGCCAGCGGTAGCCGGCCGGGGTGAGGAAGCGGACCTCGTCGGTGGACACGTCCATCCCATCGGTCTCGAGCATGCTCAGCCAGCGCGGCGCGACGGCCTCGAGGTCGGACGGGTGGATCCGCTGCAGGCAGTTCGAGCCCACCAGCTCCTCGGGGGTCAGGCCGAACATCTCCGACGCCGACGGGTTGGCCCGCAGCACGACGCCGGCGTGGTCGAGGAGCATCAGCGGGACCGGTGCGCTGCCGAAGACGGCGCGCAGCTCCTGCAGCGTGTCGTTGAGCGTCGCCTCGGTCGCGCGACGGGCGAGCACGTTGGCGATCAGCGAGGCGACGGCCTTGAGCGCCGTGACGTCCGTCGGCCGCCACTGCACGGGCCCGCTCACCGAGTCGAACCCGATGACCCCGGCCAGGCGGTCGCCGAGCGAGAACGGCACCTCGAGGATGGCGGTGATGCCCTCGGACTCGAGGTAGGCCCGGTCCTCGTCCCAGCCCTCACCCAGCTCGCCGACGTCGGGGATCTCGCTGACCTCGAGCGCCTCGAGGCGTGCCTGCTGGAGCGGACCCGTCGACATGGGGATGCGCTGCTCCACGTCGAAGGACGGCTCGACGCCGGGCGCGCACCACTCGTGGGTCATGGACGAGGTCCGGTGGTGCCAGTCGTGGCGGATGATGTAGCTGCGGTCCACGCCGACGAAGCGCCCGAGCTCCTCCACCGTCTCCTGGAGGGCGAGCTCCAGATCCGCGGTCGAGACGCTCAGGAAGCGGGCGAACAGGCGGTCGAGCAGGGCCTCGAACGCGTGCTCGCGCCGGTCCTCGTCCTCGTTCCGCTTCGCTGCCCACCGCAACACCACCCCAGCGTATCGACGGAGTGCGCTGGAACGACCGCAGAGCGTGGTGACCGCCACCACAGTCCCCCACTGGGAGCTCCCTGCCAGGGAGGGGTTCCGCCGGGGCGGCGGCCGGTGCGGTCGCTCAGCCGCCGGTGGGCTCGAGGTCGGGCAGGCCCAGCCCCAGCGTCGGCGCCTCGGTCCCGCCGTCGATCTCGAGCAGCTTGCCCGTGAGGAAGCTGCCGGCGGGCGAGCACAGGTAGAGCACGCCAGCGGCGATGTCCTCCGGTTCGCCCAGGCGGCGGAGCGGGGTCGCGTCCTCCATCGCGGTGCGCAGCCCGTCGTCGGTGAGGACCATGTCGAGCGCCGAGGTGGCGATCGAACCCACCGCGATGCCGTTCACCCGGATGTGCGGCGCCAGGTCGCACGCCATCAGCTTCGTGAGGTGGGTCAGCGCGCCCTTGGCCGTGCCGTAGGCGGCGAAGCCCCGGTCGGTCAGACGGCCGATGGCCGACGAGATGTTGACCACCGAGCCGCCGCCGCGGGCCAGCATCGCCGGGACCGCCTGCTTGGTCAGCTCGAGCGCCGTGGTCACGTTGAAGCGGAAGGCGCGCTCGAACGAGGACGTGCTCGTGTCGAGCAGCGGCTTGGGGAACGATCCGCCCGCGTTGTTCACGAGCAGGTCGAGGCCGCCCAGCCGCTCGGTCGCGACGGCGACCAGCTCGCCGAGCCGCTCGAGCTCCATCACGTCGAACGACACGGGTTCGGCGCGGACGCCGAAGGCGCGCGCCTCCTCGGCCACCTGCTCGACCTGCTCGAGGGTGCGGGCGGCCACGACCACGTCGGCACCCCCCTCGGCCAGCGCGAGCGCGCTGGCCCGACCGATGCCGCGCCCCGCGCCGGTCACCAGCGCCACCTTCCCGTCCACCCGGAACCGCTCCAACACCGTCACGTCGTGCCCCCTTCGGCCTGTTCGTCCGTGCTCTTCCGCTCCGACTCGTGCGCGGCCCAGAGGAAGATGCCGCTCGCCATGAGCGACGCCTCCTCGCGCGCCCGGGCCCCGAACACCGCCGCCCGCACCCGGTGGACCCCGGGGTCGTCCGGCGCCGCCTGCGCCGCCAGCTCGGCCAGGTGGCCCGCCAGCCGCAGCTCGCCGTCGGCCGCCAGCTCGCCGGCGCGCTCGGCGAGCGCGCCCGGTCCGCCGGCCAGCGTGGCGAGCTCCGCGGCGAGCGCAGCGTCGGGCGCCGGCTTCAGCCGGGCCGGGTTGCCGTCGTACCAGCCGCCGTACAGCCGCCAGAGGTTGTGGACCACGAACTCGGGCTCGTCGTAGATCGGGCGGAGCCACGGCAGCGACGCCAGCTCGTCCGGGACGCGCACCGAGTGCACGATCTCGTCGAGCCGGGCGCCCTGGTTCATCATCTCGAGGGTCTGCCCCGCGATCGACTCGAGGTACTCGGCGGCGGTGGTGAGGACCCGGGCGATGTCGTCGCGCCCACCGATCGCCGGCCCGTGCCCCGGGAGGAGCAGCTCGGCGCCGAGGTCGGCCATCCGTCGCAGCCCGGCGGCCCACTCGAGGGGGTAGCGCTGCACCTTCTGCGGGTTGCCGCAGTTCGGCGACACCCAGATGAACATGTCGCCCGAGCACAGGGCGCGCCGGTCGGGGACCCAGGCCCACGTGTGGTCGTCGGTCTCGCCCCGGTCGTGGTGCAGCTCGACCGCGACGTCGCCGACCGCCACCTCGGTCGATCCCCGGTACGTGCGGTCGGGGTAGCGGAAGTCGGTCGGGAAGAAGGGCCCGGGCAGCCGGAACTGCCGCTGGTTGATGACGCCGTTGTAGCCCTCGGTCATGCGGTAGCGGTCGAAGCGGTCGGCGACCCGCTCGTGCGCCACGACCTCGGGCGGCGGCGCGCCGGAACCCTCGGCCTCGGCCTCGAACCACCGGATGCCGCCGACGTGGTCGACGTGTCCGTGGGTGTAGACCGCGGTGCGCAGGGGGGCCGGGCTCCAGGACCGGACCAGCTCGTGCACCTGCCGCCCGTGGAAGCCGCTGCTGACGTCGACGAGCAGCAGCTCGTCGTCGCCCGCCGCGCCGGGCGCCGTGAAGGCCGCGACGTTGGAGAACGCGGCGACGAACGCGAGGCCGTCGGCGAGCTCGTGGAGCTCGGGTGTGTCGGTCAGCCCGATCGAACCGAACTCACCCGGGTCGAGGTCGCCCGCGATGACCCTCGCCGATCGGGAGAGCACGTCGTCGGTCACGGCGCCACCCTATGCAGGCGAGGGAGGCCGAGGTCAGGCCGGGGCCGGCTCGTCGAGGAGCGCCGCCAGGTGCGCGTGCCGGTCGCCCAGCGTGCGGACCAGGAACTGGGCCCGGGTCACGTAGCGGTGCGCGGTGTGCTCCCACGTGAAGCCGATGCCGCCGTGGTTCTGCACGTTGATCTGCGCGTTGGCGAGGGCGGCGCCGGCGGCGACCGACCAGGCGGCGTTGGCGTGGAACGGACCGTCGGCCCGGCCGTCGACCACCGCGAGCGAGGCGTAGCGGGCCAGCGACGTCGCCGCCTCGGCCCGGACGGCCATGTCGGCGCAGCGGTGCTTCACGGCCTGGAACGAGCCGATCGGTCGGCCGAACTGCTCGCGGTCCTTCGCGTACTCGGTCGACTGCGACGCGGTCGCCGCGGCGTTGCCCGCCAGCTCCGACGCGAGCAGCACCGTGGCCCGGAGGGCGAGGTCGGTGCTGTCGGCGACCGAGGCGCGGGCGGCGACGCCGTCGAGGTCGACGACGCCGAGGGGCACGAGCAGGTCGAGCGAGGGCTCGGCCGAGGCGGGGACCGCGTCGACGATCGCCATGCCCGCCGCAGGGTCGGTGCCCGCGACCAGGAGCAGGTCGGCGCCGCCGTGGTCGGTGACGCGGAAGCGGCCGGAGACGGTCTCGCCCACCGAGGCGGTCGCGTCCTCGGCCTCGGCGAGCGCGATCACGACCTCACCGCTCAGGATGCCGGTCGCGAGCTCCGCCTCCCCTGCGGTGGCGGCCAGGCGAGCGCCGAGCACGGTGGCGAGGAACGGTCCAGGGGTGGCGTGGGCGCCGAGCTCGGCGAAGAGCAGCGCCTCCTCGACGAGCGTGTAGCCGACGCCGCCGAGGTCCTCGTCGAGCCCGAGGCCGAACCAGCCGAGGTCGGCGCAGCGACGCCACAGCTCGGGGTCGACCACGCGGTCGTCGCCGTCGTGCGCAGCCAGCGCGTTCAGCTCGAACTGCTTGTCGAGCTGGGCGCGGACCGTCGTGACGATCTCTTCCTGTTCGGGTGTGGGCAGCAGGTCCATGGTCGTCTCCTCAGGCCCTCGGCAGCCCGAGCACTCGTTCTCCGACGATGTTGCGCTGGATGTCGGTGGTGCCGCCGCCGATCGTGTAGGCGAAGCTCTGCAGGTACGGCCCCGTCCACACGTCGCCGTCGACGGGCGTCAGGCGGAGCGCCTCGGGCCCGATGATGTCGAGCGACAGCTGGTACACCCGCTGGTGGAGCTCGCCGTGGAAGAAGCGGATCATCGAGCCCTCCGCCCCGGGGACCCCGGTGCGGGCGGTCCGGCTGATGCCGGCGATCGTCATGGCCTTGAGGGCGTCGACCTCGGCCCGGGCCGTGGCGAGGCGGCGGGCGATCTCCTCGTCCTCGATCACCGCCCGGCCGCGGGCGTCGGTGCGCTCGCGCGCCTCGCCGATCAGCCGCTCGACGGTCGAGGCGAGCTCGACCTGATCGGCCATGAACGCCGTGCCGCGCTCGAAGCTGAGCGTCGACATGGCGGTGCGCCAGCCGTTGTTGAGGCCGCCGACGACGTTCGTGAGCGGGATCCGCACCTCGTCGTAGAAGACCTCGCAGAAGTCCGTGACGTGGCTCATCGTCCGGATCTCGCGGATCTCGATGCCGGGCGTCCGCATGTCGCACACGACCCAGCTGATGCCCTTGTGCTTGGGCGCCTCGGGATCGGTCCGGACCAGCAGCTCCTGGAGGTCGGCGACGTGGGCGTAGCTCGTCCACGTCTTCTGGCCGGTCACGACCAGGTGGTCGCCGTCGACGACGGCCTTGGTGGTCAGGCTGCCGAGGTCGCTGCCCGCGCCCGGCTCGGAGAAGCCCTGGCACCAGACGACCTCGCCCCGGAGGATCGGCGGCAGGTACTCGGCCTTCTGCTCGTCGGTGCCGTTGACGATGATCGTCGGGCCGCCGTGGTTGTTGCCGACGAACGTGCACGAGTTGTTGAGCGTGAACGGCGGGTTCGCCCTGGCGAACTCCTCGTACCAGATCATCTGCTGGATGTCGCTCAGGCCGCGTCCGCCGAACTCCTGCGGCCAGCTGATGCCGGCCCAGCCGCCGTCGTAGAGGGTGCGCTGCCAGGCCAGGTCGAACGCGCGCATCTCCTGGCCCTCGGGCGGGCGCTCCTCCGTCGGGAGGTGGTCGCGGAGCCAGGTGCGGGCCTCCTCGCGGAAGGCCTGCTCCTCCGCGGTCAGGTCGAGGTTCATGTCGGGAGACGGTACCCGCGCATCTGACGACCCGTCAGATGCAACCGGCGGACCGCGGTGGGAGGTCGGGGCGGACGCGCCGCCCCGACCTGCTCGGACCGGTGCTCAGTCGCCGATCTTGGTGACGACGCAGGTGACCCGCTGGACGTCGTCGGGGGCCGAGCCGCTGACGTCCCAGTCGGTCGAGCCGTCACCCGGGGCCTGGACGTCGGTGGTGCCCTTGTCGACCACGGCGTCGCCGTCGGAGTTGCGGAACTCCACGGTCATCTTCACGGAGCTCTCGGACCCGCCCTCGTTGCGGAGCGTGCCCGCCGCGGTCAGCGTCCCGTCGGCGTCGATCGTGCAGGTGTCGATCGTGGCGGTGAGGTCGGAGCCCGAGTCGCGGTTCGCGACGAGGAACGCCACGACGCCGCCGACGACGAGCAGCAGCACGACGAGGAGGCCGACGATCAGGCCGGCCTTCCCCTTCTTGGCCGGGGTCGGCTCGGGCGCCGCGCCGGGGTAGCCCGCGGGCGGGGCACCGCCGGGAGGCGCGGCGTACGGCGGCGCACCGCTCTGGGCCGCGTAGGGCGGGGCCATGGGTGCACCGGGCGCGGCCGGGGCGCCGGGGGCGCCCGGGGGTGCGTACGGCGCAGCGGGGGTCACCGGCGGGACCGGCACGGTGGGGTTGGTGACCTGCGTCGGTGGCTCGGTCGGCGGCGCCGGCGGTGCGGTCGGCGGCGGCGGAGGAGGCGTGGACGGCGGGGCCGCAGGAGGCGGGGGCGGGGCGCTCGGCGGGGCGGCGGGCGGCGGCGGTGGCGACGCCGGAGGTGGTGGCGGCGGCGTGCTGCCGGGCTGCTGGGGCTGTTCGTCGGTCATGGGGGAAGACACCTCCGGGGTCGGTCCGAATGCTAACGACCGGTCCCGGCGCTGCGGTGCTCCTGGGGGGCCGGGTGCCGGAACCGGCGACAGGGGGCCGGGGTCCTGGGGTGCTCACGTCCCCGTCACACGACGTTCACATCCCGTCGCTCCGAATGACCTGGCGCCGGCCTGCGGCGGGGGTACGTTCGCCGGATCGACACACGCACCTATGTCCTCGACACCTCGGTGCTGCTGGCGGACCCTGCAGCGCTCGAGAAGTTCGACGAGCACGACGTGGTCATCCCCCTCGTCGTCCTCACGGAGCTGGAGGCGAAGCGCCAGCACCCCGACCTCGGGTGGTCCGCCCGTGAGGCCCTCCGGTCCCTCGAACGACTGAGGGTCGCCAACGGCACCCTGACCGAGCCGGTGCCGGTGAACGACCGGGGCGGCAGGGTGCGGGTCGAGCTGAACCACGTCGACAGCTCCTCGTTGCCCGTCGCGTTCCAGTCCGGGGTCAACGACCACCGGATCCTGGCCGTGGCGCGGAACCTGGCCGACAAGGGCCTCGAGACCGTGCTGGTCAGCAAGGACATGCCGCTGCGGCTCAAGGCCGCGGTCATCGGGCTCGAGGCCGAGGAGTACCGCCACGAGCTCGTCGACCTCGACACGTGGCCGGGCATGGTCGAGCTCGACGTCGACGCCGCGCTCGTCGACCGGCTCTACCACGACCGGTCGGTCCGGCTGCCCGACGAGGTGGCGCCGCTCGTGAACTCGGGCATCGTGATGCGCTCGGCTTCAGGCTCCGCGCTGGCCCGCCAGCGCGCCGACGGCCTGGCCCACCTGGTCGACGGCGACCGCCACCTCTTCGACGTCCGGGGCCGCTCCGCCGAGCAGCGGGTGGCGCTCGACCTGCTCGCCGACGAGTCGGTCGGCATCGTGTCGCTCGGCGGTTCGGCCGGGACCGGCAAGTCGGTCCTCGCCCTGGCCGCCGGGCTCGAGGCCGTGCTCGAGCGCCGCAGCCACCGGAAGGTGATCGTCTTCCGGCCGCTGTTCGCGGTCGGTGGCCAGGAGCTCGGCTACCTCCCGGGGAGCGAGGCCGAGAAGATGTCGCCGTGGGCGGCGGCGGTGACCGACGCGCTCGAGTCGATCGCCGGGCCCGAGGTCATCGACGAGGTGGTCGACCGCGGCCTGGTCGACGTGCTCCCGCTGACCCACATCCGGGGCCGCACGCTGACCGACTGCTTCGTCGTGGTCGACGAGGCGCAGAACCTCGAGCGCATGGTGCTGCTCACCGCCCTCACCCGCCTGGGAGAGAACAGCCGGGTGGTGCTGACCCACGACGTCGCCCAGCGCGACAACCTGCGCGTCGGCCGGCGCGACGGCATCGCCAGCGTGGTGACGCTGCTCAAGGGCAACCCGCTGTTCGGCCACGTCACCCTGACGCGCTCCGAGCGCAGCCCTGTCGCCGCGCTCGTCAGCGACCTCCTCGACGCCGGCTGAGCGGGCCGGCCGGCGCAGGCGGTCGCACCCGACCGGACCGGGCGGCCGGCGTGCCCCTGCGGACCGTCAGGCGATGCCCAGCGCGAACATCGTCACGATCATGATCACGACGCCGACGAAGTCGACAGATGCGGTCACGACCGGGATGCCGTAGGTGTCCGGGTCGACGTCGAAGCGCCACGCCGCCACGGTGGAGTAGTACGCCAGCGCGATCACGAACACGACGGTGATCGCACCGCCGATGAGCGAGAGCAGCACCATCCACCCGACCCCGGGCCCGTCCTGGCCGAGGGCGGCGGCGACGCCGGCCGACCCGACGGCGTTGAACAGGTAGACGGGGAACCCGAGCGCGAACACGAGCAGGGCGTCCTGGGTGATGATCCGGCCGGGCCGAAGCGTGGGCTCGACGATGCCGAGGTGGAGGTCGGTCGCGGCCCGGCTCGACAGGATGCCGCCCAGCGCCCCCGCCGAGCTCACGAACGCCGGCTCGAGCACCAGCAGGGCGGGCAGCGCGGCGAACACGGACAGCTGCTTCTGGACGGCGATGCCGGCGAGCGTCGACAGGACGACCGCGGCGGTGAGCACCGGCAGCGACTCCCACATGATCTGGCGGAGCTCGGCCAGCTTCGAGCGGACCGCCCCGACGAACACGACGACGGTGAGGGCGACCATCGACCACGCCATCGCCGCGGTGACCGAGCCGTGGCCGAGCAGCTTGGTCGCCAGGAACAGCGCCGGGATGGTGATGACGTCACCGAGCGTCGACACCGTCGGCGCGACGAGGTTGTCCATGTCCCAGCCGCGGCGCACCGCGCCGATCGACAGCAGGATCGTGGCGCCCAGCACGACCACGCTCGCGAGCAGGCCGCCCGCGACCGACACGAGCGCCAGGTCGAGCACGCCGATCACGTTCTCGACCCCGAGGCCGACGGCGATGACCTGGGCGACCACCGCCAGGATCAGCGAGAGCGAGAACGTGAGGGCGATCGAGGCGATCACGTTCTGGCCGAGCACCGTCTCGCGCTTGGAGCTGAGTCGGAAGGTGCCGGTGTGGATCGAGGTCGACAGCCGGTTGCCGAGCGTCCCGAAGATGTTGCCCCGCAGACCGATGGCTGCGGGGACCATGACGAGCAGCCCGGGCAGCGCCTCGAAGGTGCCCGTGATCGAGCCGAGCACCGCGCCGGCCACGAAGCTGGTCGCCGAGTTGAACAGGAGCGCGACGAGGCTCTGGCGCGCCGCGCCGCCGGTCGGACCCAGAAGGGCGACCAGTCGGCGGCCCAGGACCAGGGGCCGCGGGATCCAGGAGGGGAGCCGGCGGGCCATCGTGACAGAGCGCCTCTGCACGCGATCGGGGCGGCTCGCAGCAGCCCTGGACGTGTGTCCGGGACCGCGGTGTCGGGACCGGGTGGCCGATCGCCCGAGCCGCCGGGCGGACCGGCTCACCCTAGTGGGGGCCGGTGCGCGTCCCGAGCATGGGATCCGGCGGCGACGCGCCCGGCACGATGATGTCCGACGTGTCGGCGCCGGGGCCTCCTAGGGTGACGCGCGTGTCACCACGACGGCCGCGGGCGCGGCTCGTGATCGCGCTCCTCGCCGCCGGCCTGGTCCTCGCCGGGTGCTCGTCCGACGACGGCGGCGCCGATGCGGCGGGCCGCACCGAGACCACCGCCTCCACCACGGCGGCGCCCACGACCACCGTCGACCAGGCCGCGCCGCGAGGGCTGAACGGGATCGCGGTCGACGGGGACACCCTCTGGGTGGCGAGCATCGTCGAGGACGCGGTGCTGGGCGTCGACCGGGAGACCGGTGAGATCGTCGCGCGGGTCCCGACGGCGGGCGCCGGCCCCGACGACGTGGCCGTCGGTGCGGACGGCGAGCTCTGGGTGACGGGCTACAAGAGCGGGGACCTCGGTGCGATCCGCGACGGCGCCTACTCGGTCGTGGCCCCCGTCGGACCGGTGCTGAACCCGGTCGCCGTCGCTCGGGACGGCACCGTGTTCGTGGGCCGCTTCGTGCCGGACTCGGACCTGTACCAGCTCGACGTCGGCTCGACGACGCCCCGGCCGGTCGCGGGTGGGCTCGACCGCGTGAACGCCTTCGCGGTCGACGACGAGGGCGACGTGCTGGCGCCCGTCGGCGGCGACCGCATCGTGCGGATCGATCCCTCGACCGGCCGGGTCGACGTCGTGGTGCAGGGGCTGTTCGGCGTGCTCGCGACGGACCGCCACCCCGAGGGGCGCTACGTCGCGCTCGGCAACCTCGACGGGAAGGTGTTCGACGTCGACGTCGAGGCCGGCACCGCGACGGAGGCGGTGCAGATCCGCCACCCCGGGCCGTTCGACAACCTGGCCTTCGCCGAGGACGGCACGCTGTACGTGACCGTGCTCGGCGAGCCGGTCATCGTCGAGATCTCACCCGACGGCACGCAGCGCGACCTGCGCGTCGGGACCTGACGGGATCGCTCCGCGCCGAGCGCGTCAGGCGTTCTCCTCCATGAGGCGGTCGAGCATGATCGTCGCCACGTTGTCGTCCTCGGGGAAGCCCTCGATCTCGGCGATCGACTCGGCCTGGCAGATGCGCATCATCACGAGCGCGTAGCGGTAGGCGCCCCAGACCGTGTACCAGCCGAGGTCGCCGACCTCGAACCCGGTCGCCGCCTCGTAGCGGGCCACGACCTCGTCCATCGGGGCGAAGCCCGGCAGGTTGGGCATGCCGAGCTCCTGCGAGAAGAAGCGCTCGAACAGGCAGAACCACGCGAGGTCGACCTGCGGCGGGCCGATCGAGGCCATCTCCCAGTCGAGGACGGCCACCGGGCGGTGGTCGCGGAAGATGATGTTGCCGATGCGGGCGTCGCCCCAGTTCAGGACCGGCGCCGGCTCCGGGTCGGGCCGGTTGTCGCGGAGCCACCGGGCGACCTCGTAGAACCGCTCGTGCGGGTTGTCGCCGCGGCCCCACTCGAGGAAGTCCTCGTAGAACCGCAGCTCCTGGTCGAGGCCGGTGGCGCCGAGGCCGGGTCGGTCGAGCAGGGGACCGAACCCCTCGGCCTCCCAGTCGATGAGGTGGATCCGGGCGAGCGTGTCGATCGCGCTGTCCTGCAGCGTCCGCTGCTCCTCGGGCGTGGACGTCTCGAGGAGCCAGCCCTCCATCGTGTACGGCAGGCGGTCCGGCGGGACGACGCCGTCGACGCGGCCCATGACGATGAACTCGCCGCCGATGTGGCGGGGGTCGGACTCGTACCAGCGCAGCGGCGGCAGCGGGACCTCGGGCGCGGCCGAGGCCACGCGGCGCATGACCTCGTACTGCTGACCGAGGTCGTAGGTGGGGAAGACCGTGTGGCCGCTGGGTGCCGTGCGCAGCACGAAGGACTCCTCGTGGTGCTCGCCCCCCTCGTCCCACGAGGCGTCGAACAGGACGGTCTCGCTCGAGTGGCCGGTGGCCTTCGGCGCGTCCAATCCCGCCACGGTGACGTGCTCCGCGTCGGGCAGCTGCTCCTCCAGCCAGGCCTGCAGCTTCCCCTGCAACGACGTCGGATCGAACCCCACACTGCTCGGCATCTGTCCCCCTGCCGTCCGCGATCGGGGGCCCCGGTGCCCCCGTTGGGAACGGGAGCGTACCGCCGCCGGCCGCCGCGGCGGCCCGGGCGGCGTCAGGGCCGCGGTCGGCCCGCGATCAGGGGCGCGGCGGGTCGGCCCGGAACACCGGGCCGGCCGGCGTGGCGCGGTGGTTCGCCAGGCGGGGGTCGGTGTGCTCGAGGTGCATCCGCAGCAGTCGCTGCGCGTAGCCGAGCAGCTGCGGCGCGCGATCGGCCTCGCCGGCGCGGTCGCACAGCTCGCCCGGGTCGCCCCCGAGGTCGAAGAAGAGCGGCGGGAGGTCGCCGCCGAACTGCACGTACTTGCCGTCCCGGTCCCGGATGACGCTGATCGCGCACTGGTCCTGGCGGATGCCGATCAGCTCCTCGACGACCCGGCTCGTCGGCATGCGGAAGTCGTACTCGAGGTGCACGGCGTCCCTCCACCGGTCGGGGGCGTCGATGCCCGAGAGCTCCCCGTCGAGGAACGGCCGGAGGGAGGCGCCGTCGCAGAACGCCGGCGGCTCGGCGCCGCACACGTCGAGGATCGTCGGCACGACGTCGACGTTCTCGGTGAAGGCGTCGACGACGCGCCCGGCGCTGCCCGCCATGCTGGGCCACCGCACGATCAGCGGGATCCGGTAGCTCTGGTCGTAGAAGCCGAGCTTCTCGATCAGCCAGTGGTCGCCGAGCTGCTCGCCGTGGTCCGACGTCACGATCACGAGGGTGTCGTCGCGCTGGTCGAGCGCGTCGAGCCCGTCGAGCAGGACGCCGAGCTGGTGGTCGACCTCGGCGATCATCCCGTAGTAGGTGGCCCGCAGCTGGTCCTGGTCGAGCTGCGGCACCGGCGAGGGGACGATGGCCAGCGCGGCGGCCATGAACGGGTGCACGTCGCCCTCGGCCGCGACGTCGGCGTGGCGCACGGGAGGCGGCACGTCGGCCGGGTCGAACATGTCGTTGTACGGCGCGGGGACGACCCAGGGCGGGTGGGGCCGCAGGTACGAGAGGTGGGCGCACCACGGTCGGCCGTCGGCGGCGGAGCCGTCGGTCTCGATCGTGCGCCCGAGCCACTCCAGCGCCTGGCGGGTCAGGAACGCCGACTCGGTGTGGTCGGCGTCGTAGGACGGGGGCGCCCAGGTCTCGCCCCGGCCCTCGGGGACCGGCCCGTCCACCCGGTCGTAGATGGAGAAGTAGTCATCGGCGGGCGGGACGTCGAAGCCCTCCTCCTCGAGCCAGGCCAGCCACGGGGCGATGAAGTCGTCGAGGTGCACACCGAGCTCGAAGCCCCGCATCGGCTGCTCCCAGTGCGAGAGCTCCGGCGCCCCTGGCGGCAACGTCGAGGGGTCGTAGGTCGTGTCGGTGTAGCCGAAGAGGGTGGGTCGGTAGCCGAGCGTCCGGAGCTGCTCCGGCAGCGTGGGCAGTCCGGCTGCAAGGGGCGCCCCGTTGTCGGTGACCCGGTGGTTCATCTGCCAGAGCCCGGTGAGCAGCGACGCCCGCCCCGGACCGCACGGCGCGCAGTTCGAGAAGTGGTGCGAGAAGCGGACGCCCTCGGCCGCCAGGCGGTCGAGGGTCGGGGTGCGGACGAGCGGGTGGCCGGCGACGCCGAGGCAGTCGGCGCGGAACTGGTCGAGGGTGACGAGCAGGACGTTGGGCCGCACCGGGTCACGGTACCCGCCGCCGCGCCGCCGCTCTGTTCCCGAGAGCTGGGGCGAACACCCCAGGAACTGGGAACAGAGCGGGCGGGGGCGAGGTCAGCCGGCGGTGCCGCTGCGCATCGTGCGGATGCCCACCGCCACGCCGGCGACGGCGACCAGGCCGGCGGCGACGAAGCCCTGCAGCACGACGCCGCGACCGACGACGCCGTCGAACAGGAGGCGCTCGGCGTCGACGACGTAGCTCAACGGGTTGATCGCCGACAGGGCCGACATCCACCCCGGCGCGTCGTCGAGCGGCAGCAGGATGCCCGACAGCAGCAGCAGCGGGAACAGCAGCATCTGCTGCACGGTCCAGAAGATCCAGTCCTGGCCCTTCGACGCCACGGCGAGCGCGTACGAGAACGACCCGAGGCCCACCCCGAACAGCGCGATCATCGCCAGCCCGAGGAGCATCCCGAGCGGTTCGGCGCGGAAGCCGAAGGGGATCGTGACGAGCACGATCAGCACGGCCTGCGCGACCACGGGGACGATCTCCTTCAGCGACCGGCCGAGCAGCAGCGACGGCCGGCTCAGCGGCGCCACCAGCATCCGCTCGTGCGAACCCGTCTGCATCTCGAGCTGCAGGTTCGAGCCGGTCATCGACGTCGCGAACAGGGCCGACATGACGATGATGCCGGGCACGAACCACTGCAGGACCGGTCCCTCGCCCACGCCGGCCACCTGGTCGAGCAGGGGGCCGAACAGCGCGAGGAACACGAGCGGCTGGACGAGGCTGAACGTCATCGACAGCGGGTTCGTCAGGATCGGCCGGAGCTCGCGGCCCATGACCAGCCCGGTGTCGCGGAGCAGCGAGCTCCGCTCGGGCGGGTCGGCCTCGAAGGGCCGGACGTCGGTGGTGCTGGTGACGGTGCTCATGACGGGACCTCCACGGTCTCGGCGGTGGCCGCCGGTGCGGCGGCGTCGGTGGTGGGCGAGGTGTCGGGTCCGGCGGCCGCCGAGGGGGGCGTGCCCGGCGCGTCGTGGCCGGGCGCCCCCTCCCGGAGGCTGCGACCGGTCAGCGCGAGGAAGACGTCGTCGAGCGTCGGGCGGGCGACCTCGGTGGAGGCGATGCGGACGCCGCGCGAGCGGAGCTCGACGATCACGTCGCCGACGAGCTGCGCACCGTCCCGGACGTGCACCGTGACGCCGGTGCCGTCGACCGTGGGCTCGACGCCGGTGGCCCCGCGCAACGCCTCGGCGACGACCGGGACGTCGTCGACCGACGGCGCGACGAGGCGGACGCGGTCGCCCGCGGTGCCGGCCTTGAGGCGCTCGGGCGTGTCGTCGGCGATGACCGTCCCGTGGTCGATGACCACGACCCGGTCCGCGAGCGCGTCGGCCTCGTCGAGGTAGTGGGTGGTCAGGACGACCGTGGTCCCGTGCTCCACGCGGAGCCGCTCGACCACGTGCTGGAGGTTGGCCCGGTTCTGGGGGTCGAGGCCGGTCGACGGCTCGTCGAGGAACAGCAGGCGGGGGAGGTGGACCATCCCGAGCGCGATGTCGAGGCGACGTCGCTGGCCGCCCGACAGCGTCGAGACGGTGCGCCGCTCGAGGCCGCCGAGCTCCAGCGACTCCAGCAGCTGGTCACTGCGGCGCTCGGCCTCCGCGCGGCCCATGCCGTAGATCCGGCCCTGCACGACCAGCTCGTCGCGCACCCGCTGCGCGTGCGCCGCGCCGTTGCCCTGGCCGATGTAGCCGATGCGTCGGCGGACGCCGGCCGGGTCCTCTCGGATGTCGCGGCCCACGACGGTGGCCGTGCCGGCGGTCGGCTGCAGGAGCGTCGTCAGCATCCGCAGCGTCGTCGACTTGCCCGCGCCGTTCGGGCCGAGGAACGCGACGAGCTCGCCGGCGCCGACGCGCAGGTCGATCCCACGGACGGCCTCGACCACGTCGCCGCGGCCCGAGCCGAAGTGCCGGGTCAGGCCCTTCGTCTCGATGATCGGCCGCTCGTCGAGCGGTGTCGGTGTGGGTGCCATGTGCTCCTCCTCCGGGCTGTGCCGTCTCCTGGGGCGGGGACCGCATCGGTTTAGGAGCACCCTCCCCGGCGTTGCGGACAGATCCTGACCGCAAGCTGGGGCAATCTGACGACATGAACGATCCGACCGCCCGGGTGCTGCAGCTCCTCTCCCTCCTCCAGACGCACCGGTTCTGGCCCGGCAACGAGCTGGCGGATCGGCTCGAGGTCAGCCCCCGCACCCTCCGTCGTGACGTCGAGCGGCTGCGGGAGCTCGGCTACCTCGTCGACGCCACCCCGGGGACGGCCGGCGGCTACCGCCTGGCGGCGGGCAACCACCTGCCCCCGCTCCTGCTCGACGACGAGGAGGCGGTGGCGATCGCGGTCGGTCTGCGCGGGGCGGCCGACGCGCCGATCGACGGCATCGAGGAGACCTCGGTCCGGGCGATGGCCAAGCTCGAGCAGGTCCTGCCGGACCGCCTGCGCCGACGGGTGGTCGCGCTCCACTCGAACGTGGAGGCCCTGCGCTGGTCGCGACCCGGTCCCCTCGTGGACCCGGAGGCGCTCGCCCTCCTCTCCCAGGCGTGCCGCGACTCGGAGCAGGTGCACTTCGACTACGAGCGTCGCGACGGCGAGCGGTCCCGCCGCCTCGTGGAGCCCCACCAGCTCGTGGTGGCCGGCCGTCGCTGGTACCTGGTGGCGTGGGACGTCCGGCGCGACGACTGGCGGACGTTCCGGCTCGACCGCCTCGCCGGCGCGCGGTTGGCCGGCCCGCGGTTCGCGCCCCGGACGCTGCCGACCGAGGACGCAGCCTCCTTCGTCGAGCGGTCCATCGGCGCGATGCCGGCCGCGCACCAGCTGTCGGTGACCATCGACGCGCCGGCCCCGGAGGTGGCGGAGTCGGTCCGGTGGCTCGGCGACGACCTGCGCGACCTCGGTGGTGGGCGGTGCCGGGTGGAGCTGAAGGCCGACTCGATCGAGCGGTTGGCCGGGATCGTGTCGCAGCTGGCCATGGGCGCCCAGGTGCACCTGGAGCCGGGTGAGGCCGCGACGCTGGTGGCGGCGCACCTCGCCCGCCTCTCGGAGCGGCTGGCCTCGGTGGCCGTCGGCTGAGCGCCCCGACCGCTCCGTGCAGAACTAGAACGCGGTTTCACTTTCGGCTACGTTGACCCGATGGTCGACGACGCGACAGCTGCACCCGGGGTCGAGCCGCTGGGGGACACGCCCTGGCCGAAGGGTCTCGGGATCGTGGACACGATGTTCGACCTCCCCTTCGCGGACATCCGCAAGGTGTACGAGTTCCTCTCCCCGCAGCTCCGCGACAAGGACTCGAAGGAGAGCTTCGAGTTCCCCGTCGAGTACATGTTCAAGGACGTGCCGAAGGCGGCGCTCGAGGAGCGGGACCCGGTCGACCACGCGCTCGCGCTGATGGACCACTACGGCATCGAGACCGCGCTGATCGGCTCGGGGTCCGAGGACCAGCACCGAGCGCTCAAGAACCACCCCGATCGCTTCCTCCCGTCGATGGGCGTCGACCCGAACGAGGGGATGAAGGCCGTCGAGGCGATCGTCCGCACCTACGAGACCGTCGGGCTCCGCGCCATCGCCGCGTTCCCCGCCGGGTGCTCGCCGCAGGTGCCGATCGACGACAAGCGCTGGTACCCCGTGTACGCCAAGTGCTGCGAGCTCGGGATCCCGATCTTCATGTGCGTGGGCGTGCCCGGCCCGCGGGTCCCGATGGCCTGCCAGAAGGTCGAGCACCTCGACGAGGTCTGCTGGTTCTTCCCCGAGCTCACGGTCGTGATGCGCCACGGCGCCGAGCCGTGGGAGGCGCTGGCGGTGAAGCTCATGCTCAAGTGGCCGAACCTGCACTACTCCACGTCGGCCTTCGCGCCGCGGTACTACCCGAAGGCGATCATCGACTACGCGAACACCCGCGGCGCCGACAAGATCATCTACGGCGGCTACTTCCCCATGGGGCTCACGCTCGAGCGGATCTTCAGCGAGCTGCCGGACGTGCCGCTGAAGGACGAGGTCTGGCCCAAGTTCCTGCGTGGCAACGCCCGCCGGGTGCTCGGCCTGGACGCCTGACCCGCACGACGCTCGCCCGCACGACGCTGGTCCGCCCGACGTCACACGTCGCCGGGCGGCGCCCGATCAGCGCACCCAGGTCCGGAAGCCGAGGTCCTCGCCCGACGGGCTGAAGGACGCCGACTCGGGCACCCGGAACCACGACGTGCCGCCGGCGTAGGCGTCGCCGGTCACGGCGATCGACCACTCGCCCGAGCAACCGCTCGCCGAGGTGACGACGGCGGCGTAGACGGTGCCGGCCTGCACCGCGGCAGGGCTGGAGAGCGGGACCTCGGTCCACTGCGCACCCGAGCCGCCCCGGTAGGTGCCGGCGCCGACCTGCGCACCGGTGGGCGTGCCGTCGAGCGCGACCCGTCGGATGACGACCGACGCCGCCACCGTGCCGCTGGTCCGGAGCGAGACGCCGTCGAGCGTCCCGGTGCGGCCGGCGGTGAACGTCTGGGCCCGCGTGTACTCGTTGTCGCACGTCATCAGGGCGTCGCCGACGCCCGCCCCGTCGTTGCTCTGGTCGACCGCCCGCCCGCCGGGTGGGACGGTCGGTGTCGTGGTCGGCGGCGTGGTGGTCGGCGTGGTCGTGGGCACCGTGGGCTCCACGACGACGCCGCCGGGCCGCGTCGGCACGGGCGCGATCGTGATCTTCTCGCCGCGCGAGATCCGCAGGTACTCGCCGACGGTCATCACCGGCTGCCAGATGCCCTCGTTGCAGGCGAGCACGTACCCGCCGTCGGTGCCCCACGGGTTGCCGTCGGCGGCCTTGGCGCACGGCTCCCACATCACCGCCTGCGACTGGCACGCGGTCACCACCAGCGCGGTGATCGTGATGGCGACGGCTGCTGCGATCGTTCGACGCATGGATGCTCCCCAGAACCCTCCCGGACGACCCCCGCAGCCGCCCGCGTCAGGGCGAACGGTACGTGAACGCCGGGTGGCGTGAAAGTCCGCGGCGGCGGAGTTCACCCGGCCGACACACGAGCGGACGGGGACGTCGACCGCCCGCGCGCGGCGGCCCACGGTGGGCGCGACCGCGGGCGGCTCGCGCCCCACCCACGGTCGAGCTCGATGAGGTCAGCGGACCCAGGTGCGGAACCCGAGGTCGGTGTCGGCGAAGAACGACAGCGCGCTCGACCCGGCCGTCGTGGTCCAGACCGCGCCGCCCGGATACGGGTCGTCGTCGTTGGCGACCAGGCCGAACCCGACGTGGCAGCCCGTCCTCGTCAGGATCACGATCGCGTACTGGGTCCCGGCCGTGACCGGCGCCGGCGTGGACAGCGGCACGTCGGCCCACTCGCCGGACGGCGGGCCCTGCAGGTCACCGCTGCCGATCTCGGTCCCGCTCGGCGCGTGCGCGCCGTTGACCGTCTGGATGCTGAGCGCCACCGCCACCTCGGTCGCGGGGCCCTGCGGCGAGCCGGGGTCGAAGGGGCCGGTCACGCGCAGCGAGACGCGGTCCATCGTCCCGGTGCGCCCGGCGGTGAACGTCTGCACGCGGAGCAGGTCGTGCGGGCAGGACATGAACCACGTGCTGGTGGCCGGTGCCTCGGACCGCTGGTCGATCGTGCTGCCCGGACCGGGCGGGGCGGTGCACGCGGCGAGGGCCAGTGCGGCGGCGACGAGCGTGGTGGGGACGACGTGGCGGTTCATCGGACCTCCCGGAGGTGGTCGCCGTCATGGTCCCGCCGGCGGCGTGGACCGATGCTAGACCCCGCCCCGCCGTCTGCGCCCGGGGAGCTCAGCGCTCGTCGACGTGGACCGCCGTCGCCACGACCTGCACCTGCCGGTACTCCTGGACCTCGCCCCCGAGGTCGACGGTCGCGGTGCGTGCCGGCGCGCCGGCCCAGCCGCCGACCTCGAAGCGGAAGGCGCCGGGCTCGCAGACGAAGTCGAAGCTGTCGTCGAAGAACGCCAGCCGCGTCGGGTGCACCGTGAACGTGATGCGCCGCGACTCGCCGACCGGCAGCGGCACGCGGGCGAAGCCCACCAGCTGCCGGTCGGGCCGGGCCACGGAGGCCGACTCGTCGTGGGCGAAGAGGGGGACCACCTCGACGCCGGGCCGCGACCCGGTGTTGGTCACGGTGACCGTGGCCGTCGTGGGCTCGGTCGTGCTGCCCGCCTCGACCACGAGGTCGGACCAGCCGACGGTGGTCGTCGACAGCCCGAACCCGAAGGGGTGCAGCGGCGAGGTCGGCGAGTCGGTGTAGTCGCCCCAGAACGCGCTCGAGCCGCCACCGGCGCGGTGGTTGTAGTGGACCGGGAGCTGCCCGACGTGGCGGGGGAGGCTGACCGGCAGGCGACCGGCCGGCGGCTCGACGCCGAGGACCACGTCGGCGATCGCGGCGCCGCCCTCCTGGCCCGGCACCCAGGCGAGCAGCGTGGCGGCGCTCGCCTCCTCGACCCGGGCGAGCGTGTGGACCCGGCCGGACACGACCACGGTGATGACGGGGGTCCCGGTCGCCGCGAGCGCCTCGACCAGCTCCTCCTGCACGCCGGTCAGCGCCAGGTCGACCGCGTCGCGCGCCTCGCCGACCGTCGCGTCGGGCACCAACCCCGACCGCCCCCCGACGCAGCACACCACGACGTCGGCCGACGCCGCGGCGGCCACCGCCGCGTCGAAGCCGGACCGGTCGTCGCCGGTGGTCGCGCAGCCCCGCTCGTGGACGACCGTCGCGCCGGTCCCCTCGAGCGCGGCGGCGATGCCGGCGAGCGGGGTCACCGACTCGGGGTAGTGAGGGCCCGGGGCGAAGGCGCCGCCGGCCTGCGGGAGCAGCCCGCCGTCGTCGGTCGTACCGCCGTAGATGATCTCGAGGTGGGTCGGGTAGTGGTAGTCGCCCTGCAGCAGCCGGACGTCGTCGGCCGCGGGACCGATGACGGCGATCGTGCGGCCCGACAGCGAGGCCGGATCCACGGGCACGGTCCCGTCGTTCGTCAGCAGCACGATCGACTCGACCGCCGCCCGCCGGGCGAGCGCCCGCCCGGTCGGGGTGCCGAACGCGGCCGGCGCGACGTCGGAGTCGACGAACGGGTCCTCGAACAGCCCGAGCGCCACCTTCTGCGCCAGCACGCGCCGGACGGCGGCGTCGACGATCTGCTCGGGCACGATTCCCGCCTCGACGAGCGGCGGCAGCTCGGCGTAGCAGTCGAGCGCCGGCAGCTCGACGTCCATCCCCGCCAGCAGCGCCTTGGCCGCGGCGACGCCCTTGGTCGGCGCGATACGGTGGAACGTGCGCAGGAGGTCGACCGCGAAGTAGTCGGCCACGACGGTGCCGGTGAACTCGAGCTCCCCGCGCAGCAGCTCGATGAGGATCATCGCCGAGCCGGCGCACGGCAGCCCGTCGACCGACGAGTAGGAGTTCATGACCGAGCTCAGGCCGGCGTCGCGGATGGCGGCGGCGAACGGCTCGGCGAACACCTCGCGCAGCTCGCGGGAGCCCAGCTGCACCGGGCCGTGGTTGCGCCCGCCCTCGGGCAGCCCGTAGCCGAGGAAGTGCTTGCCGGTGGCGATGACGCCGTCGCGAGCGCGCGGCTGCAGCGTCGGCTGGTCGTCCGCGTCTGCCTCCACCGCACCGGGGCGCCGCAGCTCGGCGCTGCCCTGGAGCCCGATCACGTACGCGACGCCGAGCTCTCCGGCCAGCACGGGGTCCTCGCCGTAGGTCTCCTCGACGCGACCCCAGCGGGGGTCGCGGGCGATGTCGAGCACGGGGGCGAGGCTCTGGCGCGCGCCGACGGCGACCATCTCGGTGCGGATGTGGTCGGCGACCTCGTGCAGCAGCTCGCGGTCCCAGGTCGCGCCGAGGCCGATGCCCTGCGGGAACTGCACGGCATCGCGGGCGCAGAAGCCGGCGACCGACTCCTCGTGGATGATCGCCGGGATGCCCAGCCGGGTCTCCTCGACGAGGAACCGCTGGATCTCGTTGGCGAACACCGCGAGGCCCTGCGGTCGCAGCCCGGTCGATGCCGCGATGCGCGTGACCTGGCCGGTGCCGTCGCGCAGGAGGCGCCGCGCCGCGTCGTCGGAGAACCCGCTGTCGTCCACCAGCTGGGTGGACCACACGCAGCCGAGCTGGGCCAGCTTCTCGGCCAGCGTCATGTCGGCGATCAGCGCGTCGATGTCGGTCATGGGCCGCGATCCTTGCAGAGCCCGAGGGCCCCGGATGCGGGCCGTCGGAGCGGAGCGGTCGCGACGGCGCGCCCGCTACGGTGCGCGGCCATGGCCGACGTCGTGATCTTCCACAACCCGAACTGCAGCACCTCGAAGTACGCCGTCGGCGTGGCCGCCGACCTCGGGGTCGACGTCGAGGAGCGCCGCTACCTGCTCAAGGCGCAGCGGCCGACGCGCGACGAGATCGTCGAGCTGCTGGGCGAGCTCGAGGACCCGGCCACCGACCTCGTCCGCCGCGACGCCAACTTCGCCAAGCTCGGGCTGTCCGACGCCGACGTCGCCACCCCCGACCAGGTCGCCGACGTCCTCGCCGAGCACCCGGAGCTGCTGCAACGTCCGGTGCTGGTGAAGGACGGCACGGCGATCATCGGCCGACCCAAGGATCGCGTCGAACCGTTCCTGAAGGGCTGAATCCCGGCGCGTCAGGCGTCGGCGCCGAACACGGTGGCCACGACCGGCTCGATGCAGAGGGCGCCGATCTCGGCAGGGTCCGTGTCGGGCGCGAACACGTGGCGCACGAAGCCGGTGAGCAGCTGCCCGACGATCAGGCGGGCCACCGTGACCGGGTCCTCGACCTCGGGCACGGTCGTCTCGATCCACGCGGTCGTCGCCGGCTCGAGCAGGTCGATCAGCGCCTGGCCGACCGGCAGCACGGTGGCCTCGCCGTGCATGCCCTCGCTGATGAGCAGCCGCCAGATGGCCTGCTCCTCGAGCGCGCCCTCCCACACGTGGCGGAACAGGGCGCGCAAGCGGTCGGCGGGCGGATCGGACGGATCGATCGGGAACTGGTCCGACATCCGGCTGCCGTACTGGCGCTCGGCGACGACGGCGGCGAGCAGCGCGTCCTTGGACTCGAAGTAGTGGTAGATCGCCGCCACCTGGAGGTCGCACGCCGCGGCGAGCTGGCGCATGGTCATGCCCTTCGCGCCGCGCTCGGACATCAGCCGCAGCGCCGTGTCCAGGATGTGGTCGCGCTGGTTGGGTCGCGTCGCGACGCCGTCGGCCGTGGGCATGGCCGACAGTGTGGCAGCCGGGCCGACGCCCGTGTGCGAAGGGCGACCGGCGGGAACCCCCGCCGGACCGTCCGGTGGGATCAGTGGGCGACGGGGCAGCCCGAGCCGCTGTAGGTGGCAGGGATGTCCTCGAGCGCGATCACCAGCGTCGAGTCGCCCCGGCCGGGGGTCAGGCCCTCGGGCACGTCGATGTCGGGGAGCCGGCTCAGCAGCTCCTGGAACACCGTCTTGACCTCCATGCGGGCGAGGTTGGCGCCGAGGCAGAAGTGCGGGCCGATGCCGAACGCGAGGTGCGGGTTGGACTCACGGGTGAAGTCGAGCTCGTCGGGGCGCTCGAACACCGTCTCGTCGCGGTTGGCCGAGCCGTAGAGCATGAGCACCCGGTCGCCCTCGACCAGGTCGGTGCCGCGGTAGGTGTGGTCGTGGGTGACGGTCCGGATGAACGACAGCACCGGCGTGACGTAGCGGATGAGCTCGTCGACGGCCCGGTCCATGAACTCGTCGTCCCAGAGGTTGTCGAGCATCAGCTTCTTCTGGTCCGGGAACCTCGACAGGGCCACGAGGCCGCCGGAGATGGCGTTGCGGGTCGTCTCGTTGCCGGCCACGAGGAGCACGGCGAGGAAGGCGAGCAGCTCGTCGTCGTTGAGCGTCGAGTGGTGCTCGCGCTCCTCGAGCTCCTCCTTGGTGATGCCCTGGAGCGCCTTGTGCTCCTTGGTCAGGTCGCCGGCGTCGAACGCCTGCGTGAGGATCGAGATGATGTCGTCCTTGGGGTCGGCCCGGCGCTCGGCGATCAGGTCGAGGCACATCATGGCGTACTCGCCGAAGGCGCCCGCCGCCGCGTGCAGGATCGGGTCGTCGGCCTCGATGTGGCCGTCGCCCGCCATCATCGCGTCGGACCAGGCGTACATGGACAGCCGCTGCTGCGGGTCCAGGCCCATGAGCTCGCAGATGATGATCAGCGGCACGTGGATGGCGAAGTCCTGCACGAAGTCGACCGTGACCTGCTCGACGTCCTGGCCGTCCTCCGCGGCCTTGGCCTGCACCCGCTCGGTCATCGTGTCGATGATCTCGTTGGTCAGCTGGCGGACGTGGGGGATGAGGTCGCGCACGCGGCGGGGCGTGAAGCCCTGGTTGATGAGCCGGCGGGTGCGGATGTGCTCCTCGCCGTCGAGCGTGATGATCGACATGTCGCCGGCGATCACCGGGCGCACGCCGAAGCGGTTGCAGTACGTCTCGGGATCGCGGCTGATCGTGAAGACGTCCTCGTGGCGGGCGGCCACGTAGAGGTTGTTCGGCTCGTCGCGGACCAGCGTGGGCTGGGCCCGCAGCCAGGCGTAGAGCTCGCCCGGGTCATCGAAGATGCGCGGGTCGCAGAAGTCGGTCTGCGAGAAGTCGCGCTCGTCGGAGGGTGAGGTGGAGGAGTCCTCGAGCAGGGTCATGGGTGTCACGGTAACGACGACCGAACGTTCGTTCAAGGGCGGACCGAACGATCGTTCAGAACGGTCGGGGTGAACCTGGCACCCCACCGGTCGAACGTTCGATCAGGGGAGGTACGCTCGGCCCACCGAACGCCGCCGCACCGGCCGCACGGAGGGGGCTCCATGACGACCATCGACCCGATCCAGCTCTCCGAGGTCGATCTGCTCGACCTGGACGCCTTCGTCGCCGGTCGCCACCACGCGATGTTCCAGGTGCTGCGCGCCGAGGACCCGGTCCACTGGGCCGAGGAGCCCGACGGGCCGGGGTTCTGGTCGGTCACCAAGCACGCGGACCTGCAGATGGTGAACCGCGACACCGCCCTGTTCTCGAGCCAGGCCGGCAGCACGCAGCGCCTCGACCCCGACCCCGACAGCGGCTTCGACACCCGCGGCGTGCTCCTCCTCGACTCCGATCCGCCGATCCACACCCGCTACCGCCGGCTGGTCAACAAGGGCTTCACGCCCCGGATGATCGGCCTGCTCGAGCAGCACCTCCGGTACCGGGCCGAGCTGATCGTCGACGACGTGATCGAGGCCGGGGAGTGCGAGTTCGTCACCGACCTCGCCGCCGAGCTCCCGCTCCAGGCCATCGCCGAGATCATGGGCGTGCCCCAGGAGGACCGCCGGCTCATGTTCGAGTGGTCGAACGCGATGATCGGCAGCCAGGACCCCGAGTACCAGGACCCCGACGACCCGAACAAGCCGCAGACGGCCGCCGCGGAGATCTTCGCCTACTCGAACCAGCTCGCCGCCCGCCGTCGCGAGGACCCGCGCGACGACATCGTGACCAAGCTGCTCAACACCGAGATCGAGGGCGAGCGGCTGAGCGAGCTCGAGTTCGACATGTTCATGCTGCTGCTCACGGTCGCCGGCAACGAGACGACGCGCAACGCGACGTCGGCCGGCATGTGGGCGCTGCTGACCCACCAGGAGCAGCTGGCCAAGCTGATCGCCAACGCGGACGACGAGACCTACGTGTCCACCGCGATCGACGAGGTGCTCCGCTGGTCCAGCCCGGTGATGCACTTCCGGCGCACGGCGATGGAGGACACCGAGATCCGCGGGCGCGAGATCAAGCAGGGCGACAAGGTCCTGATCTGGCACATCTCGGCCAACCGCGACGAGGAGGTGTTCGAGGACCCGTTCCGCTTCGACCTCGAGCGCCGTCCGAACGAGCACGTCGCCTTCGGCGGCGGCGGGGCGCACTACTGCCTCGGCGCCAACCTCGCCAAGCTCGAGCTCGAGATCATCTTCGCCGAGGTGCTGAGCCGGATGCCCGACATCGCCGCCACCGGCCCCGCCGAGATGCTGCGGTCGAACTTCATCGGCGGCGTGAAGCACCTCCCGGTGCGCTTCACGCCCGGCCGACGCAAGCACCCGACCCAGGGCTGAGGCCCGCCCCGCGCCAGTACCTCTCCGCGACGCTGCGCCCTCCGGCGCTCTGGCGGCGCGATCGGTCGTGATCCGACGGATCCGTCCGCCAGAGCGGTCGCGTGGTCGCCGGCACCTCGAACAGGTCCTCGAGCCGGTCGAGGTGGAGGACCACGTGCAGCGTGCGATCACGCTCCTCGACGACGTCGTCGCCCGTGGTGGCGCGCCGGACGTCGCCGCCGTCGTCGGGAGCGGCGGAGGTCATCGGACGGAGGCGGCGCCGGCGGTGAGCGACGAGAGGCCGGCAAGCAGCTCGTCGGTGCCGGGCCAACCGAAGCCGAGGCGGAAGTGCCGCCGGTCGGCGTCGAACCAGTGGCCCTCGCCGACGAACGTGCCATCGTCGTTGATGGCCCGGTAGAAGCCGTCGACGTCGTCCACCGCGCCCGGCCGCAGCCGCGGGAAGCACACGACGCCCGCCCTCGGCTCGACGACGTCGAGCCAGTCCTGGTCGACCAGCCAGTCGAGCAGCACGCCCCGGCGCTCGGCGATGACCGGCAGGATCCGCGCCAGGTGCTCGTCGCGGCGCCGCAGCACCTGGCACGCCGCCTCCTCGTCGAGCGCGGACCCGCAGATCACCACCTGCTCCTTGGCCGCCAGCAGCCGCTCCTGCGTCTCGGGGTCCTGGGTGAGCACCCAGCCGAGCCGCAGTCCGGGCAGCCCGTAGGACTTGGACAGCGAGCTGACGCTGATCGCCCGGCTCGACAGCGTGGCGGCGACGGGCAGGGGGTCGGGGTCCATGTCGCGGTACGTCTCGTCGACCAGCAGCCAGAGCTCGTGGCGCTCCGCCAGCTCCACCAGCGCGTCGAGGTCGGACCGCGAGAGCACGGTGCCGGTCGGGTTGTGCGGCGACGTGACCGAGATCAGCCGGGTCGACGGGCGCACCGACGTCGCGACGCGGTCCACGTCGAGCGCGAAGCCCTCCTCCATCCGCAGCTCGAGCGTCTCGACCTCGGCCCCGATGACCCGGGGCGTCTCGAGGTTGGTCGCGTAGTTGGTGTGCTCGACGAGGAGGTGGTCGCCGTCCTCGAGGAGCGACGTGGCGACGAAGAACAGCGCCGCGGCCGCCCCCGGGGTGCAGAGCACGTCGTCGGCCCCGAGCGTCGTCCGGCCGCCCGGGTTCGAGTGCTCGGCGATCAGCTCGCGCAGCTCGGGCAGCCCGCGGTGGTCGCCGTACGCGACGGTCAGCTCGCCCGACAGCTCGACGCCGAACTCGGCGAGCGTGCCGTCGGTGAACGAGCTCTCCGTGAGGTTGCAGCGGATCGTGTCGTAGCCCCGCTCCTCGGGCGACTCGATCTCGATGGGCAGACGGCGGTACCGCATGGCCCGACGCTACCGGCGGTCGCCCGCGACCGAGCCCGGCCGCCCCCTACCCTCCTGCCGTGGCCGTCGACCGCAGCCGACTCTCGTTCCGCCGCCTCACCGACGAGGACCTCCCGATGCTCCACCGCTGGCTGAACGAGCCGGGGGTCGTGCGCTGGTGGGAGGGCGACGACGTCTCGTGGGAGGGGGTCCGCCGGCAGTACGGCGCCGAGGCGCGCGCGGCGGACTCGGTCGAGCTGCACATCGCCGAGCTCGACGGTCGACCGGTCGGCTGGATCCAGTGCTGGTTCCTGGCCGACGAGGACGAGGTCGACGGCTGGGAGGCGCGTGGCTTCGACCCCGTCGGGACCGCCGGCATCGACTACCTCGTCGCGGCGCCGGCCGAGCGGGGCGCCGGGCTGGGCACGGCGATGATCGACGCGTACGTGGAGCGCGTCGTCTTCGGCGACCACCCCTGGATCACCACCGTCGGCTCGGATCCGGACGAGGGCAACGAGCGCTCGTGGCGGGCGCTGGCGTCGGCCGGGTTCCGCCCGGTCGGCCCGCTGGTCGACGGCGAGCGGACCTACCGGCTGATGCGACGGGACCGCCCGCCGGAGGGCGCCGGCGCCGCGCCGGTCACTTCACCGTGACGTCGCGGCACCCGATCGGCACGCCCTGGCCGGTCGGCGTGTCGAGGAGCGTGACGCAGATGGAGCGCGTGCCGGGGGCGCCGTTCCACATGGCGGCCCAGCGCCCGTCGACCGTCTGGACCTCGCGGGTCGCGACCTCGGCGCCCATCGTCGACACGATGCGCACGCGCGGCGCTCCCTCGGGGTCGATCGCCACGCCGGTGACCGCGATCGTCCGTCCGCTCGCTCGGGCCAGCTCGATCGCCCCGCCGGGCAGGTTGACCGGCGCCGGACCGGCCGGCGCGCCGCCGCCGACGGTGAACTTCGTCGACATGAGCTGCGCCGACGGCGACGACGCGTTGATCGTCGATCGGAACGACGCGCCCTGGACGTCGCGGGTGCCGCCGGTGCCGACGAGCCGGATCGTGGCCTTGTCGACGCGACCCGACACCCCGAGCGGTCCGAGCACCTGCACCGACGTCACCTGGCCGAGGCCGAACCACGCGCCGAGCTGGGCGCCGGAGTAGGACCGCGTCCAGGCCGCGTTGGGGTTGCCGCCGGTCAGGTCGGCCGGGTCGGCCACGCCGCGCAGGTAGGGCACCGCGCTGACCCAGACCGTCTCGCTGTTCTCCGTGAAGCCGCCCGAGGAGGCCGAGTACACGGCGTCGATCAGGCCGCCGCCGTAGGTCACCACCTGCGCGTCCGTGGCGTCGACGGCGGCGACCCACTGCGCGCCCATGGCGCCGGCCTCCTTCTCGTAGGCCAGGTAGGACTGGTCGGGGAGCCCGCCGACGATGTCGTACGAGCCGCCGCCCCCGGCTGCGGCGACCTTCTTCTGCGCGTAGGTGCGGGCTGCGATCGCCTGCGCCTTGAGCGCCTCGGCCGGCCAGGACGAGGGCATCTCGCCGAGCCCGTACAGGTACTCCTGCATCGAGGTGCTCAGCACCGCCCGCACCGAGCCGTTCCCGGTCGGGAGCAGGAGCACCGTGCCGCGGTTGTAGCGGTAGCCGGGGGGCGTCATCCGCATGGGTGCGCCGTGCACGTCGACCATGACGGCGGCGGCGCTGGCGTTCACGCCACCCGACAGGAAGATCGTGCCGCCCGACGACGTGACGGTCACCGGCGCCGCGGTCGTCCCGAGCGACGGACCGAACACGGCGGTGAACGACGTCGCCCCCGACGGGGCGAGCGAGAACGACGCCGAGGTGCCGAGCAGCACCCTGATGCCGGGCGTCGACGTCGTCGTCAGCGCGGTGCCGGAGTAGTAGTGGCCGAGGATCTGCGATGCGGACGAGCCCTGTGCGGCCCAGCCCCGCGCCCCCCACTGGCTCATGCCGACGCCGTGGCCCCACCCGGCGCCGGTGAACGTGAACGTCGTGTCGGCGGCGGCGATCGGCGCCGACACGCCCCACGCGCCCAGCGCCAGGACGAACGCCGCGGCCAGCACGGCGAGTCGCCGGCCCCGGCCCCCCGGTCCGGCGGGAGAGGGTCGGAGGGGCGCGGACGGGCGGACGGGCTGCACGGAGTCCGATTCGGCCCGCGTCGGGGCGGACTTGAGGTTGTCCGCCGGTGTCACCCGGCTCACCCCGAGATGGTCCACAGGTCGTCCCGCTGGGTGTGTCCGCCGCACCCGTGCGACGCTACCGGCGCCATGCGCGTCGCCACCTTCAACGTCCGACACGGCCAGCCGCCGCGGTCGCGCCGCGCCGACCACGCCCGGCTGCTCGACGCCGTCCGGACGCTCGACGCCGACGTGGTCGCCCTGCAGGAGCTCGACCGCCGCACCCGTCGCGTCGGTGGCGTGGACCAGCCGCTGCTCATCGCGGAGGCGACGGGGCTCGAGGTCACCTTCGCACGGGCGATCGACCACGACGGCGGGGAGTACGGCGTGGCCCTGGCCACCCGCAGCGCGCCCGAGTGGTCCGAGGTGCTGCCGCTGCCCGGCAGCGGCGAGCCGAGGGTCGCGCTCATGGCGCTGGTGGACGACGCGGACGTCCCCGCCGATGCGGTCGGCGCGGACCGGGAGGGCGGCCGCCGTCGAGCACGGCCCTGGGCGGTGGCCTGCACGCACCTGGCGACGGCGACCGACGTGGCGGTCGGCCAGCTCCGGATGGTGCTGGCGGCGGTGGACGAGCTGGCCGGCGACCGGCCCGCGGTCGTCCTCGGCGACCTGAACCTCGGCCCGGACCGCGTCGGCCCGGTCCTGTCGGCCACCGGCTGGGTCGCGGCGCCGAGCGGTCCGACGCACCCGACGACCCGCCCGGATCGGCGGATCGACTGGGTCCTCGTCCGACGTGCGACGGTCCGCTCGGCGCACGTCGTCGACGTGCGCGCGAGCGATCACCTGCCCCTCGTGGCCGTCCTCGACGCCGCCGACCACCCCGCTCCCGTGGACGGGGGAGGGTCGGCTCCGTAGCCTTGGTCCTCGGGGAAGCGCGGGAGCGGGTGCGGCGGATGCAGCGGATGGAGCAGGATCCGGAGGAGCTGGCGGCGGGCACTGCGCCGCGCCAGAGCGAGAGCGACCGGCCGCCGGTCGGCGAGCCGCTGGTGGTCTCGCGGCGCAACCCGGCGGCGCGGCCCGCGGGCGCCGACGGTGCCGCGGCCGAACCCGCCGCGGCCCCTGCGGCCCGCACCGACGATGCGCCCGATGCATCGGCGGCGCGCCGGGCGGAGCTGGACGGCCGCGTCGCGCTGGTGACGGCGGCGGCCGGCGAGCTCGGCGGCGCGCTGGCCGCGGCGCTCGTCGACCGCGGGGCCCGCGTACTGCTGGTCGACCACGACCTCGGCGGGTTGGTCGACGCGGTGGACGCCCTGGCGCACGGCCGGGCCGTCCCCGTCTGGTGCGACCTCACCTCCGACGCGGCCGTGGCCTCCGCCTGCGAGTTCGTCGCCCGCTCCGCCACCGTCGACGTCGTCGTCCACGTGGGTGAGGCGGCGCAGCCCGATGCCGAGGTCCGCCCGGACCTGGAGGACCGTTACGGCTCGACGGTCCGGGGACCGCTCGCGCTGGTGGGCGGCCTGGCACCGTCGCTCGCGCCGTCGGCCCAGGTGCTGCTGGTGGGCCCTCCGGTCCCGGCCGACGCCGACGCGCTCGACCGGGTCGCGCCCGAGCTGGTCCGCGAGCACCTGCCCGTGGCCGACGACGTCCGGGTGGCCCGGGCGGAGTGCGGCCCGGGCCTGGCCCCCGGCCTGTTCGCCGGTGCCGTGGTCGACCTGCTGGCGCGGGACGACGTCGCGCTGCGGCAGCTCGCGCTCGATGCGGTCGTCGACGAGGTGCCGACGACGCTGCCGGACGCCCTCGACGGGCTCGGCGGGATCGGAGACCCGCTCCGGTAGCCTGCGGGCGTGGCGAGGACCTGCATGCGACCGGGGTGCGACCGCCCCGCCGCAGCGCGGGTGGCCTTCGACCCCGTCGCCCTGCAGCTCTGGCTCGATCCGCTGTCGCGTCGGGCCGCACCGGTGCAGGAGCTGTGCGACTTCCACGTCGAGCGGCTGACGATCCCACGCGGCTGGACGGCGACCGATCGCCGTCCCGGCAGCCTGGCCGCCAACGCCGACATCGCGGCGATCGCCCTGCTCGAGCCGCCGGTCGACCTCGCGCCGTCCGCCGAGCCCGTCCAGCCCGAGCCGATCTCGGTCGAGCCCGAGCCGATCCTGGTCGAGCCCGAGCCGATCCCGGTCGAGCCCGAGCCCGTCGTGGCCCTCGAGCGCGAGCCCGAGCCCGTGGCGGTCGCCGATCACGAGCCGGTGCTGGTCGTCGAGCCGGAGCTGGACCTGGACGTCGAGCCCGATCCCGAGCCGGTGCTGGTCGTCGAGCCGGAGCTGGACCTGGACGTCGAGCCCGATCCCGAACCGGTCGTCGAGCCCGAGCCCGAGCCCGAGCCGGAGGTCGCCGCGGCGACCCCCCGCCCCCGGCGCCCGAGCGCTCGGCGGAGCCCCGCCCGCTCGTCCCGGAGCGCCGCCCCGTCGCTGCTGTCCCGGGCGTTCGAGCTCACGGGCCACCAGGAGTCGATCCTCACCCGCGCCACGCCCGACGCGGACCCCGAGGACGCCGACGGCTGACCACCCGGTCACCGCGCCGCCCGATGGCGGCGCGCGCCGGTCGATGTCGACCATCGGGCAGATGCCCGGGTGGGCATGTGCCCGATGCGGACAGGCCGCGGATCTGCGCAGGCTCCCCTCAGGACCGCCGACGGCGGTGTCGACCGGGGGTTCCACCGATGGCAGGGCTGTTCCTCGTCCACTTCCACTCGTCGCGGTCGGCTCGGCCACAGGCCCGCGCCGTGCGCGACGTCGCCGAGCCCTGGATGCCGGTCGACGCCCGGGTCGCGTACGGCCCGTCGGGGGGCCGTGCGGCTCGTCCGGTCGAGGGGCCGGCGGTGCGCTCCGCGGGCGGGGGGAGCGGGACGCCGGGGCGTCGGGTCCGTTTCGGAGGGGTGCGAGGGCGGGCCGTATCGTGGGCCCATGCCAGAGTTCGCCTTCCAGCAGATGTTCCCCCAGTCGAAGGGTGACACGCCGTACCGTCAGCTGACGACCGAGGGCGTCGAGGTCGACGAGTACCGGGGTGAGCGGGTGCTCCGGGTCGACCGGCAGGCCCTCACGCTGCTCGCCTCCGAGGCCGTCCACGACATCTCGCACCTGTTCCGACCGGGCCACCTCGCCCAGCTCCGGAAGGTCCTCGACGACCCCGAGGCCACCGAGAACGACCGCTTCGTCGCCCGCACGATGCTGCAGAACGCCTGCGTGTCCGCGGGCATGGTCCTGCCGTCGTGCCAGGACACCGGCACGGCGATCGTCATGGGCAAGAAGGGCCAGCAGGTCTGGACGCACTCGTCGGACGGGGCGCCCGGCGGTGACGAGGAGGCCCTCGCCCGCGGCATCTTCCAGACCTACACAGAGACCAACCTCCGCTACTCGCAGGTGGTGCCGATCACCACCTACGAGGAGGTCAACACCGGCACGAACCTGCCGGCGCAGATCGACCTCATGGCGGTCGACGGCGACGAGTACCACTTCCTCGTCATGACCAAGGGCGGTGGCAGCGCCAACAAGACGTTCCTGTTCCAGGAGACCAAGGCGCTGCTGAACCCCGACTCGCTGATGCGGTTCGTGGACGAGAAGATCCGCACGCTGGGCACCTCCGCGTGCCCGCCGTACCACCTCGCGATCGTCATCGGCGGGACGTCGGCCGAGATGAACCTCAAGACGGTGAAGCTGGCGAGCGCCCGCTACCTCGACGGCCTGCCGACCTCTGGCAACGGCCTCGGCCACGCGATCCGCGACACCGAGCTCGAGCAGGAGATCTGGCAGCTCGCGGCGAACACCGGCATCGGCGCCCAGTTCGGCGGCAAGTACTTCTGCCACGACGTGCGCGTGATCCGCCTGCCCCGCCACGGCGCGTCGTGCCCGGTCGGCATCGGCGTCAGCTGCTCGGCCGACCGCCAGAGCGTCGGCAAGATCACCGCCGAGGGCGTGTTCGTCGAGCAGCTCGAGACCGATCCGGCGCAGTACCTGCCCGAGGTCACCGACGAGCACCTGCACGACGACGTCGTCGCGATCGACCTCAACCGTCCGATGGACGAGATCCGGGCCGAGCTCGGCCGCTACCCCGTCAAGACCCGGCTGTCGCTGAGCGGTCCGATGATCGTCGCCCGCGACATCGCCCACGCCAAGCTCAAGGAGCGGATCGAGGCCGGCGACGGCCTCCCGCAGTACGTCAAGGACCACCCGATCTACTACGCGGGTCCGGCCAAGACGCCCGAGGGCATGCCGTCGGGCAGCTTTGGTCCCACCACCGCCGGCCGGATGGACAGCTACGTCGACCTGCTGATGCAGCACGGCGGCAGCTTCGTGACGCTCGCCAAGGGCAACCGCTCGGCGCAGGTCCGCAACGCCTGCAAGGCCCACGGCGGCTTCTACCTCGGCTCGATCGGCGGCCCGGCGGCGATCCTCGCCCAGGACTCGATCCGCTCCGTCGAGGTGCTCGAGTACCCGGAGCTCGGCATGGAGGCGATCTGGAGGATCGAGGTCGAGGACTTCCCCGCCTTTATCGTCACCGACGACAAGGGCAACGACTTCTTCGCCGACCTCCTGTAGATCCGAACCTCGTTCGGAACTCGTTGCCCGGGGCCCCTCCGGTGTGGCACTGTGTCTCGGTTTGGAGGGAGCGTGCCGTGGGTCACATCCGAAGGATCATGTCCGTCGCGGTGGTCGCCGCGCTCGTCGCCGTGGCGGCCGCGTGCCAGCAGCCGCCGTCGGGCGGGGCGGCGTCCACCTCGTGGTCGATCAACCCCAGCGCGACCGACGCGCTGATCGCCGGCGACTCCGTCTCGACCCACCAGGCGTACCTGCCGATCGGCGCGGCGCAGAACAAGCTCGCCGTCATCCTGCCCGGCACCAGCGCCACGACCCTCGCCTTCAGCGAGCTGGCCACCGTCCTGCGCCGCTCCGGCTTCCACGTGATCGTCCTGCGGTACCCGAGCTCGCTCGGCACCACGGGCGCCTGCCCCGACGCCGGGGCCGCCACCTACCCGGACTGCTTCCGGGTCTTCCGCTCCGAGGTCGTGTTCGGCTCGGACGTGCAGGATCCGATCGGTGACACCTACGACCACCCGATCGCCGCGGTGAACGCGCCGAACTCTGTCGTCAACCGGCTCACCAAGCTGCTCGACCACCTCGTGCAGCTCGCCCCGACGGCCGGCTGGGACAAGTTCCAGTACCGCACCGGGGCCGGCGTCTGCACCCAGGTCGACGGGACCTACGGCGGGTGCGCGATCAACTGGACCAAGGTGACCGCGGTCGGGCACTCCCAGGGCGCCGGGGTCGGCCTCTACCTCGCCAAGTTCTTCCCGCTCGCCCGCGTCGTGATGCTGTCCGGCAGCTTCGACGCCTACGACCTCGGTGGCGGCAGCTTCGCCGTCGCCCCGTGGATCACCGAGGCGCCGCTCGTCGTGGCGCCGGCCGACATCCGGACGCTGCTCCACACGTCGGACCCGGCGCTCGGCCGGATGCGTGCGGTCGCCTCAGCGCTCGGCATCCCCGGCAGCGAGGTGAACGTCACGACCTCGAGCCCGCCCTACGGGGGCAGCAAGCGGCTCGTCACGTCCCTCGCGTCGTCGTGCGGGCTGTGGGACTCGTCGCCGAGCCACAACTCGACCGCGGTCGACGCGTGCGCGCCCGACCAGGCCTACGACGCGGCGTGGACCTATCTGGCCACCGCCTCCTGATCGGCTGAGGGCGCCCGGGCGCCGTCCCCGCCGGCCCCGGTCGGAGCAGACTGCGCGCCGTGGACGTCACGCTGTTCACCAACCTGCTCGGCGCGTTCGGGCTCGGCGCCGCCTCGGGCCTGAACCCGTGGATCCCGCTGCTCGGGCTCGGCGTGGCGCAGCGGACCGGGATCGTGGAGCTGTCGTCGAACTTCGACTGGCTGGGCGCCACGGCCACGCTCGCGGTGCTGGGCGGGCTGTTCGTGCTCGACCTCATCGGCGACAAGGTGGCGGCGATCGACTCCGTGCTGCACGTGGTCGGTCTGGTCGTGGCACCGGTGTCCGGGGCCATCGTGTTCTCGGCGCAGGAGAACCTCCTGAGCGGGACGCACCCGGTGCTGGCGGGCGGGGTCGGCCTCGTGCTCGGCGGGACCGTGCAGGCGGCGAGGGGGACGCTGCGGCCGGCGGTCACCGCGACGACGGGTGGGTTGGGCAACCCGGTCGTGAGCGCCATCGAGGACGTGGTGTCGACCGTCCTCACGGTCCTCGCGGTGCTGGTGCCCGTCCTCGCGTTCCTCGTGCTGGTCGGGCTGGTGGTGTGGGCGGTGGTGCTGTTCCGCCGCTGGCGGCTCAGGCGGCGGTCGGCCGGTTCGCCTCGCACGCCCGCGCCAGGGCCGCCTGCGTGGCCCTGAAGGTCCGCATCTGGCGCTCGGCCGGGGAGGTCGAGCGACGGAACACCCACGCGATGCGATCGACGAGCTGCGTTGCCATGTCCTCCCATCGGCGGCGCCGTCCGGGGATCAAGCAGTCGCGTGCTGGCGCCCGGGCGCACCGCGTACGGTGAGGCCCGCGCCCCGGGGGAGCGCGCCGCATCCAGGGGGACACGTCATGGCCGATCTGATCATCCGCAACGGCACCGTCGTCGACGGGACGGGGGCACCGGCCCGCGTGGCCGACGTCGAGGTCACCGACGGCGTGGTGACCGCGGTCGGTGACGGCGGCGGCGGGCGTCTCGACGGCACCGCGACGAGGGAGATCGACGCCGACGGCCTCCTGGTGACCCCCGGCTTCGTCGACATCCACACCCACTTCGACGGCCAGGTGACGTGGGACCCGGTGGTCAAGCCGTCATCGCTGCACGGCGTGACGACGATCGCCATGGGCAACTGCGGCGTCGGCTTCGCCCCGGCCGCGCCCGACCGGCACGAGTGGCTGATCGGGCTGCTCGAGGGCGTCGAGGACATCCCGGGCGCGGCGCTGTCGGAGGGCCTGACGTGGGACTGGGAGTCCTTCCCCGAGTACCTGGACTCGGTGGCGGCCAAGCCCCACACCCTCGACATCGGCACCCACGTCCCCCACGCCGCCCTGCGCACCTACGTGATGGGGGAGCGGGGCGCCGACCACACGGAGGCGCCGACCGAGGGCGAGGTCGCCGAGATGGGCCGCCTGGTCGAGGAGGCGCTCGCCGCCGGTGCGATCGGCTTCGCGACGTCGCGCACCGAGGTGCACCGCACCAGCGCCGGCGAGAACATCGGCACGCTGACGGCGGGGGACGCCGAGCTGCTCGCCATCGCCGAGGCGATGCGCCGATCGGGCACCGGCGTGGTGCAGCTGATCAGCGACCTGTACCAGACGCCCGACGACGACCTGGCCCAGCGCGAGCTCGACCTGCTCGAGCGCTTCGTCCGCACCAGCGGCCGACCCCTCAGCTTCACGATGCAGCAGGCGTACCACTCGCCCGATCGCTGGCGGTTCCAGATGGACTGGGTCGACCGCATGGTCGCGGCCGGCCTCGACGTGAAGGCCCAGGTGGCCGCCCGCCCGATCGGCGTGCTGCTCGGCCTGCAGGCGACCGCCAACCCGTTCCTCTTCTGCGCGTCGTACGGCGAGGTGGCCGGGCTCGACCTGGGGGCGCGCGTCGCCGCGCTGCAGGACCCCGAGCGCAAGCGCCGCATCCTCGCCGAGCACGGCGAGATCGCCGCCACGCTGGAGCCGGGGATCTTCCAGCAGATCATGTGCGGCTTCGACATCACCTTCGAGATGGCCGACCCGGTCGACTACGAGCTGCACACCGACCGCTCGATCGGCGCCCGGGCCCGCGCCGCCGGCGTCGAGCCGATCTCGGTCGTCTACGACCTCCTGCTGGAGCGGGGCGGCGAGCAGCTGCTGTACCTGCCGCTCTTCAACTTCGCCCACGGCGACTTCGGTGACCTGTACGACATGATCACCTCGCCCAACGTGCTGTTCGGGCTGTCCGACGCCGGTGCGCACTGCGGCGCGATCTGCGACGCGTCGATGACGACGTCGTCCTTCGTCGTGTGGAGCCGGGACCGCCGCGACGGGGAGCCCGTGCCGGTCGAGGACATCGTGCACGGCCACACGCAGCGCAACGCCCGCCACGTCGGCTGGTTCGACCGCGGGGTCGTGGCTCCGGGCCACGTCGCCGACCTCAACGTGATCGAGCTCGACGCGCTGGCCTGCCACCCGCCGACGATCGTCCACGATCTGCCGGCCGGCGGCCGCCGCCTGATGCAGACCGCCGAGGGCTACCGCCACACGATCAAGTCGGGCGTCGTGACCTTCACCGACGGCGAGCACACCGGCGAGCTGCCGGGCGAGCTCCTCCGCGGCACCCGCCCCGCCCCGCGCTGACCCGCCGCGGCCCGGCGGCCAGAGGGGCCGGCGGTCAGAGGGGGCCGGTGGTCAGAGGGGCTGGTGGTCAGAGGGGCTGGCGGCGGAGGACGGATCGCGCCGCGGCCCGGCCGCACATGCCGTGCACGCCGCCACCGGGCGGCGTCGCCGACGAGCAGAGGTAGAGGCCCTCGACGGGGGTCGCCCACGGGTCGAGCGACGGGACCGGCCGCAGCAGGAACTGGCGGAGGTCGGCGACACCTCCGTTGATGTCGCCGCCGATGTAGTTCGGGTTGTACGCCTCGACCTGCGGCGCGGTCATCGTGTGCCGGGCGAGCACCAGGTCCTTGAAGCCCGGAGCGAACGCCTCGATCCGGTCCTCCATCGCGGCGGTCATGTCGACGTCGCAGCCGGCGGGGACGTGGCAGTAGCCCCACAGCGTCTGCGTGCCGGCGGGTGCGCGGGTCGGGTCGAAGTTCGACTGCTGCGCGAGCAGCATGAACGGCACCTCGGGGAGCCGACCGGCGACGACCGCCTCCTCGGAGGCGCGCACCTCGGCGAGGGTGCCGCCGAGGTGCACGGTCCCGGCCCGGGCGGTGGCCGGGTCCTTCCACGGGACCGGTCCGTCGAGTGCCCAGTCGACCTTGCAGACGCCCGCCCCGTACCGGTAGCGCTCGAGCATCCGCCGGTAGCGCGAGGGGAGGCGGTCGCCCGCGAGCGCCACCAGCTGCCGCGGCGTGACGTCGCAGAGCACGGCCCGCGCCGGGGGGACGTCGTCGAGCGTGCGGACGTCCTCGCCGCAGCGCACGGTCCCGCCGTGCTCCTCGATCAGGGCGACCAGCCCGTCGGCGATCGCCTGGGACCCGCCGCGGGCCATCGGCCACCCGACGACGTGCGCGAGCTGGCCGAGCAGCATGCCGAAGCCGGTCGTGATCGGCGCGTCGAGCGAGAGCATCGAGTGCCCCGCCATGCCCGCGAGGAGCGCCGGGCCGTCGTCGCCGCGGAAGCGGCGCCTGGCCAGCGCGGACACCGACCACAGGCCGACCGCGCCGTACCGCGCCAGCGTCACCGGGTGCCGGGGCGGCACGTGCAGCGGGTCGAGCAGCCCATCGACGAGGTCGAGCCCCGAGCGGACGCTCGGGCCGAACAGCCGCTCCCACGGCCGGCCGTCGACGCCGAGGCCGACCGCCGTCGCGGCGAGCGAGCGCTCCTGCAGCACCGAGTGCCCGGGCCGGAGGGCGTGCGCGAGCGGCGCATCGGGGTGGACCCACTCGACGCCCACGCGCTCGAGGTCGAGGTCGCGCAGCGCGGGCGACGCCAGCCCGAGCGGGTGGATGGCGGAGCAGACGTCGTGGCGGAACCCGGGCAGCGTGAGCTCGGCGGTGCGGGTGCCGCCGCCCGGTGCGTCGGCCCGCTCGAGCACGAGCACCTTCCAACCGGACCGCGCGAGCTCGAGGGCGGCGACGAGGCCGTTGGGGCCGCTGCCGACGACGACGGCGTCCCACTCCCCGGTCATGCTCGCCACCCTATTGTCCGATCCGTGCCGCGCCGCAAACGTCCCTCTGCCCGCGCCGAGCTGAAGGCGCTGCGGCGCCACCGCGTCCCCGCGTGGTGGTCGGACGCGAAGCTCGGCATCTTCGTCCACTGGACGCCGGCGTCGGTCGCAGGGTTCGCGCCGGTCGACTCCGAGATCGGCGAGCTGCTGGCCGCCGCCGACCCCGACGCGCTCGCGGAGAACCCGTACACCGAGTGGTACGAGAACTCGCTGCGGTTCCCCGGCAGCTCGGCCAGCCGATTCCACCGCGAGACGTTCGGGCTGATGCCGTACGCCGAGCTGGCCGACCGCTACCGGGACGGTCTGGCGACGTGGGACCCCGACGACTGGGCCCGACGCTTCGCCGCCACCGGCGCCCGCTACGTCGTGCTCGTCACCAAGCACCACGACGGGTTCTGCCTGTGGCCGTCCGACGTGCAGAACCCGCACCGCGCCGGTTGGCACACCGGCCGGGACGTGGTCGGCGAGCTCCGGGAGGCCGTGCTCGCGGCGGGGATGCGCTTCGGCGTCTACTACTCGGGCGGCCTCGACTGGACGTTCGACGACCGGCCGATCGGGAACCTCGGGGCGATGCTCGCCGCGGTCCCGCGGGGCGACTACCCCGCCTACGCCGCGGCGCAGGTGCGCGAGCTGATCGGCCGCTACCGGCCCAGCGTGCTCTGGAACGACATCGCCTGGCCCGCGCCGGGGCCGGAGCTCTGGCCGCTGTTCGCGGACTACTACCGGGCGGTGCCCGACGGCGTGGTCAACGACCGGTGGATGCCGTGGTCGCCGGTCATGGCGGCGGCGCGCAACGAGCTGGTGCGCCGAGCCGCCGACTCCCTCAACGCGCGGGCCACGCGGTCGGCCGGTGGCATCGTGCCGCCCAAGCCGCCGTTCTTCGACGTCCAGACCCCCGAGTACGTCGTGTTCGACGAGGTCCGCGCCCTGCCGTGGGAGTGCGTGCGCGGCATGGACCAGAGCTTCGGGTACAACCGGGCGTCCCGGTCCGAGCACTTCCTGTCCGACGACGAGCTCCTCGACATGGCGGCGGACATCACGGCGAAGGGCGGGAACCTCCTGCTCAACGTCGGGCCTCGCGGGGAGGACGCGCAGATCCCGGCCCAGCAGCTCGCGCTCCTCGACACGCTGGCCGCGTGGGCCGGCGTCGGTGACGGCGGGCCCGGGCCGGGCGCCGCGATGTTCGGCTCCCGCCCGTGGGTCCGGCCGACCGGCGAGGGCTCGACTCGGGGTCCTGGCGGGTCGGACGGTGCGGTGCCGCTGCGGTTCTGGGCGCGCGACCGGTCGGTCGACGTGGCCGTGCTCGGCCGGGTGGAGGCGTCGCTGCTCGTGCCCGGCTTGGGCGCCCGGCCGACCACGGCGGCCTGCGTGGCCGAGGGTGCACACGACGGCGAGCCGCTGCGCTGGTCCGGGGAGGGCACCGGGATCCGCGTGGAGCTCCCTGCGTCGACGGACCGGCCGGTGCTCCGGCTGCGCGACGTCGACGCGGTGCCGGTGGGCTGACGCGCTCTCCACCGCGGGGGTGCGGCCCCTACGATCCCTGCCGTGAGCTCCAATCGGCGGATGGGAGTGGCCGCCGCCGCGCTGCTCGGGACGGGTCTGGTGCTGATGATCGTGCCGCCCGTGCTGCGGGACGGCATCTGCGGTCTGACGTCGTGCGCCGACCAGGTGCCCGTGATCGCGGTGTCCCGGGTGTCGGCCAGCGAGCTGGCCGTCGTCGTCCCCGACGAGGCCGCCCCGAAGTTGCGAACGGTCGAGCTGCTGCAGGGCGGCGGCCGCGGGTCGGGCTCCCGGCAGTGGCTCATCCAGCGCGACGCCGAGGGCGGCGAGGACCCGACCACCTTCCTCGTCGGGTCGGAGCCCGAGGGCTTCCGCACGGTGGTCCCGCTCGACGGCGTGCCCGACTCGGACGTCTGGACGGCGCAGGTCGGCTTCCGCTGCACGACCGCCTCGCTGCCGTTCGACCCGGAGGCCATCGCCGTCGGGGAGGTCCGGTCGTGGGACGGTGTGATGGACGGCAACGAGTTCGCGTCCACCGCCAACACCGCCGAGCGCTGCGTCGCGGAACGGTCGTCGACCGAGGTCGTGCTGCTGCTCCTCGGCGCCGCCGCCGCCGTGGCCGGCGCGGTGCTCGGGATCGTCGTCGTGCTGCGCCGCCCGGCCCGCTTCCCCGAGGACCCCGGCGGCGATGGCTCAGGGGACGAGGACCTCGAGGTGTCGGACCCGAGCACGCCGTGATCGAGTCCGAGCCCGCCACCGCCGCTGCGTTCGACCGCCTCGCCGAGACCTTCGGCGACGTGCTCACCCGCGGGCAGATGATGGGCCGGCCGTGCCTGTTCCTCGCCGACGGGGGACGCCGGCGGATGCTGGCGTGCCTCGACGCGGAGGTCCTCGGGGTCCGCCTCGGTCGCACCACCGACGCGTTCGCCGACGCGCTCGCGCTCCCCGGCGCGTCGGTCTTCTCGCCCGGATCGGGCCGCAAGCAGTTCAAGGACTGGGTCGGCCTGCCCGCCGTCGCGAGCGAACGGTGGGAGCCGCTCGTCGCGCAGGCGCTCGAGTCCGCCGGCTGACTGACCTCGGTCGGGGGTCCGCTCAGGCCGGCGTCGGCTGTCGGCCCGATGCCGCGCCGTGCCCGCCCCGTCGAGGCAGCCGCACGGCGATCACGACCAGGCCGAGCACGAGGACCGCTCCCAGCACGACGACGAGGTTGGAGCGCAGCAGCGCCACGGCGTCGCCGAGGCTCGGGATCACCCACCGCACCCGCTGGAGGGTGGTGTCGGCCGGGATCGTCCAGGTCTCGCCCGAGGCGTTGGCGTCGCCCTGGGTCTGCATCAGGTAGTCACCGCCCTGCCTGGTGGCGGAGACCAGGCGGTGGGTCACGGGTTCGGACCGTCCCTCGGCGGGACGGGTCACCACGTCGCCCGGCCGGAGGTCGGAAACGCGCTCGGACTCGCTGATGACGATCGACCCCTGGCCGATGGTCGGCGTCATGGAACCGCTGCGCACGACCGCCGCCTGCAGCCCGAGCATGGCGCCACCGAGCACGGCGAGGAGGACGAGCGAGAGCACGACCGTCATGGCGAGGCCGGCCACGTCGAGCGCACGGGACCCTGCGGGCCGGCGGGCGCCGGGGGCGTGCACGGGCCCGATCGGCGTGGCGGTCGGCGTCGCCGGATCCGTCGCGGCGCGCAGGACCTGCTGGGCCCAGATCGCCCGGGTCGTCGCGTCGAGCTCCAGCGACAGACCGACCAGGTCGCGGCGCGGCGTGCGGCGCGCCCAGGCCACGACGCCCTCGATCGGCGTCGGCCCACCGGACGGCAGGTCGACGTCGACGGCGACCCGATCACCGTGGGCCGGCAGGGCGATGGCGGGCTCGTGCGTCGGCGGGAGCTCGATCGCGAGGCCCTCGGGCGACGCGTCCAGCGTGGTCCCGGTGCGACCCGCCACCGTCACGGGCAGGGCGAGCGGCAGGCGGAACGACGTCCGCTCCCAGCCGCGCTGCACCAGCACCTGGATGCACACGACCCACAGCAGCACCAGCGTGAGGAGCGCCGCGCCGACCGCCGGCGCGGTCATCTGACGGTCCGGGGGGTGGTCGACGAGCGCGGTGGCGAGCACGGCGGCGCTCAGCAGGCCGGCCCACAGGAGCGGGCGGACCGACACCTTGCGCGGCCCTCGGAGCACGCGGCCCGCCAGGACCGACGGCAGCGCCGCGAGCGAGCCGGGCATGCGGTCGACGGTCGACCGCAGGTCCCTCGCCGGGCGCAGCGCCTGGCCGACGGAGCGGTACAGCCCGGCCCAGCGGAGGACCGCCACGGCGGCGAGCAGGGCGATGACAGTGCCTCGGACCGTGCGGAAGGGCAGCTCTCCCGAGATCGTCCCGGTGAAGAGGACGGCGAGCCAGGCGATCAGCGACCACGCGAAGGAGTCGCGGGCCGTGAGCAGGAGGGCGAGCAGGCGGGGCACGCCGCGCGAGGTGCGGACGGCGTGGGCCGCGTCGGCGGACGCGCCCCGCTGCTGGGCGAGCGACTCGGGCCAGAAGGTCCGTGCCCCCGCCGGTGCGGCGACCAGCGCCAGGTCGTCGTCGAGCACGAGGCCCTGACCGCCCTCGCCCTGGCGGGCCCGGAGCCACGCACCCCGGGGCCGGTCCGAGGGCAGGGGATCGCGGCGCAGGTCGGCGGTGCGCACGAGCGTTGCGTTCGGTTCCCACAGCGCCAGCCCGCACGCCGAGGCGCGCCGCCGGAGCTCGGCGTCGACACGGCCACGGCTGTCGGGCGCGAAGCCGTCGGGGTTGAACGGACGGGTCCGTCCGATCGCCCACGGGTGGTCGTCGTCGAGGCGGGCGGCCGCCCGCCGGCAGCTCGCCGCGACCGGCGTGGCGCGACCGGAGACCAGCAGGACGGCGTCGGTGTCGATCCCGGCGACGGCCCGCGCGATCGCTTCGCCCTGCGACGCCTCCGACACCACGGTGACGCCGAGGTCGGCGAGCGCATCGGCGTGCTCGGCGGTGCCGACCACGACGCACGGGCCCGCTCCCTGGGCGAGCACGACCGAGTGCCGCTGCAGCTCGACCGGCTCGTCGCCCAGCACCACGATCGTGGTGACGGTCCCCTCGGCCCCGTCGGTGGGCGCGCCTCCCGCCTCGGCCCGACGCCCGGCGCGGGAGGCGACGAGGTCGGCGAGCACGCCGGCGCTGCCCACGAGCAGCGCCAGGGCCACGAGCACCGACACGGGCCAGCGCCCGTCCCGGGTCAGGAACGCGAGCCAGAAGAGGAGGGCGCCGGTGCCGAGCACCGACGCCAGCTCGGCCGCTCTCGCGGACCGGCCGGCGCCGGTGCTGGCGTCACCCCCGGCACCTCCAGCACCGTCTCGGTGCTCGGTCACCGGAGCCTCAGCTCCGGGCGTGGGCTCGCTGGCGGGACACGATCACCATCGTGAGGCCGCCGAGCAGCAGGAGCGCACCGATGACGATCAACGGGAGCGAGCTGCCGCCGGTGAACGCCAGTGCGCCGTCGGATCGGGAGGCCGTGGCGCTCGCGACCCGCTCTTCGTCGTCGGGCGTGATCGACGTGGCCACGACGGTCGTCCCGGCCACGTCGGCCGTGGTCGTCGTCGACCCGTCCGGCACCGTCGACGTCGTGGGCGACACGGTCGTCGTCGGCTCGATGGTCGTCGTCGGCGCCTCCGTGGTCGTCGGGGCCTCGGTCGTCGTCGGGACGGTGGTGGTCGTCGTCGTGGTCGTGGTCGTCGTCGTGGTGGTCGTGGACTCCGTCGTGGTCGTCGACTCGGACGTCGTGGTCGTCGGGTCCAGGGTCGTGGTCGGCCCGGTCGTCGTGGTCGTGGGCGCCGTCGTGGTCGTCGTCGACGTCGTGGTCGGGTAGGTCGTCGACGTCGTCGTCGGGACCGTCGTGGTGGTCGTCGGATAGGTGGTCGACGTCGTCGTCGAGGTCGTGGTGGTCGGTGGCGTGCAGCTGCACGGCGTCACGTTGGTGCTGAACGGGTCGTCGTGCAGCTCGGCCCCGCCGTTGTGGATGAACGACGCGGCGTAGACGGCGCCGACGAGGTTGCCGCCGCCCTCCTGGTCGAAGGTGCCGAAGGGGACGAGCACCGTGCCCGCCAGCTCGTTGCCGCCGGTGACCTTGACCGTGCTGGCGAGGCCGAAGTTCCAGAGGGTGTAGCGGGCATGGGTGTTGGAGTCGCCGGTGAGCTTCGGCGGGTTCCAGTTCGCGGGAACGCCCGCCACGTTGATGATGAGCGGCCGGTCCTTCGACGGAGCGGCGCCGTCGCGGAACGTGATGCTCGAGAGCTTCGACAGGTCGGCGGCGGTCAGCTTGAGGACCATCTGGCCGGAGCCCGACGGGTAGATGTAGGCGTCGCCGCCGGTCCACGGCGCGTCGGGTCCGTTGGCGCCGGCGAGCTTCACGGTGGGCTGGCAGTAGGCGAGGCCGGCGGACAGCTCGCCCCAGCCCTTGAACGCAGCCTCGAAGTCGAAGGTGCTGGCCCGGGTCGCGCTCTGCACCGACTGGGAGCTGTTCTGGCCGAAGATCCGCGGGGTGGCGTCCACCTTCGCGTTCCTGGCGTTGATCACGATCTGGTTGGGGTTCTGGCGCTTGGCCTCGACGCCGGCGGGGTTGCCGACCGAGACCCAGCCCTTGTCCACGCTGATCTGGCCCTTCGACGACCTGATCTCGGCCTTGCCGCGGACGAGCAGCGACGTCGGCTGCTGGTCGGCCGGGTCGATCTTGTAGGTGCCGGCCGAGTGGATCGCCACCTGGTACTGGTCGAAGGTGAGGTTGCCGCCGACGGCGACGGGCCCCTCGGACTCGTTGGCGGCGAGGGACGCATCGCCCTTGGTCACCGCGTTGAAGCCGTTCGCCGCCGTTGCTGGGTTCACTGCGGCGGCGACGCAGAACTGGACGGTGCTGATCTCGGGCGCGGCACCCCCGACCTCGGGGATGCCGTCGACGCCGAAGGTGCCCGTGAGCGAGCTGGGCGTGATCCACGAGTCCTTGGACCCGGGGCCGGCCTTCACGACCACGGCGGCGATCGGCTGGCTGGAGGAGAACTCGCCGCCGTTGGCGGAGGTCTTTGAGAGCGACACGACCTTCGCGTTCCCGTTGGGCTCGACGAAGGTGTACTTGCCCTTGTCCTTGCCCTTCGTCTGGTAGCTGAACTTCGCGACCAGCTTGGTGCCGGCCGGGCACACCGGCTCGGGCGAGGCGCCGGTGCTGGCGAAGATGCCGATGCCGAGCAGCACCGCACCGACGAGCGCGAGGGCGACGCCGCCCCGCGTGGGCGTGATCCGCGGACCGCTCGACGCGGAGCTGGGCTGGTCGGTGCTGGACATCGTCGGGAGGCCTCCCTCTCCTCGGCGCGCTCGGGCGCGCACCGGTGCACCTTCTGGGTCGGTCGGAGGGTCCGCGACTTGAGGACTTGCCGAACGGCCTTCGGGGCTCGGGAGGCCACCCGGGACGGCTCGGTTACGATCGAGCGCTCGCCACGGCCGCCGTGGCGACCTGCCCACGTAGCTCAGGGGATAGAGCGTCGGTTTCCTAAACCGTGCGTCGCAGGTTCGAATCCTGCCGTGGGCGCCAGGTGCACGGAGGTGGTCCGTCCTCGGGGACCCGCGCCGGATCGCCCGTGCGGGTGCCGAGCAGCGGGTCGTGACGACGGTTCCGCGGAGATCCTCGTCGAGCGCTGTCGAATCCCGCGAGGTCGCACGACGTCATCACGTACGGCGACCACGCCGTGCCCGAGAAGCGCCTGAGGAGGCCCCAGATGAAGTACATGCTCCTGCTCCGACAGACCCCCGGCACCGGCCCGGCCGAGGGCACCCCCGAGTTCGACGCCGAGATGGCGAAGTGGGGTGAGCTGATGGGCGAGCTCGGCGGCGCCGGCGCCCTGGTCGCCGCCCACGGGCTCGACACCGAGGCGACCGCCACCACGGTCCGCATCCGCGACGAGGAGTTGCTGGTGACCGACGGCCCCTTCGCCGAGACGAAGGAGTCGTTCTTCAGCTACATCATCATCGACGTCGCCGACCTCGACGCCGCCCTCGGCTGGGCGAAGCGGATGCCGAACGCCACGTACGGATCCGTCGAGGTGCGGCCGCTGTCGAGCCACGAGCAGGACGCCTGAGCCGTTGCCGGACCCTGGTGGCGGCGGCGCAGCCCAGCTGGCCATCGAGCGGGCGTACCGCGAGGAGTGGACCGCGCTCCTCGCGACGCTCGCCGGTCAGGTGGGGGGCGACATCGGGCTCGCCGAGGACGCCGTCGCCGAGGCGTTCGCCGCCGCGGCGGCGGAGTGGCCGGCGAGCGGCGTCCCGGCCCGCCCGGGCGGGTGGTTGACGACCGTCGCCCGACGACGGGCGATCGACGCGCTCCGCCGCGGCCGGACCCGCGCCGCCACCCAGGCCGCCCTCGAGCTGGAAGCCCTCGTGCGCGACGACGACACCCCGACCGCGGGAGACCACGGCCACGACCGCAGCGGCGTGGCCGACGATCGCCTCCGCCTGCTCTTCACCTGCTGCCACCCGGCGCTCGCCCTCGATGCCCGGGTGGCGCTCACGCTCCGCGCCGTCGGCGGCCTCGAGGTGCCGGAGATCGCCCGCGCGTTCCTGACCACCGAGTCGACGATGTACCAGCGCCTGGTGCGGGCGAAGCGCAAGGTGAAGGCGGCCGGCATCCCGTACCGCGTGCCCGCCGACGACGAGCTGCCCGAGCGGCTCGGCGGTGCGCTCCACGTGCTGCACCTCGTCTACACCGAGGGCCACGTCGCCACCACGGGCGACGACCTCGTGCGGGCCGACCTCTGCGACGAGGCCATCCGCCTGACCCGCCTGGTCGTCGAGCTGCTGCCCGAGGCCGAGGCCCACGGCCTGCTCGCCCTCCTGCTGCTCACCGACGCCCGCCGGCCCGCCCGCACGGACGCCGACGGCACGCCGATCAGCCTCGAGGACCAGGACCGCTCGGTCTGGGACCGCGACGCCGTCGTCGAGGGCACCGCCGTGCTCGACCACGCGCTCGGGCGCGGCACCCCCGGGCCGTTCCAGGTCCAGGGCGCGATCGCGGCGCTCCACGCCGAGGCGCCGTCCTGGGACGCCACCGACTGGCCGCAGATCGCCGCCCTGTACGGCGAGCTCGAGCGGCTCGCCCCGTCGCCGGTCGTCACGCTCAACCGCGCCGCCGCCCTCGCGATGGCCGACGGCCCCCACGTCGGGCTCGGGCTGCTCGCCACCCTGGACGGCGACGCCCGACTCGACCGGTACCAACCGCTGCACGCCACCCGCGCCGAGCTGCTCGCCCGCGCCGGCGACGTCGACGGGGCCACCGATGCGTACCGCCGAGCGATCGACCTCACGCAGAACCCCGCCGAGCGACGAGCGCTGGTGGCCCGGGCCGCCCGGTTCGGGTGTGCGGTCGAGCCGTGAGCCTCGCCAGGACCGTTGCGACGGTCGACCTCGACGACGCCGGCGAGCGGGGCCTGTCGGGCTGCCCGCAGCCCTGAGCCGGCGGGTCGGTCAGCCGATCGTGGCCGTCGGCGCAGGGAGCCGTGGACCGCTCGCAGCGTCGACGACCGACGCCGACGCGTCGCGTGCCTCGGCGCCGACCGCGGCGAGGCCGGCCTCGTCGCCCTCGCGGTACCGCACCATCGAGGCGTCGACGGCGGGGCTCATCACCTGGCGGCGGCCGAGGTACGGCTCGTCCTGGTGGTCCAGGCCGACGGCGTGCCCCAGCTCGTGCAGGAGGATCGGCCGCCGGTGCACGGCGTCGCCGAGGAGCTCGGGCACCACCGAGATGCGGACGTCGCGGATGACGTGCGCATCGGCCCAGGTCAGGGCGACCTGCCCCCAGAGCTCGGCGCAGCCGACGGCCGGCGGCGGGCAGTAGGAGCCCAGGACGATCGTGATCTCGGGCGTCGTGCCGGCGAGGTCCGGCTCGATCCCGGTCGCGGCCGGTCCGACGGTGATGGCGATCCCCGACAACCGGGTGACCTCGGCCGCGGCGCTGACGACGTCGGGGGTCAGGGCCGCCGCCGACGGGTGGATGCGCACGACGTAGGCGCTCGACGGCGCCCAGCCGGTCAGGCGATACCCGCCCTGCTCGGTGCTCGCGGGGCCGCGGGGCACGAACCGGCTGGTCGCCGGTGAGCAGGCCGCGAGCGGCACGACGGCCGCGACGAGCAGGACCGCCGGGAGGGCCCGGACGGCCGGAGGTCGGTGCATGGGGGGTCCTTCCGCTGGGTCCTCGTGTTCGGTGGCGGCCGCACAGATGTTGAGCGCGATGATCCCGATTGCTCAGCGGCGGGAACAACGACTGGGCCGGGTGGTTGACCCCACCTGGTCCGCGCGCCCCCCGATGGGCCGACCGACCCACCACCGGCTCGATCGACGAGCCACCCACCCCCGATGGAGGACACGACCATGCCGCTCGACGCCGACCTCAAGGCGCTCGCCCAGGGCAAGAACTTCGCCGCGCTGACCACGCTGATGCCCGACGGCCAGCCGCAGACCCAGATCATGTGGGTCGGTGCGGACGACGACCAGCTGATCATCAACACCACGGTCGATCGGCAGAAGTTCCGCAACGTCCAGGCCGACCCCAGGGTGGCGGTCACGGTCTTCGAGTCGGACAACCCGTACCGCTACGTCGAGGCCCGCGGCGTCGTCGCCCGCACCCAGGACGGGCCGCCTGCGGCCGACAGCATCAACGCCCTGTCCGAGAAGTACACCGGCGGCCCCTACGGCATGGGCCCGACCGACGTGCGCGTCATCCTGTTCATCGACGTCGAGCGCGTCCACAAGAACGGCTTCTGACCGACGCGGCTGCGCCGTTCCCGGTCAGGGGATCGGGAACGGCTCGTAGCCGGGCGCGAGCAGCGGCCACGGCCGGGCCTGCTCGAGCACCTCGGCCACGCCGAGCGCCAGCCCGTCGGCCCAGCGCGGTGCGACGAGCTGCAGGCCCATCGGCAGGCCGAGGTCGCCGACGCCCATCGGCACGCTGACAGCGGGGTGCCCCGTGAGGTTGAGGTCGGGGGTGTTCACCCCGATCGTCGGGTCGCCCTCGACCGACCCGGCCTCCGACGGCGTCGGCCCCTCGGGGCCCCAGCCCTGCACGTTCAGCGTGGGCACCGCCAGCACGCCCTCGGCTCCGATCGCGTCGTCGATGCGGGCGCCCAGCGCGTGCCGACGCCGGGTGGCGGCCAGGTAGTCCTCGGTCGTGACGGTGATGCCGAACCGCAGGATCTCGTGCAGCGAGTCGTCGAAGGCGTCCCACCGGTCGCGCTCGTCGGCGAGGCTGTGCGCGAGCTCGCACGACGAGATGAAGAACCAGTCGATCAGGCTCTGGCCGTCGCACGGCGCCTCGATGCGCTCGACCACGAGGCCCGATGCGGCCAGGGCGTCGAGCGACGCCTCGAAGGCCGCCTCGATGACCGGGTCGACGTCGGCACGGAAGGTCCGGCAGGCGAGCACGCGCGCCGGGCGCGTCGGGGTGAACTGCCCCGGCGCGGTCGGGGCCGACAGCCAGTCGCCTGGCGCCGGTCCGGCGACGACCTCGGCCTGGTACGTGACGTCGGCGACCGTGTGGCCCGTGACGCCCTGCGTGGACAGCTCGATCCAGCGGGGCAGCACGTTGCGCCCGAACGAGCCGGTCGTCGGCTTGAGGCCCACCAGCCCGCACAGCGAGGCCGGGATGCGCACGCTGCCACCGCCGTCCGAGGTCGTCGCGATCGGCACGAACCCGGCGGCCAGCGCGGCGGCGGACCCCCCGCTCGAGCCGCCGGGCGAGAGCTCGGTGTTCCACGGGTTGCGGGTGGCGCCGAAGACGAGGTTGGTCGTGAAGGGCGCGTGGCCGAAGGCGGGCGAGTTCGTCCGGCCGACGACGATCGCCCCCGCTTCCCGCAGTCGCGCCACGACGGCGTCGTCGACGTCGTCGGGCGGGGCGTCGGCGTGGATGGTGGTGCCGAACGTCGTCACGGAACCCTCGCAGCGCGCCATGTCCTTGACCAGCACCGGCAGGCCGGCCAGCGCGCCGGCGCCGTCGTGGTCCGCCGCGGCCCGGCGGGCCGATTCGGCCTCGAGGCGGACGACCGCGCCGATGTCGCCGTCGCCGGCCTCGATCCGCCGGATCGCCTCGTCGACCAGCTCGAGGGGGGTCACGGTGCCGCTGCGGACGGCGTGGGCCAGCTCGCTCAACATCGGGCCGACGCTACCGGGGACGGGGCGGGCGACCGAGAGAGCCCCTTGCGACATCATCGTGCCGTCTCTATGTTGTTCGGCATGCCTAACGCACGGGACCCGGGGGACGCGGCGGTCGACGGTCCGGGGGTACGGAATCCGCGGTGGCCGTCGCGCCCACGACACGTGGCGCGATCCGTGCTGCGTGAGGCGATCGTGCTCGCCCACACGGTGCCGGGCGCCGAGCTCCGGCTCGTGACCGACCGCGGCGAGCTCGTGGTCGGCCGCCACCCCACCCACGACCTCTCGCCCTGCGAGCTGCGCCAGGCGCTCCTCGCCGGCGCGGCGCCGGGCGGCGCCGACTGCTTCCGGGCCGTGCGCCGTGTGGAGCTCGGCGGGTCGCTGCGCGACCTCGGCGGCGGTATGTACGAGCTGTGGCCGTCGGACGGGTCGCCGGCCCAGCGCTGGTTCGCCACCACGCTCCACCCCCGCGACATCGTCGAGCTCGTGAAGGCCTGCGACCTCGACGTCGCCGACGACGCGATGGACGCGGGCGTCGCCACCGACGCGCCGCTCGGCATCTCGGCGGTGAAGGTCTCGCCGTCGCTCCCGGAGCACCGCGATCGCCTCGACGAGGTGGCCCGCTGGTTCCTCGAGCGCTGCGTGGTCGAGGAGCTCGTCCAGCGGGTCGAGGCCGAGACCGTCCCGCCCGGCGGCTGAGCACCCCCCCCCTCGCCGGCTCTGTTCCACCATTTCGACGCTGGAACGTCGAAATGGTGGAACAGAGCGGGCGGGGTGGGCGGATCGGGCGGGTTCAGGAGCGGGCCGTGATGCGGTGGAGCCGGTGGGCCACGCCCTTGAGCTCCTTGTGCAGGCCGACGAACTCCTGGTGGCGGTCCTGGTAGAGGGCGGCGGCGTCGGGATCGGGCCGGAACACCCGGTCGACCGTGGCGCACGCGGCGACGTCGCGGACGTCGAGGCGCCCGGTGACGAGCCCCGCGAACAGCGCCGCGCCCCGCACGTTGGCGACCAGCGGCTGGGCGACGCGGTGCACCGGCCGCCCGATGACGTCGGCGTGGATCTGGCACCACACGTCGGACTGGGCGCCCCCGCCGATGCCGCGCAGGTCGACGATCGGGTGCTTCAGCACCTGCTCCGACACCTCGAGCAGCCAGCGGATCTGGTGGGCCACGCCCTCGAGCACGGCCCGGACCATCTGCGGCCGCCCGGCGTCGATGCCGATGTTGAGGAAGGCGGCGCGGACCGCGGTGTCGGCGTTCGGGGAGCGCATCCCCTTCAGCCACGGGGCGAACATGACGCCGTCGGCGCCGGGCGCCACCTTCGACGCCAGGTCGTCGAGGTCCTTGAGGGTCGGCGTCGCCCCGGGCGTCAGGCCGTCGTCGGGCGCCACCACCATGTCGAGCAGCCACTCCATGCTGGCGCCGCCGCAGTCGTGGTTGTTGACCAGCACGTACTGGCCCTCGAGGGCGGCGGGGAACGTCGCCATCTGGTTCATCAGCGACGTGCGCTTGGTGTGCGTGTGGCACCCGACCCAGGCCGAGGTGCTGATCGACAGGTGGCCGTGGAAGTCGGTGACCGCACCCGATCCGAGCGTCGCGGCGTGCAGGTCGGGGAGCCCGGTGACGACCGGCGTCCCGGCCGGGATGCCGAGCTCGTCGGCGACGTCGGGGAGCACCCCGCCGACGACCGAGCGGATGGGGCGCAGCGGCGGCAGCCGGTCGATGTCGGTGCCCGCGTACCGGGCGAGCAGCGGGTCGTAGGACACCGCGTCGAGCACGCGGTTGTCGGTGAGGAAGCTGGCCAGCATCGACGCCTGGCTCGCGGCCACCTCGCCGGTGAGACGCAGGTTGAGGAAGTCGACCGGCTCCATGAAGTGGGCGGTCCGGGCGTACACGTCGGGCTGCTCGTGGCGGATCCACAGCCGCTGGCCCATCGGGTCGTTGCCGAGGGGGCTGGGCGCGCCGCCGGTCCGGCGGATGAACTCGACGACGACGCGGGGGCGGTAGCCCTCGACCGCGAGCGTGCCGCCCAGCTGGCGCGCCGCGAGCTTCCGGGCCCGCTGGTCGAGCCAGAGGATGCAGTCGCCGACCGGCTGGCCGTCCGCGCCGACCGGCACGGTGGACCCCCACTGGCCGGTGCACGCGACGGCGACGATCTGGTCGGCTCGGGCCGTGCCGCGCTCCGACAGCAGCTGCGCGGAGGCCACGACCGCGTCCCACCACTCGGTCGCGTCCTCGACGGCGCTCCCGTCGGGGCCGGTCCGGATGGTCACGCGGCGGTGGTCGTGGTCGAGCACCTCGCCGGCGAGCGACACGTACGAGGTCTTCGGCCCGCCGGTGCCCAGGTCGATCGCGAGGACGACCTGCTGGTGGTGGTCGGTGGTCGGGCCGGTCACGCGATCAGGTCCCGGTCGTCCGGGTGCTCGTCGAGCCAGGACCGGACGAACGGGCACGTCGGGATCAGCTTGCCGCTGCGGGAGCGGATGTCCTCGAGCACGGCGGGCACGAGCACCGACCCGAGCCCACGGCCCCGGTGGTCGCGCTCGATCACCGTGTGCTGGAGGTCCCGGAGCAGCGCCGGCGGATCCGCGTCGCCGTCCTCGACCGGGCGGTCCGTGTACGTCACGTAGCCGAGCAGCTCACCGTCCTCGAGCAGCTCGTACCGGTGCATCGCCTCGACGTCCACGACCTCCATCGCCATGGCGCGACACGCTACTTCCGGGGCCGGGGACCGGCCCCATGCGGGGTCGGGTCAGGGCAGGGCCATGCGGACGATCCGCTTCACCACCGAGCCGAACTGTCGGGGGAGCGAGCCGGTCACGTACGGCAGCCCGAACCGCTCGCAGGCGTCGCGCACCTTCGGGGCGATCTCCGCGTAGCGGTTGCTCGGGAGGTCGGGGAACAGGTGGTGCTCGATCTGGTGGCTGAGGTTGCCGGTCATGAGGTGCATGAGCCGGCCACCCGAGATGTTGGCGGAGCCGATCACCTGGCGGACGTACCAGCCGTTGCGGTCCTCGGCGACGACGTCGTCGACGGTGAACGTGGGCACCGGCCCCGGGAAGTGTCCGCAGAAGATGACCGTGAACGCCCAGACGTTGCGGACCAGGTTGGCGGTCATGTTGCCGGCCAGCACCGGCAGGAAGAACGGCCCGGCCAGGAGCGGGTAGGCGACGTAGTCCTTGAGCACCTGCTTGCGCGCCTTCTCGGCGACCTCGTCGAGGCGGGCACGTGAGACCTCGGGGTCGGCGCGGCCGTTGAGCAGCCGCTCGACCTCGACGTCGTGGAGCGCGACCCCCCACTGGAACAGGCAGGCGAGCACCGCGGCGTACACGGGCTGGGCCAGGTACACCGGGTGCCACTTCTGGTCGGGCGTGATGCGCAGCAGGCCGTAGCCGACGTCACGGTCCTTGTGGAGCACGTTGGTCCAGACGTGGTGGATCTGGTTGTGGGTGTGCTTCCACTGCTCGGACGGGCAGGTGTTGTCCCACTCCCAGGTCGTCGAGTGGATCTCGGGGTCGCGCATCCAGTCCCACTGGCCGTGCATGACGTTGTGGCCGAGCTCCATGTTCTCGAGGATCTTGGCCGTGGCGAGCATGGTCGTCCCGGCGATCCAGGCCGGCGGGAGGATGCCGGCGAACAGCGCCAGGCGACCGGCGGCCTCGAGTCGCCGCTGCAGCCGGATGATGCGGTGGACGTAGGCGGCGTCGTCGGCGCCGCGCGAGGCGAGGATCTCCTGGCGCAGGCGGTCCATCTCCTCGCCGAAGGCCGCGATCTCCTCGGCGGTCAGGCCGGACGGCCCGGGGTGTGCCGGATCGGGCGCGGCGACGGCGTCGGCGGACGCGGCCGGACCCGCCTCGGTCAGGAGATCGGTGGCGGGCCGGTCCTCGGGACCGTCCACTTCGGTGCGCATGACGGCGACCATGGGTGCCTCCTCGGGGTGGGGGTCAGATGTCGATCTCGGCGTCGCCGACGGGTGCGGCGACGCAGATCTGGACGTGGGTGCCCGGTTCGCACTCGGTGCGCCCGTCGCGCATGTCGACGACGGTGCCCGAGCGCAGGGGGACGACGCAGCGGCGGCAGACGCCCATGCGGCACCCGCTGATCGGGTCGAGCCCGGCCTCCTCGGCCAGGTCGAGCACGGTGCGGGTGCCGTCGGACGCGACGCTCGCGCCGGACCGGCCGAACGTCAGCGTGCCCTCGACCGCGCCACCGGCCGGGGCCACGCTGGGCGTGAACCGCTCGACGTGCAGCGGGAGGGCGTCGGGCGTCGTGGCGGTGTGCTCGTCCCACACCGACGTGACGGCGTCGACGAGCGGTCGGGGCCCGCAGGCCCACGCCTCGCGCTCGCGCCAGTCGGGGCACAGCTCGTCGAGTCGGGCGGCGGTGATCTCGAGCTCGGGCGGCGGTGCCCCGGTCCCGGTGGTCACGAGGTGGAGCCGCAGCCCCGGCCGGCGGCGCCCGATGGCGTGCAGCTCGTCGGTGAAGAGCGACTCCTCGGGCGTCGGGGCGTGGTGGACCAGGACGACGTCGTCGAGGGTGCCGTCGCGCTCCACGCCGGCGTCCATCGCCCGGACCATCCCGATCACGGGCGTGAGGCCGCTGCCGCCGGTGACCATGAGCATGCGGCGGGGGCCGGTGGCCGCCGGCGGGTCGGCGAGCGTGAAGTCGCCGTCGGGCCCGTCGAGGTGCACGACGTCGCCCGGGCGGGCGACGCGGACGAGGTGGTTGGAGACGACGCCGTCGGGGACCGCCTGGACCGTGATCGTGATGCGGTCGCCGGCCCGGCCGGGCAGCGTGGCGAGGGTGGGCGGCGACGTGATCGAGTAGCAGCGGTGGTGGCGGACGCCGTCGACGTCGACGCCGACCGACACCCACTGACCGGGCCGGTGCGGCTGCCAGCCGGGCCCGGGCCGGAGCACGACGGTGGCGGCCCTGGGCGACTCGGGCACGACGGCCTCGACCTCGGCGCGGACGCCGGTGCCGGCCGCGAGCGGGTCGACCAGACGCCGGTAGGAGCCGGCGGGGGCCGGCCACGTGAGCACCGCAGACAGGCGCTGCAGGGCGGACCGGACGGAGGGAGGGGCGGCTGCCGTCGCCATGAGGTGAACTTACCGGGGGTAACAAACTCGGTCAACAGTCGTTCACTGAAACCGGCCGGTCGCCTGTCACAACGGTACGGTGGGCGGGTGACGCAGCGCTCGAGGGAGCAACCTTCCCGCGAACAGGGTGGACCAGCACCGCTCGGGACCGGGGCCGCACCGGTGCGGCGGGGTGACGGCCCGGCGCAGGACGAGGCCGCCCCGCCGAGGCCGAGGGCCGAGCCGAGGGAGCGCCAGAAGGCGCGGACGCGGCGGGCGATCCTCGACGCGGCGCTGCGGCTCCTCGGTGGCGAGCGCAGCTTCACGAGCCTGAGCCTGCGGGAGCTCACGAAGGAGGCGGGGCTGTCGCCGGCCGCCTTCTACCGGCACTTCGACACCATGGAGGCGCTCGGGCTCGCGCTCGTCGACGAGTCCTTCGCGACCCTCCGGCGCACGATGCGCGACATCCGGACCGAACCGGCGGGCACCTCGCACCTGGTCCGGACGTCGGTCGACACGTTCCTCGGCTACGTGCTGACCCACGAGGAGCACTTCCGCTTCATCGCGAAGGAGCGCTACGGCGGGTCCACCACGCTCCGGACGGCCATCCGCCAGGAGGTGCGGCTGTTCACCAGCGAGCTCGCGACCGACCTGGCCCGGTGGGCGACGCTCACGTCGGTCAGCACAGGCGACCTGCAACTCCTCGCCGGCCTGGTCGTGCAGGCGGTGATGTTCGCGACCGAGCTCACGCTCGACACCGACCCCGACGACGACGAGCGGCTCGCGGCGATCGCCGACGACGCGACCCGTCAGCTGCTCATGGTGCTGGTCGGGATGGATCGCTGGCGCTCGGAGAGCTGACGTCGGACCGCTCGTCCGGTCGCTCGCCGAGCACCGCGAACCCGACGATCGGCAGCACCAGCACCGAGAGCATGCCCGCCCCCACGAGCGCGGCCGCGTTGCTCGGGCGCATGTCCTTCGTCTCGAGCCCGATCTGGGTGATCACGACGAGCAGCGGCAGGGTCGTCGACTGCAGGACGCCGAGCGCGACGCGCTGCCGCGTCGGGAGCGTGCGCCGGTAGACGACCATCGCCGGCAGCCCCCGCACCACGAGGAACAGCGCGAGGAAGAGCGGTACGCGGGCGGCGACGTCCCAGCTGGAGGTCAGGGCGTCGAGGTCGAACTGCATCCCGCTGACGATGAAGAACACGGGGATCAGGAACCCGAAGCCGATCGACTGGAGCTTCGTCCCGAGCAGCTTGGACTGGTCCGGCGGGAACAGCACGCGGCCGATGAGCCCGGCCGCGAACGCCCCGAGCAGCATGTCGAGGCCCAGGTGGACGGCGACGACGACCATGGCCGTCGTCAGGAGGATGACCACGCGGACCGGGAGCTGCGAGGAGCTCTCGAGGTGCCGTTCCATCACCTCGACGAACCGTGGGGGCCGCGGCCGCTCCACGATCCACGCCAGCCCGAGCGCCAGCAGCACGAAGACGATGAGCAGGAGCCCCTCGGTCGTCGGGCTCGAGGTCCCCAGGAAGATCGTCACCGCCAGCACCGGTCCGAACTCGCCGACCGCGCCGGCCGACACCAGGAGGTCCCCGAAGCGGGTGCCGACCAGCCCCCGGTCCTGGAGCATAGGCAGCAGGGTGCCGATGGCGGTGGTGGTGAGCGCCAGGCCGATCAGGAGCTCCGACAGCACGAAGCCCGTGGCGACGAGCACGCCGGCGACGCCGAGGCCGAGCACGACGGTCACCACCCAGCCGGTCGCGGCGCGGTTGAACGGCTCGCCCTTGATGCGGCGGAGGTCGAGCTCGTAGCCGGCGACGTAGAAGAGGAAGGCGAGGCCGAGCGTGCTGAGGCCGTCGACGAACCCGTCCACCTCGGCCAGGCCGAGGACGGCCGGGCCGATCACGATGCCGAGCAGCAGCTCGAACAGGACGCTCGGGATCCGCCACCGCGCCACGAGCTCGGACAGCACCGGGGCGAGGACGGCGGCGAGGGCGATCAGCAGCAGGCTCGTCGCGGTCTCGCCGGTCACGGCGAGAGACTAGGTGCGGCGCCGCCGGCCGCCCGGCCCGCGGCGACCGTGGTCGGTCCCGGGTGGACGCTCGTCAGTACGGATCGTTGACGGTGCTCGTGTCCGAGCTGCTCGCCGTCCAGGTGATGCCGGTGCCCTCGACGTCGGTGATCGTCACCCGCAGCTGGGAGTCGTTGGTGTCGAGGTCGCGGACGTTGAAGCTCGCCACGCCCGAGGAGCTGGTCGTGACCTCGAGCGCCGAGCTGACCGTCACCCACCGCTTCTCGGCACTGTCGTAGCGCTCGACCTTCAGCGTCACGGTCGCGCCCGACACGGCCTTGCCGTTCGCCTTGACGGTGACCGTCCCGTCGACCTCCCAGTAGTTCTTGCCGCGGTTCTTGTAGGTGCCGGTCGTGAGGGCGGGCGCCGTGGTGGTCGCCTTCGGGATGGTCGTCGTGGTCGTCGGCGGCTTCGTCGTCGTGGTGGTGGGCGGTGTCGTCGTCGTGGTGGTCGGCGGCCTGGTCGTGGTGGTGGTCGGCGGGGTCGTGGTGGTGGTGGTCGTCGTGGTCGTCGTCGTCGTGGTGGTGGTCGTGGTCGACTCCTCCTCGTCCGGCGCGGTCGTGGTGGACCTCGGGGAGGCGACGCCGGCGGCCACGGTGCCCATCTCGGTCTTGGCCGTGTCGTTCAGGAACGAGATGCCGCCCCAGGCGGGGAGGATGAAGACGGCGACGATGACGGCGTACTCGACGAGGGTCGCCCCTCGCTCGTCGGCCGTGGCCCGGGCGCGGAGGCGGCCGGAGAGTGCAGCGCGGATCCCACTCATGGGATCCAGTCTGAGGGGCGTTCGGTTCGCCGCACATGAGCCGTCCAGACGTTCGCAGTGAGCCGTTGGGCCTACAGTCCGCCCGATGGAAGCGACGAGCGATGGACGATCGGGACTGGGGCGAGCTCGACGGGGTCGCGATCCGGTTCCCGATGGTCGTCGAGGAGATGCGATCGGCCACGCTGACCTTCACCGTGCCGATCGGCCCGGCCCGGGCCCTCCTGCCCGGCGACGCCTTCGAGGTGCTCGAGGTGGCGCCCGATCGGGCGATGCTGGTGATCGCCCTGTGCGACTACGTCCGCAACCCGTGGGGCGACTACGACGAGGTGAACCTCGGCCTGCTCGTGCACCCGGTCGGTCACCCCGAGCTGGCCGGCGCGTTCCAGTGGCGGATGCCGGTCGACCAGGAGTTCACGTGCAAGGCGGGCAACCTCGTGATGGGCCTGCCCAAGACCGTCGAGGACCTGACGTTCGACTACTCGGCCGGGCCCGGCGAGGGCACCGTGACCGTGCGCCTCGTGATGTCGGACGAGCCCGCGGGATCGACGACGCTCCTCGTCCGCCTGCCGCGGCCGTCGGTCGAGGGCGTGGAGCCGGCGGTCGAGTCGGCCACGACGTACTCGTACCTCGACGGCGTGCCGATGTCGCTCGGGCTCGACATGCAGCTGCCACCCGTGCCGGTGGATCCGTCGGAGGTCGAGATCGAGCTCGGGCGCGGCGCGCTCGCCGAGGAGCTGCGCAGCCTCGGGCTGCCCGCCACCGCCGACCTGGCGCTCTGGGGCGAGGGGCTCGGCGCCACGTTCCAGGTGCCCCGCTCGATCACCGAGCGCGTCGAGGCCGGTTCGTGAGCGCGGTCGACGGCGGGGCACCGGCGCTCCCGCCCACGATGGAGCGCATCGTGCTGCGGCGCCGGCCCGAGGGCCTGGTGACGTGGGACGACGTCGAGCTCGTCACCGTCGACCTGCCGGAGCTCGCCGAGGGCGAGGCGCTGCTGCACAACGAGGTGATGGCGATCGACGCCTCGGTGCGGTCGTGGCTCAGCCCGGCGAAGGGCTACCTGCCGCCGGTCGAGATCGGGGAGGCGGTGCGGTGCTCGTCGGCCGGCCGCATCGTGGCCTCCCGCTGCGACGCCTACGCCGTCGGCGACGTCGTGACCTCGCTCGCGGGCTGGGAGGAGTACTCGATCGTCCGCGACGACCTGTTCACCACGTGGCTGTCGGAGCCCGACCCCGGCTACGACACCACCGGCTACCTGTCGCTGTACGGCTCCACCGGCTGCACCGCCTACATCGGGATGGTCGAGGTCGGCCGCGTCGCGGAGGGCGACACGGTCGTCGTGTCGGCCGCCGCCGGTGCCACCGGGTCGATCGCGGCGCAGATCGCCAAGCTGCACGGCGCCCGCGTGATCGGGATCGCCGGGAGCGACGAGAAGTGCGCGTGGCTCCTCGACGAGCTCGGCCTCGACGGGGCGATCAACCACCGCACCGAGGACGTCTCGGCCCGCATCAAGGAGCTGGGCCCGCGCGTCGACCTGTTCTTCGACAACGTCGGCGGACCGGTGCTCGACGCCGTGCTCAGCCGGCTGGCCATGCACGCCCGGGTCGTGCTGTGCGGCGCGATCTCGACCTACAACGACACCGAGAAGGCGCCTGGTCCGTCCAACTACCTGCAGCTGATCCAGCAGCGCGCGTCCATGACCGGCTTCCTGTCGCTCGACGACATCCCGCGCTTCGGCGAGATCGGCGAGCACCTCCGGCGCTGGGAGCGCGAGGGCCGGCTCCGCTACCACGCCGACCTGTACGACGGCCTGCGCTCGTCGGTCGACGCGCTGAACGCGATGTTCACCGGCGCCAACACCGGCAAGGTGGTCATCCGCCTCGCCGACCCCGCCTGACCCGCCCCACCCCGGTTTCTGACGCCACAGGGTGGGCTCCGTGACGCATGGGTGACACGAGAACCCGACATCGGGGTTTCTGACGCCACAGAGTGGGCTCCGTGACGCATGGATGGCGTCAGAAACGGGGGCTGGGGGTCAGAAACGGGGTTCGGGGGTCAGAAGCGGGGGCCGGGGGTCAGTCGTCGGGGCGGGGGCGCCGGCGCTGCTGCTTCACCTCGCCGCGCTGGCGCTTCGTGTCGAGCCGCCGCCGCTGGGAGGCACGCGTCGCCCGGGTGGCGCGCCGCGTCCGCTGCGGGACGAGCGCGGCGCGCAGCCGTCCCGCCATGCGCTCCCGGGCGATCGCCCGGTTGCGCAGCTGGGACCGCTCCTCGTCGACCACGACGGTGAGCTCGGGACCGAACCGCCCGACGAGCACGTCGCGCTGGTGATCGCTGAGCGCGGCGCACGAGGCCAGGTCCAGGCGCAGCTCGACCCGCGTGCGGGAGCGGTTGGCGTGCTGGCCGCCGGGCCCGCCCGAGGTGGTGAAGCGCTCCTGCAGGTCGGCTGCGGGAATCTCGAGCCCCGGTCGGACCTGCAGCGGTTCGTCGGGCTCGGCCACCGCCCGAGGGTACCGTCGCCGCCATGGAAGGCCCCGACCCCCGTCGCCCGACGATCCGCTCACCGGCGCGCTCGAGGAGCTCGACGCCTCGGCGCGGGCGTACCTCGACCTGCTCCAGCGCTGCCTGACCCGGGAGGCGTTCCTCGACCAGGAGTGGTGGGACGCCGACCTCCGCGAGTGGCCCGGCGGGCGCGACGAGGTGCTGCCGATCCTCCGCGAGCACGACTGGCGCGTCGTCCGCCGGGGCGATCCCGAGGCCCGGGCCGAGGGGCGCGACTGGCCGCCGACCGCCGAGACGATGATCGGCACCGCCCGGCTCGACAACGTCGTCCGGTGCTGCGCGCGGGCCGTCCTCGACGGCGTCCCCGGAGACCTCGTCGAGACGGGGGTCTGGCGCGGCGGGGCGACGATCCTCATGCGGGGCGTGCTGCGCGCCCTCGACGACGAGGCGCGCCGGGTGTGGGTGGCCGACTCGTTCGAGGGGCTGCCCGTTCCCGACGAGCGCTACCCGGCCGACGCCCACCTCGACTGGTCCCACGTCGAGGTCCTCAAGGTCGACGCCGACGCGGTGAAGGCGAACTTCGACCGCTACGGGCTGCTCGACGACCGGGTGCGGTTCCTCGAGGGGTGGTTCGCCGACACGCTGCCCGACGCCCCGATCGAGCAGCTCGCCGTGCTCCGGCTCGACGGCGACCTCTACGGCTCCACCATGGACGCGCTCGTGGCGCTCGAGCCGAAGGTCTCGCCCGGAGGGTTCGTGATCGTCGACGACTACGGGGGCTGGGAGGCCTGCCGCGCCGCGGTCGACGACTACCGCGCCGAGCGGGGCATCGAGGCGCCGATCCGGACCGTGGACTGGACCGGCGTCTGGTGGCGCAAGCCGGGCTGACCCCGCCCCGGACCGGATCCCCACCTCGCGCTTGAGTTCTGGGCCCCGATCTGCCGACACAGGTTGATCGGCCGACGGGCCGAACAGCACCAGCAGGCGGGTCGAGACGGGAGCGGGCGGGATGACCGGACCGAACGACGCGGCGCCACCCGGCGCCGGACACGACGACGCGACGTGGCGACACCGCGCCCGGGCCGACGCGCCCCAGGTGCTGTTCGTGCCCCTCGCCCCGCTGGCGCCGGCGTCGCCGCCGGTGCCGCCGGCGGTCGAGGAACCCGCTGCGCCGCCGGCGTGGATCGACGCCGCGACGATGCCGGCCACCTCGCCGGCCACCCTGCCGGCGACGCCGCCGGACTCGCCCTCGCCGCCGGACTCGCCCTCGCCGCCCGACCCGCCCTCGCCGCCCGACCCGGCACCGGCCGGGGCGACACCGGCCGACGCGACGGCCGTCGCCGCCGCACCCGGCGCCCCGGTCGTCGCCGACCCGCTCGTCGTCACCTCGGCCCCTCCGACGGCGCCGCCCCCCGCGACCGCCCCGGGACGGACGAAGCGGCGCCACGCCGCGGCCCGCTCGCGCCGGGCGGCGGCCGCGGTCAGCGGCTCCGCCGCCGTCGGCCTGGTCGCAGTGCTGGCGGCGGGCTCGACGGTCACGGCCGCGACCGAGGCCGATGACCCCGCGCCGCTCGGCGAGCCGACCGCGGCCACGGGTGGCGCGCCGACGACGGCCCCGGGTACCGCCGACGCGGCCCCCGGCACGCCCGCGACGGGATCGCCCGGCGCACCCGTGGTGCCCGGCGACCCGACGACGACCGCCCCGGCCGGGGCTGTCCCGACCGCCGCGCCGGGTGCCGCCACCACGGCGCCGGGCTCGCCCACGCCGTCGGGCGCGCCGGTCGCCGCCGGCGCGCCGGCCGCCTCGCCCGCCCCGGTGGCCGCCACCCCGTCGCCGGGCGCGACGGCCCCCGCACCCACGGCGCCGACCGCCACGGCGCCGCCCCCGACCGCACCGCCGACCACGGCGCCGCCGACGACCGCGCCGCCGACGACCGCGCCGCCGCCCGACGAGCCGCCGCCCGCCGGACCGTCCTGACCGTGGCGCCCGGCGGCACGCGCCCGTGACCGGCGGCTGGTGGACCCACCGCGGTCGCGCCATGGGCAGTGCGGTCGACGTGCGGGGGCTCGGCGTGCCGTCCGGGCCCGACGGCGCCGACGTCGTGGGGCGACGCATCGACGGGGTGCTCACCCGGTTGGAGCGGTGCTGGTCGAGGTTCGATCATCGCAGCGACCTGTCCCGGCTGAACGCCGACCCCTCCGGTGAGGTGGAGGTCCCGCTCCTGCTCGCCGCCGCCGTCCGCCGCGCCACCCTCGCGTGGGGCTCGACCGGTGGCGCGTTCGATCCGACGGTCCTCGACGCCCTCGTCGCCGCGGGCTACGACCGCACGTTCGAGCTCGTGGCCGAGCGCAGCGTGCCGGCCCCGGTCGGCGCCGACGTGCCGGGCTGCGCGCTCGTCGAGGTGCGCGGCGACGAGGGCGCGGACCTGCTCCGGGCGCTGTCGACGTGCCACACGCCGACGGCCGTGGTCCGTCGGCCGGCCGGCCTGCACCTCGACCTCGGCGGCATCGGCAAGGGGCTCGCCGCCGACCTGCTCGCCTCGCTGCTCGTCGCGACCGGGACCCGGTCGGTCCACGTGTCGCTCGGTGGCGACGTGCGCGTCGCCGGGGAGGTCCCCGACGGCGGGTGGCCGGTCCCCGTCACCGATCCGTGGGACGGATCCGAGCTGCTGTCCGTCGTGCTCGACCGGCCCGGCGCCGTCGTGATGTCGAGCACCCGCCGGCGGCGCTGGCAGACCGACGGCGGCGGGTGGGCGCACCACCTCATCGACCCGTCGACGGGGCGGCCGGCCGCATCGGGCGTGGCCGCCGTCGTGGCGGTGGCCGAGGAGGCCTGGTGGGCCGAGGCGCTGGCCAAGGCGGCGCTGGTGCTCGGCGCGGAGGACGGCGTCGAGCTGCTCCGCCGGCAGGGCGCCGAGGGCGTGGTCGTCGGCGACGACACCGAGCAGGTGGCGTGCTGGCGGGCGCTCAGTCCTGCGGATCGTTGAGCAGCGCGGCGAGCTCGCTCCGGGAGCTGATGCCGAGCTTCCCGTAGATGCGGGCGAGGTGGGACTCGACGGTCCGCCGCGACACGTACAGGCGCTCGCCGATCTCCCGGGCCGGCAGCCCACCGGCGGCCAGGATCGCGACCTCGCGCTCGCGGCGCGTCAGCGGCACCGGGGCGAGGTCCGCCACCAGCCCGGGGGTCACGGCGGTCTCGCACGCGCCCCGCCACTCGGTCGCCACGCGCGACCAGTGCGCCGCCATGCGGGGATCGCCCTCCTTGCGGGCCGCGTCGGCTGCGGCGTAGGCGGCCTCGGCCGCCCACAGCAGGGCGCCGATGTCGGCGAGCTCGTCGGCGGCCTCGCCCAGGAGCGCGGCCTGCCCCGTGGCCATCCCGGTCACGTGCGTCGCCATGGCCTCGGCCAGCACCCCCTGGCAGCGGGCCGCGGTGGCGCGCATGCGCTCCTCGCACGCCTCGGCGCCGCCGAGTCGGGCCAGGTCGTAGAGGCAGGCGAGCTCGCCCTGCACGTCGTGGACCTCGGCTCGCTCGTCGGCGCCCCGCTCGAGGAGCGCCCGCGCCCCCTCCGGGTCGCCCTGCGACATCGCGGTCCACGCCCGGGCTCGGGCGAGCGCGGCGCCGAAGAGGTCGGCCGGGTGCGGGCCGGCCTCGTCGATGCGGTCCAGCCAGGCCTGGGCGGCGGCGCCGTCGCCGGTCGTCGCGCACGCCAGCGCCAGCGCGATCTGCGCCCACTGCTGCATCCCGAGGTGGCCGGTCTGGACGAACGAGCTCTCGGCCAGGCGCATGGCCCGCTGCGCGGAGCGCAGGCGGCCCTGCATGAACTGCACCCAGCCGTGGACGAGCGCCGCCAGGCCGATGCCGCCGATCTCGCCCTCGGTGCGGCACAGCTGCATGGATCGGCTGGCCTCGTCCTCGGCATCGGCGAGCCGGCCGGTCTCGGCGAGCGCGACCGTGCGCCCGACCCCGAGGACGCGCATCGTGATGAGCGCGATCTGCTCGCCGAGCTCGGCGTAGGCCGCCAGCGCCCGGTCGCAGACCGACACCGCGTCCTCGGACCGGCCGAGGGTCCGGTAGGCGTGGGTGAGCGCCATCGCCGCCTGGATGAGCACCCGGTCCGGCGGTCGGTCGGCCAGCGGCTCGGCGAGCGCGACCGACTCGGTCGCGCGGCCCTGCGCCGCCAGCAGGAGCGATCGGACCGCGGTCGCCTCCTCGCGCCACTCGGACGGCGCGAGGGCCTCGGCGCGCGCCAGCGCCTCGGAGGAGGCCGGCTCGTCGCCCCGCTTCCAGAAGTGGGTGATCGCGGAGTTGATCTCGACCCGGATCCGCTCGTCGTCGGACTCGGCGGTGGCGGCCCAGTTCGGCCGCAGCGCCGACGCGGCCGCCGTGTCGCCGAGCTCGTAGTAGATGTCGGCGAGCAGCTCGCCGGTCTCGAAGTCCTGGAGCGCCTGCCACGCCGACTCCGCCAAATCGCGGGCGAGGTCCATGTCCTGGCTGAACCGGGCCGTGCGGGCGGCCTCGAGCAGCAGGTCCCGCTCGACCGGCACCTGTCCCGCCACCGACCAGTGCGCGAGGCGGAGGTGGTCGTAGCGGCGGCGGGCGCCGCATTCGCGCACCGCCGCGGCCAGCTCCCGGTGGACCTGCTGCAGCTGCAGGGGCGAGGCGGCGGCTCGCAGCACCTCGCCGAACAGCGGGTGGACCAGCCGGATCACCACCCGACGCCAGTCCTGCGACGTGGCGATGAGCCCCGACGCGTCGAGGCGCGCCAGCAGCTCCGACGTCACGCGCTCGGGGAGCTCGCCCGGTCCGAGCGGCTCGCCCACGGCGACGAGGAGCAGCGCCTCGCTGGCCGCCTCGTCGAGGTCGCCGATGCGATGGCGGACGAAGTCGACGAGCCGGGGCGCCGTGGCCGGCACGGATCGGATCGCCGCCACGCCGTTCTCGACGACGAGGTTGCCCGACTCGCGCGCCGCCATGAGCACCTCGCGCACGAAGAGGGCGTTGCCCTCGGTCGTGTCCCAGACGAGCTCGAGCGACAGGGCATCGAGGGGCGATCCGGCGATGGCCTCGGCGAGCTCGGCGACGTGGTCGCGACCGAGCGGGGCCAGGTCGAGCCGGTCGACGACGCCGTCCTGCCACAGCCGGGCCACCGGCTCCGGCGCGATCGTGCCGGCGGTCTGGCTGGCGACGAGGCCCACGTCGCCGTTCGTCACGAGCTGGTTCACGAGCACCGCCGACGCGTCGTCGAGGTGGTGGACGTCGTCGACGACGAGCACCGGTCGGCGACCGTCGGACCGGTCGGTGATCGACTGGCGCAGGACCGGCAGCACGGGGAGACCGGTCGAGGTGGAGCCGACCGGCATCAGCTGGGCCAGGCTCCCGAGCGGCAGCAGCGCGGAGCCGGGCGTCGCGGTGATCGGGATCACGACGACATCGGCGCCGTCGAGGCGCTGGCCGACCTCGTCGAGCAGCCGGCTCTTGCCGACGCCCTCCTCGCCCACGACCAGGGCGCCGGTGCCGCCACCGGCCAGCAGCGAGGTCAGGAGCTCGAGCTCCTCCGCGCGGCCGCTGACTCCCCAGTCCTGGTGCATGGTCCTCCCCGGGGTCGACCCTCGGGGTCGCCTCCCTCCGGTTGGGCAGTGAGTATTGCGTATCCATCACCGATACGCCGACGCGCCCGGGCGCCCACGATGGGGGTCATCCCAGACGACCCGCCTCCCGACGACGTCCTCCGGCGCGGCGCACCCGGCCGGGCCGTCGTCGTCCGACGCCGGGGCTCCGGTCTCCGGAACGAGCACGGCCAGGAGCTCCACACCCTGGTGCTCAACCTGGTCGAGGGCTCGACGCCGGTCCAGATGACCGCCGTGGTCGCGCTCGACCCGTCCGAGCTCGACCTCGTCGACGTCGGCGCCGAGGTGCCGGTGGCGGTGCTCGGGGAGCGGGGCCAGGTCGTCGCGGTCGACATCGACCGGGCCCGGGCCGAGCGCGGCGCCCGCTGACGCCGGGTCGCCCGCGCGCGCTGCCTCAGCCCGACCAGACCGACGCGAGGCGGGCGGCGGCCTCCTCGAGCCGCGCCTCGGGGAGGGTCGCGAACGACAGGCGCGCCGTGCTGTCCGAGTCGGGCCCGGCAGGACCCGCCCGGCCCGGGCCGGGCACCGCGAACGCCGAGCCCGGCACGAAGGCCACGCCCGCGGCGATCGCTCGCTCGAGCAGGGCGTCGGTGTCGGTCCCGTCGAGCGCCGCCATCCAGAGGAACATGCCGCCGTCGGAGCGGTCGATGCGGACCCGGTCGCCGAGCCGGCCGGACAGCGCTCGGTGGAGCGCGTGGCTCCGACGCCGGTACTCGCGGCGCAGGCGCTCGAGGTGATGGGGGTGCTCGTCGTCGGCGAGCAGGTGGGCGACGACGAGCTGGTTCCACGTCGGCGTGTGGAGGTCGGCCGCCTGCTTGAGGCGGACCACCGCGTCGAGCACGTCGGCGGGCCCGGTGAGCCAACCGACCCGCAGCCCCGGGGCCAGGACCTTCGAGCTCGACCCGACGTGCACCACCCTCGTCGACGCCTCCGCCGTCCGGCGCCCGGGCGCCGCGCCGTCGACCGCGCCCGGTCGGTGCAGCGTCCGCGTCGGCGGACCCCAGTGGAGGTCTCGGTAGGCGGCGTCCTCGACCAGCACCACGCCGTACGCCGCGGCCAGCGCCCGCAGCCGGTGGCGGCGGCCGGGGGACAGCACGGCGCCGGTCGGGTTGTGGTGGTCCGGCACGACGTAGAGGGCGCGCACGTCGGCGCCCGAGTGCAGCAGGTCGGCGACCGCGTCCACGTCGATGCCCTCGTCGTCGCCGCCGACGCCGACCACGGTGGCCCCCGCGGCCCGGAACGCCTGCACCGCGCCGAGGTACGCCGGCTCCTGCACCACCACGACGTCGCCGGGCGCGCACAGGGCCCTGGCCACCAGGTCGAGCGCCTGCTGGGAGCCGGTGGTGATCACCACCTCGTCGGCGTCGACGCCGAGGCGGCCGGCCACGACCTCGCGCAGCGGGGCCAGCCCCGCCGTCGGCCCGTACTGGAGCGCGACGAGGCCGTTGGCCCCGGCGACCGACGTCGCCGCCTCGGACGCCGCCCGGAACCGGGCGGGGTCGAGCAGCCCGACGTCGGGGAGGCCGCCCGCCAGCGACAGCACGTCGGGGCGCTCGGCGACCCGGAGGAGGTCGCGGATGGCGGACGAGGCGACGCGCTCGGCGGCGGTGGCGCCGCGGGCGGGTCCGGGGGGTGCGGTGGGGATGTCGACGGCGAGGCCCATGACCTGATGTGAACCCGGACGGCGGCGTCGAGGGAGTGGCTGGCGATGCTGGTGGTGCCACCACCTGTCTCCGGTCCGGCGGATCTGGTCGACTGGGGGCGTGTCGGGCAGCAGTGGGTCGACGGGGGGCTCGGACGCGGGCCGCGAGCTCGGGGACTTCCTCGTGACGCGTCGCGCCGCGGTCGATCCGACGAGCGTCGGCCTGCCGGCGGGCCCTCGTCGCCGTGCGCCGGGCCTGCGCCGCGAGGAGGTCGCGCTGCTCGCCGGGGTGTCGGTCACGTGGTACACGTGGCTCGAGCAGGGCCGGGCGGAGCACCCGTCCCGTGCGGTGCTCGACGCAGTGGCGAGGGCGCTCCTGCTGGACGACGCCGAGCACGCCCACCTGCTCACGCTGGCCGAGCGGGTCGCGGGCCAGGGCGTCCCCGACGTCATCGGCGACTCGTGCGACCGCCCGCCGCCCGACGCGCTGGTGCGAGCGGTCGATGCGTTGGACCCGGCCCCCACGTATCTGCTCGGCCCGTGCTGGGAGTACCTGGCGTGGAACCGGGCGCAGGGGCTCCTGTACCCGCAGGCCGAGGAGCTGCCCGAGGAGGACCGGAACCTGCTGGTGATCGTGCTCTGCGAGCCGACGGCGCGCGAGCTGATCGTGGACCGCGAGGTCGAGGCCCGGGCGATGGTCACCGAGTTCCGCGCCGCGACGGCCGCGATGCGGGGCGAGCCGAAGCTCGAGCGCCTCATCGACCGGCTGCGAGCCGAGAGCCCCGAGTTCGCGGCGTGGTGGGCCGACCACGACGTCGCCGGCTTCCACAGCCGGCTGCGCAGCTACGACCACCCGGTCGCCGGTCGGCTGACGTTCGAGTACCAGGCGTTCCGGCCCGCAGAGTGGCCGGCGTACCGCCTGGTCACGCAGCTGCCGGTCCCCGGCGACGACAGCACCCAGCGCCTGACCTCGGGCTGAGCCCCGGGTCCGGGAGCCGATGACGCGCAGTCCGGGCGTGCCGCGCGGTTCCGGTGCCGGGGCTGAGGTCGAGCACAGCCGCTCAGCGCCCTCACAGCTGCCGCTTACCCGGTCCTCACGTTCCGGGGATGACATTGCACCCATGTCCTACGGCGACCCCACGACCGCACCGACCCCGGTGGCCGGTCCCCCCACCTCGACGGCGCCGACCGGTGCACCCGCCGGCTCCGCGCCCTCGTTCCCGTCCGCCCCTCCCACGGCCATGCCGCTGGCGCCCCCGACGACGCCCGGCGCGCCGTCCGGCTTCCCGGCGACGCCGCCGACCTACACCGGTCCGCTGCCCGGCGGAGCCGGCGGCGGGTGGAACCCCCCCGGCGGGGCACAGCCCTCGCCGACGCCGTCCTCGGGTCGGGGTCCGGGCGCCGGCCGCAAGGTCGCCATCGGCCTGCTGCTCGTCCTCGCCCTGCTCGCCGGCGTCGCCGGCGGCTTCGGCCTGTCGCAGCTGTCGGGGTCGACCGACGACACCGCGAGCCCCCGCCAGCGCGAGGTGCCGACGGAGCCGAACGGCTCGCCCTTCGGCGGTGAGCCGTCGCAGCTGCCGACGCCCGGCCAGGGCCAGGGCGGCTCGAACGGCCAGAGCGGCTCCGGCGACACGGCCGACGCCGACGCCGTCGCGCAGAAGGTCGTCCCCGGCGTGGTCAACATCAACGTGCTCTCGGCGCAGGGCCAGGGTGCGGGCACCGGCATCACGCTGTCGTCCGACGGGCTCGTCGTCACCAACAACCACGTGATCCGGGGCGCCACCCGCATCGTCGTCACCGACGCCGACACGGGCGAGCGCTACGAGGCGAAGGTCGTCGGCACGGCCAAGACCAAGGACCTGGCGGTCATCCAGCTGCAGGACGCGGAGGGCCTCGACACCGTGAAGATCGGCGACTCGGACTCGGTCGAGGTCGGCGACGCCGTCGTGGCGCTCGGCAACGCAGGGGGCCAGGGCGGCACGCCGTCGGTCGTGACCGGCAACGTCGTCGCCCTGGGTCGCAGCATCACCGCCAGCGACGAGTCGGGCAGCCAGGCGCAGCGCCTGAACGACCTGATCCAGATCGACGCCAACATCGTCCCGGGCGACTCCGGGGGTCCGCTGGCGAACGCCGACGGCGAGGTCATCGGCATCAACGCCGCCGCCTCCTCGACGAACGAGGTGTCATCGAACGACGAGGGCTACGCCATCCCCATCAACGCCGCCATGGACATCGTCGAGCAGATCAAGGCCGGCAAGGAGAGCGACGTCGTCCGAATCGGCGCCCGCGGCGTCCTCGGCGTCAGCGTGGCCAGCGTGGCCGACGACCCGTTCGGTCAGGGCCAGGGCGGTGCCACCTCCGGCGCCAGCGTGGCCGCCGTGGCCGACGGCTCCGGCGCCGCCGAGGCCGGCGTCACCCAGGGCTCGACGATTACCGCCGTCGACGGGACGACCATCGACTCGGCCGAGGCGCTGACCTCCGCGCTCGACGGCGCGAAGCCGGGGGACGAGGTCGAGCTCTCGTGGACCGACGCGAACGGCCAGAGCCGCACCGCCACGGTCACCCTCACCGAGGGCCCGCCCGACTGATCCTCCGGACGACCGGTCGGGCCCTCTCCCACCGACCGGTCGTCCGCCGCCACGGCGCCTGCCGATCTCCCCACTCCCTCCCTTCGGCAGGCTCGTCCCACCGGGGGCCGTCCCCCAGGTCGGCCCCCGGTGCCGCGTCCGGCCACACGTCGCGTGCCGGGGGTGGCGTCCCGGCGCCGGGCCTACGATCCGCGGATGCAGTTGAGCGAGATCTGGCGCTACCCGGTCAAGTCGATGATCGGCGAGCGGGTCGATGCGGCCGAGCTGTCCGACGACGGCGTCGCCGGCGATCGGGCCTGGGCGGTGCGCGACGAGGTCCGTGGCGGCATCCGGGGCGCGAAGAAGATCAGCGGCCTGATGCGCCTGGCGGCCGCCTTCGAGGACGGCCCGGGTTCGGCGGTGACGATCACGCTGCCCGACGGGACCACCGTGCGCGCCGGCGACGACGAGGCGAACGCGGCGGTGAGCGCGGCGCTCGACCACGAGGTGACCCTCTGGCCCCGGCTCCCGCCGACCGAGCTCGACCACTACCGCCGCGGGGCGCCGGACTCCGACGACCTGCTCGAGGAGCTGCGGGCGATCTTCGGCCGTGAGCCCGACGAGCCGCTGCCCGACCTGTCGGTCTTCCCGCCCGAGATCCTCGAGTACGAGTCGCCGCTCGGCACCTACTTCGACGCGTTCCCCCTCCTCCTCCTGACGACCTCGTCGCTCCGCTCGATGTCCGAGGCGCTGCCCGACTCGGTGGTCGACGTCCGCCGCTTCCGCCCGAACCTCGTCGTCGACACCGGCGACGAGCCCGGTCACCCGGAGCGGGGGTGGGCCGGCCGGACCGTGCACGTGGGCGACGTCGAGCTCGAGGTCGTCGTGGGGTGCCCGCGCTGCGTCATGGTCACCCAGGAGATCGACGACGCCACGCCTCAGGACCGGGCGCTGCTGCGCTACGTCGTGCGCGAGCTGGACCAGGACGTCGGGGTGTACGCGACCGTGAGGCGCCCCGGCGCGGTGCACGTGGGCGACGCCGTCACCGTCGGCGACCCCGTCGTCGTGGGGTGACGCCGGATCACCCGGTAACGTGACCGCCCGTGCTGATCCTCGCCATCCTCGCGGTCGGAATGCTCATCGGCTGGCTCGCCCAGCTCGTGCTCGGGATGGGCACGCGCCCCAACGCCCAGTCGCTCGTCGCCGGCATCCTCGGCTCGCTGGTCGGCGGGCTGCTCGCCAGCCTGCTGGCGGGCGACGGGCTCACGATCCGGTTCAGCGGGCTGCTCGGCTCCTTCGTCGGGGCGATCATCGTCCTGCTCGTGTGGCGGGCGATCGACAGCCGCACGGCCTCCTGAGCGGCAGGCCCGCCGCCCGTCAGCCCAGGTCGAGCATGCTGGCGTCGGACACCGCGTAGGCCGTGTCGGGGCGCACCGCTCGGTCCGTCCAGACCCACAGCCGCCAGAGCAGGCGGTCCCGGTCCTCGTACGGGTCGCGACCGTGGAGCAGCCGCGTGTTGTCGACGACCAGGGCATCGCCCGCACCGAGGTGGAAGCGGGGCAGTCGATCGGTGAGGTCGGCGAGCAACCCCTCCCACCGGTCGAGCAGGCGTCGGGTCCGCGCCGGATCGGGGTCGTCGGGCGCGGGCTGGAGGAAGATCGAGCGGGTCCAGGCCGTGCGGTCACCGTCGAGCCGGCGGCCGATCGGTCCGATCACGGTGGGCCGACCCGGCTCGGTCTGGTCGACGTCGGTGTCGAGCAGGAACGTGGCGAGCTCCCGGTCGGCGTCGTCGCCGGCGGCCAGCCGGCCGACCACGGCGTCGAGGTCGACCAGGAACGACGCCCCGCCGCCATCGGCCGCCGGGTGGACGCATCCGAGGACCAGCACGTCGGGCGCGCCCTCGGCGAGCGAGAACCCGTCGGAGTGCAGCGGCGTGGTCAGGGTGTGGCCGTCGGCGTCGAGGTCGGGCCGGTCGCGGCCGCCGGCCGCACGCACGGGCACGTGGTCGCCGATCGAACGGATCTCGTCGCCGAGGACCGACCGGACCAGCGCGGTCATCGGGTCGGGGGCCGAACCGGGGCCCGGGACGACCACGGCGCCGGTGGTCCGCAGCGCCCGCCGGACGGCGACCGGGTCGTCCAGGCGCTCGGGGACGGTCCCGACGGCGACGAGATCGTTGTCCGCCATGGGCGCGACGTTACGACGGGCCCGGGGAGCAGCTCCGCCCGTTCCCGTGAAGGCTGCGTGAACGGGCGCTCGCGGCGGCGCCGGGCTGGGTGGACAGGGTCCGGACCCTTCCGCAACCCGGACCCTGTCGTGTCCTCCCATGCACGTGCCGGTGCTCCCGACCCGGAGGTCGCCGGCACGCCCCTTTTCCGGTAGCGAGCATCGTCGCTGGGAGGGGGACCCGCAATGGGGACGAGTCCCCACTCGCGGCCGCGGACCCGCGACGACGCTCAGGCGGCGGGATCGGGCGGCGCGTCGGGGCCGCCGCCGGCCGGATCGCCCCGCCGGGTGGGGCGCCCGAGGTTCGACACCGTCAGCGCCACGACGGTCACCAGGAACACCTGGCCCGTCACGGCCTCGATCGTCGCCAGCGTCTGCCCGAGCCGTGTCGCCGGCGTCAGGTCGCCGTAGCCGACGGTCGTCATCGTGATGAAGCTGAAGTACTCGAAGTCGGAGTAGGCGGGCGACGTGGTCTGGGCGAAGAAGTCGCTCGGGCCGCCGACCAGGGCGATGAAGAGGTAGAGCGCCCCAAAGAAGATGCCGATCTGCAGGTAGGCGGTGAGGGCGCCCGCCAGCGTGTCGACCGTGATCCGGGGTCGCAGCATGAGCCGCACCATGACCAGCATGGGGGTGACGAGCAGCAGCAGTGCGAAGAGGCCCGCCGCCAGCACCTCGACCGTGCCGGTCGAGGCGTCGTGCACGACCGGGATCGTGGCCCCGGCCAACGTCGCGAGCACCACGATCGCCGTGCCCGTGCGGCGCACCGCCGGGTGGGCGCCGGTGCGGGCGAGGGCGACGATGGCGCTGACGCCGATCAGCGCGACCTCGAGCGCCCGGCTCCAGTTGTAGTTGGAGAGGAACGGGCTGAGGAGCATGGCGAGGAGCGTCAGCCCGAGCACCGGGGCGATGCTCTTCTGCTCCGACGGCTGCACGAACCGCCGGAGCCTGGGGAAGCGCGCCGGGACCGGCTGGGCGGGTCCGTCCGGGTCGCTGGCCATGGGCCGATCATGTCCGTCGCGACCGTCGCACGGGTGGACCTGGACCGCCCCTCGCCCGCGACGGGGCGTAGCCTCGGACCATCCACCCCGACGGGGCGGCTGTCACCAGGGGGACGACCATGCCGACCGAGACAGGGGCCTCATCGCTCCAGCGCGACTACGTCACCGGACCGCTCGCACCGGTCACCGACGAGCTCACCGTCACCGATCTGGACGTGACCGGGTCGCTGCCCGTGGAGCTGTGCGGGCGGTACGTGCGCAACGGGCCGAACCCGCTCGACCCGGACCCGGCCACCCAGCACTGGTTCCTCGGCACCGGCATGCTCCACGGCGTCCGGCTCGAGGACGGGCGCGCCGCGTGGTACCGCAACCGGTTCGTGCGGAACACGATCGACGAGGGCGGCTCGCCCAACACCAACGTGGTGTCGATGGGCGGCCGGACCTGGGCGATCGTCGAGGCCGGCGGCGCGCCGGTCGAGGTCACCGACGAGCTCGAGTCGATCGCGTCGAACCGGTTCGACGGCACGCTCGAGGGCGCGTACACCGCCCACCCGCATCGGGACCCCCGGACCGGCACCTGGCACGCGATCACCTACCACTGGGCCGAGGAGGCGGTGCGCTACGTCGTCAACGACGGCGCCCGCGTCGTGCACGAGGAGATCGTGCCGGTCGGCGGGCGGCCGATGGTCCACGACACCGCCATCACGCCGACCTCGGTGCTCTTGTTCGACCTGCCGTGCACGTTCGACCTCGACGAGGCGATGGCCGGCACGCCCTTCCCCTACCGCTGGGACCCCGAGCGCGACGCCCGTGTCGGGGTGCTGCCGCTGCTCGGCACCGCGGACCAGATCCGGTGGGTCGAGGTGCCGCGGTGCTACGTCTTCCACCCCCTCAACGCGGTGGACCTCCCCGACGGCCGTGTGGCGGTCGACCTGGTCGTGTGGCCCCGCATGTTCGACCGGGACCGGCTCGGGCCGAACGAGGGTGCCCCGCGGCTCGAGCGCTGGACGCTCGATCCGGTGTCGGGCACCTCGTCGATCGAGGTGGTCGACGATCGCAGCCAGGAGTTCCCGCGGGGCGACGAGCGCCGCACGGGCGAGGAGCTGCGTTACGGCATGACGGTCGGCGGCCGGATCGCCGGCGGCGTGCACCAGCCGCTCCTCTGGCACGACCTGACCGCCGGCACGACGGTCGAGGTCGACTTCGGCCAGACCAGCGCGGCGCAGGAGTTCGTGCACGTGCCGAGGTCCGGATCGGTGGCCGAGGACGACGCGTGGCTCCTCGGCTTCGTCTCGGACCGGGCCGAGGGGACGACCGACCTCGTCGTGCTGGCGGCCGACGACCCGGCGACCGGACCGATCGCCAGGGTGCACCTGCCCCAGCGGGTGCCCGACGGGTTCCACGGCAACTGGCTGCCCGACCCGGTCTGACCGCGGCGCGGACGGCTCGGGGCGGGGCGGCGTGGTGTACGGCTCGGCGGCCGGTCAGGTGTAGCTGGCGGCGCGCCGGTCGCGCTCGGTGCGGCGGGCGCCGAAGTGGGTGCTGAGGTCGACGCAGAAGGCGAAGATCACGATCAGCCACCCGAAGCCGGTCACGCCGCCGATCGGGGCCCAGGCGGCGGCCCACGCCAACGTCGTCCACGGCAGCAGGAAGAACCCGAGGATCGGGAACAGCCAGTTGTCGTCGAACGCCGCCGGGATCCGGTCCGTGAAGATCCACGTGAGGAACAGCGCCAGCCTCGGCGACACGGCCGAGGCCAGGACGAGCAGGCATCCGCATCCCATGGGGGCGCAGACTAGGGCAGGGTCGCGTCCCCCGTCGTGAAGATCCACGACGCCCGCAGCCGGCGGAACCCGGCGTGGCGGCGGGTGCGCCGGCGGCGGCGCACGACCCGGGGCGACGTCTCGGGCCGGCGGGCGCGCAGATGGCGCGCACCCTCCTCGCCGAACGCGTCCGCGAGGCGGACGGCGGCACGACGACCCGGCGGCGAGGCGTCCACGGTGGCGAGGAGCTCCGGCATCCAGCGCGGCGCCGTGGCGTCGGTGGTCAGAGCGGGGACGATGGGCGACAACCGGTGACGATCGTCGAGGGGCTGGGTGCTGAACAGGTCGCACGCGCCCGACGCCAGGTGGTGCCTGACGTCGTCGTCCGGCGCGAACACGTCCGCTCGGCACCGCTCACCCTCGATGTGGTCGTGCGCGGTGGTCGCGAAGAGGTTCGGGAGCGCGGTCACGGGCACGTCCCTACCCACCGGGGTGCCGTCCAGATGCCTCGGATCCAGATGTTCCGATCCCGCGGGATGACCGAACGGCGTTCAGACCGAGATCTGCTCGAGGTCGTCGAGGTGGTCGGTGTCGGGGAGGGGGTCGACGACCGCGTCGACCGGCGCCGGGCGCTCGGGCTCGGCGGGCGCGTCGTCGTCCGCGAGCGCCCGCGGCCGGCGGACGCCCCAGATGATGTGCAGCTTCTCGAGCACGACGAGCACGTACCAGGTGACGTCGACCTCCCACCAGCGGATGCCCTGGCGGGCGACGTGCTGGTGGCGGTGGTGGTTGTTGTGCCAGCCCTCGCCGAGCGTGAGCAGCGCGAGGCCGAAGTTGTTGCGGCTCGTGTCGGTCGTCTCGAAGCGCCGCCGCCCGAACACGTGGGCGAGCGAGTTGATCAGGAACGTCGCGTGCCAGAGGAGCACCGTCGACAGGAAGAAACCGATGAGCAGGCCGGACCAGCCGCCGATGAGGTAGCAGGCGGCGCCGAGCGCCCACGGTCCGATCCAGTCTCGGCGCGAGATCCAGGCGATCTCGGGGAAGCGCTCGAAGTCCTTCATCGAGCCCTCGGGCCGGGCGGACGTGTCGTCGCTCAGGATCCAGCCGACGTGGCTCCACCAGAAGCCCTTGAGCGGGGTGTGGGGGTCGTCGACCGTGTCGGCGAAGCGGTGGTGGACCCGGTGGTGGCCCGCCCACCAGAGCGGTCCCTTCTGCGCGCAGGTCGTCCCGCCGAAGGCCAGGACGAACTGGAACGCCCGGCTCGTCCGGTACGACCGGTGCGAGAAGTAGCGGTGGTAGCCGGCCGTGATGAAGAACATCCGGCCCCAGAAGGTGACGAGGCAGAGGATCACCGCGGTCCACGTGACGCCCGTGAAGACGGCGAGCAACGGGAGCAGGTGGACCAGGAAGAAGGGGATCGAGGTCCGCGGATTGATCCGGCCGTGGGGGAGGCGTTCGGCGCTCAGTGGTCGGGCCTTTCGAGGGGTGCCGGAGCAGTTCGGTCGGAAGTGACCCACGGTAACCCGATCTCGGGGGTGCGGGTGCAACCCGCCGCGATCCCCGTCATCTCAGCCTGTGCAGCCCGTCAGGTGCGGCGCGTACCCCGTTCGCGGCGGTCCAGAACCACTTGTGCTCTCGGTCACAAAGTCGTGACGCGATGTTACGAACGTGCGTCATTTCCGTCATACTGTCTCGCCGTCGTCACAGGACGACGACCCGCCGCCCGGGACCGACCTCGTCACGGACACGTCGAGGGGCCGGGCGGACGGATCAGAACGAGGCGGATCCCGGGGCGATGCCCGGCCCGCACACGGACCCTTGGAGGGGACCCATGCAGCACACCACCACCGACGCCAGCCTGACCGCGCCCGACACCGTCGCCGCTCGTCGGGACCGACGAGCCGGCGCACCCCGACCCGGTGAGGAGAGCAGTCCCCGGGCATCGGCCGCTCCCCGTCGTCGCCGTCGCGGCGTCGGCATGCTGGCCGGTGCCGTCGTCGCCCTCTTCCTGCTGACCGGCTGCAACCTGCCGGTCGAGAAGTGGGTCACCGACTTCAACGGTGACGGCCACATCGACCAGGCGGAGATCTCCCGGGCCCAGTCCGAGATCCTGCTGGCGATCGCCGCGCAGCGGCGCGCCGTGCAGGCGCACCCGTTCCTGACCTGCGTCCGGGCCCACGAGTCGGGCGGCAACTACGTCGCGCAGAACCGGTACAGCTCGGCCTCGGGCGCCTACCAGTTCCTCGACAGCACCTGGCGCAACGTCTCGGTCAGGTCCGGGCACCCGGGCTACGGCCGCGCCATGCAGGCCCCCTGGCACGTGCAGGACGCCGTCGCCCTGTGGCTCTACAACAACGGCGGTCGCTCCGCCTGGGCCGGCACCGGCTGCTGAGCCACCCGAGTCGAAACCCACAGTCCACGGCGGCCCTCCGGGGCCGCCGTGGCGCGTCCGCCCCCTGCCGAACGCCGGTCGACGGGGCGGAGGTCAGCCGACGGCGGTGCCGAAGAGCGAGCCGACGACGAACGTCGCGGCGAGCGCCAGCGATCCGCCCAGCCCGACCCGGAGCGCTCCTCGCCACATCGGCGCGCCGCCCAGCGCCGAGGACACTCCGCCGAGCACCACCATCCCGGCGATCGCCGCGACCGCGACGGCGGGAACTCGGGCGTCGCCCCTGACCACGACGGCGACGAGCAGCGGCACGAGCGCGCCGATGGCGAAGCTGGCCGTCGAGCTCAGCGCCGCCTGCAGCGGCCGCGCCCGCTGCTCCTCGGTGTGGCCGAGCTCGTCGCGCATGTGGGCGGTCACTGGGTCGTGCGCCATCAGGGCGTCGGCGACCTCGGCCGCGAGCTCGGGGGTCAGGCCCCGGGCGACGTAGATCGAGCGGAGCTCCCGCGTCTCTGCGTCGGGGTGCAGCTCGATCTCGTTCTCCTCGAGCACCCGGTCGGCCCGCTCGACGTCGAGCTGCGAGCTGACCGAGACGTACTCGCCCAGGCCCATCGACAGCGCGCCCGCCACGAGCGCGGCCACGCCGGCGGTCAGCAGCGCGTCGGTCGACGCGCCCGCCGCGGCCACGCCGAGCAGGAGGGCGCCGGTCGACAGGAGGCCGTCGTTCGCGCCCAGCACCATCGCCCGGATCCACCCCGCGCGCCGGCTGCGGTGGTCCTCGGGGCGGTGCGTCCGAGGCGGTGCGCGGTGGGCTCCGGTCATCGACGCGAACGGTAGCGGTCGCCCTCCCGCCCCCGACGGTCCGACCGACCCTGCGCCGCGCGGCGGCGCACCGACGGCTCGGAGGGGTCCGGCGGGGCGCCCGGGCCGACTGGATAGCCTCCGCAGGATGTCGGACCGTCCCTCCACGACCCCCACGGCCGTCGGACCGGTCGACGCGGACGGGCGCGGCCTCACCGCGGCCGAGGTCGCCGAGCGCGTCGCCGACGGTCGTGTGAACCACGTGCCGTCGGACCCGTCGCGGACGACGTCGCAGATCCTGAGGGCCAACGTCCTCACGCCGGTCAACGCCATCATCGGCACGCTGCTCGTGCTGATCGTGATCGCCGACGGCATCGGGCCCGACATGCTCTTCGGCGGCGTGATCGTCGCCAACTCGCTGATCGGGACCATCCAGGAGCTGCGGGCCCGGGCCGCGCTGGACCGGCTGGCCGTGCTCAACACCCCGCACGCGGTGGTGGTCCGCGACGGCGAGACCGCGGAGCTCGAGGTGGAGCAGGTGGTCGCCGACGACCTGCTCGTGCTGTCGCCGGGCGCGCAGGTCGTCGTCGACGGCGAGGTCGTCACGAGCACCGGCCTCGAGCTCAACGAGTCGCTGCTGACGGGGGAGTCGGACCCCGTCCACAAGCAGCCCGGCGACGAGGTGATGTCGGGCAGCTTCGTGGCCGCCGGCTCCGGCACGTTCCGCGCCACCAAGGTCGGGGCCGACTCCTACGCGGCCTCGCTGGCCGGCGCGGCCAAGGAGTTCACGCTCGTCCACTCCGAGCTGCGGGACGGGATCAACATGATCCTGAAGTTCCTGATGGTGGCGCTGCCGCCGATCGCGATCGTCCTGCTCGTGCGGCTGTGGGGGACGAGCGAGGACTGGCGCGACGCGCTGTCGGGGACGGTGGCGGCCGCCGTGGCGATGGTGCCCGACGGCCTCGTCCTGCTGACGAGCCTGGCGTTCATGGCCGGCGTCGTGAAGCTGTCGCGCCGCAACGCGCTGCTGCGGGAGCTGGCCTCGGTCGAGCTGCTCGCCCGGGTGGACACGCTGTGCCTGGACAAGACCGGCACGATCACCACCGGCGAGATCGTCGCGGCCGGCGTCGAGGAGCTCGACGGCCGGTCGGGCGCCGGGGCCGACGGCGCCGCGCCGGGCGACGGCGACGGGCCGGGTCCGTCGGTCGACGAGATGCTCGCCGCCCTCGCCGCCTCGGATCCCGACCCCAACGCCACCCTGCTCGCCATCGGACGGGCCCACCCCGACGACCCCGGGTGGGCGCTCGTGGACACGGTCCCGTTCTCGTCGGCCCGGAAGTGGTCGGCCGCGTCCTTCGACGGCCACGGGGCGCTGTTCCTCGGGGCGCCCGAGTTCCTCGCCCCGGGCGACGCCGAGGTGGCGGACCGGGTGGGGGAGCAGGCGGCGCTCGGTCGGCGGGTCGTCCTGCTGGCCACGGCGTCCGGGCTGACCGGCGACGAGCTGCCCGACGACCTCCACCCGCGGGCGCTCGTCCTGCTCGAGGACGACATCAGGGACGACGCCGAGGACACGCTCGGCTACCTCTCCGAGCAGGGCATCGGCCTCAAGGTCATCTCCGGCGACCACCCGGGCACCGTCGCCGCCGTCGCCACCCGCGCCGGGGTGCCCGACGCCCAGCGGGTCATGGACGCGCGGGACCTGCCCCTCGACGACGACGAGGCGCTGGCCGAGGCGGTCGAGTCGCACACGGTGTTCGGGCGTGTGAAGCCGGAGCAGAAGCGGGCGATGGTCCGGGCGCTGCAGTCCCGTGGCCATGTCGTCGGCATGACCGGCGACGGCGTGAACGACGTCCTCGCGCTCAAGGACGCCGACATGGGCATCGCCATGGGCGCGGGCAGCGCCGCCAGCCGCGCCGTCGCCCAGCTGGTCCTGCTCGAGAACCGCTTCTCGGTGCTGCCGGGCGTGCTGGCCGAGGGCCGGCGGGTGATCAACAGCGTCGAGCGGGCCGCCAACCTGTTCATCTACGGCACCGTCTACTCGGTGTGCATGGCGCTCGTGATCACGGTCGTCGGCACCGACTACCCGTTCCTGCCGCGGCACCTGACGCTCGTCCGGTCGCTGAGCGTCGGCATCCCCGGCTTCTTCCTCGCGCTGGCGCCCGACCCTCGACGGGCCCGCACGGGGTTCGTCCCGCGGGTCATCCGCTTCGCCATCCCGGCCGGCGCCATCGCCGCCGCCGCAGCCCTGACGGTGTACTTCTTCGCACGCGAGGTGGCCGACACGTCGCTCGTCGACGCCCGCAGCGCGGCGACGATCACGCTCCTGGCCGTCGGCCTCCTCCTCCTGCTGCGCCTCACCCGCACCCTGCCCCCGTGGCGCTGGATCCTCGTCGGGTCGATGGCGGCCGGCATCGTCCTCGTGCTGGCCATCCCGTTCGCGTCCGAGTTCTTCGACCTCGTCCGCCCGCCCGAGACCGTGTGGGAGGCCATCGGCGTCACGGTGCTGGTCGCAGCGATCGCCGTCCGCTTCGTGCCGGTCACCGCCGACGGGGGCGAGGTCGTCGAGCTGCCGGACCGGTTCCGCCCGCCGTCGCGCAAGGAGCGCGCCGACCGCACCCCTGCGGCCTGATGCACCGGTCGTGAGGCCCGCCGACGCGATCGACCGCCTGGCCGCAGCCGGCTGCGTCGACCCGGCGGCGGAGGTGGCCGAGATGTCGCGCTGGGCCCCGGTCGACGTGGCCGGCTGGAAGCTGCCGGCCGACTGGGTGCGGCGGCGAGCACGGGGTGAGCCGCTCCCGTGGATCACGGGCCACGCCGCGTTCTGCGGCATCGACGTGCGCGTCGCGCCCGGCGTCTACCCGCCCCGGCCGTGGTCGGCCGAGCTCGCGCTCACTGCGGCGGGCCGGCTCGGCGAGGTCGGACGTCTGCTCGACCTGTGCACCGGGTGCGGTGCCGTCGGCGCGCTCGTCCGGGCTCGCCGACCCGATGCGCTCGTCGTCGGCGTCGACGCGGACCCGGCGGCTGCCGCGTGCGCCCGGTCGAACGGCCTGGTGGCCGCCGCCGGCGACCTGGACGGGCCGTTGCGGCCGGGCGCGGCGTTCGACGTGGTCACCGCAGTGGCGCCGTACGTGCCGACCCCGGCGCTCTCGACGCTCGCCGGTGACGTGCGCGAGCACGAGCCCCGCCGAGCGCACGACGGCGGCCCCGACGGCCTCGACGTCGTCCGACTCGTGGTCGCCGCAGCTGCGGCGCGGCTCGTGCCGGGCGGGTGGCTGCTGCTCGAGCTCGGCGGCGACCAGGACGTCGCGCTGGCCACCGACCTGGCCGCCGCCGGTTTCGAACCGGCCGAGCCCTGGCACGACGCCGACGGGGACCTGCTCGGCCTGGCCGCCCGCCGCACCCCCTGACGGTGCGCGTGGGTCAGTCGTCGGCGGGCGGGGTGCCGGTCGCGGTCATCGTGGCGAGCAGATCCGCGATCTCGGCCTCGGCCCGCTCCTTGTCGAGCCCGAGGGCAATGAGCGGACCGTCGTCGCCCTCCTGCTCGAGGAGCGCGAGCAGCAGGTGCTCGGTGCCGATGTAGTTGTGCCCGAGGCGCAGCGCCTCGCGGAACGTGAGCTCGAGCACCTTCTTGGCCGCGCCGTCGAACGGCACGTGGCCGGCGCCGCCGCCCTCGACGGCCGGGGGAAGAACCGAGGTGGCGGCGGCGCGCACGGCCTCGGCGTCGGCGCCCTGGGTCACCATCACCCACGCGGCGATGCTCTCGGGCTCCGCGAGCAACCCGAGCACGAGGTGCGCCGGCGTGATGCGGTCGCTGCCGGCCTGGTTCGCCTCGGTCTGGGACGCGGCCACGACGCTGCGGGCCCGGGGCGTGAAGCGGCCGAAGCCGGCCTCGGGCCAGAGGTCGTCGGGCTGCTCGGGGAGCTTGGGCACGAACCGCTGCTGCGCCGCCTGCTTGGTGACGCCCATGCTGCGGCCGATGTCGGTCCAGGACGCGCCCGACCGGCGGGCCTGGTCGACGAAGTGCCCGACGAGGTGGTCCGAGAGCGAACCGAGGTGCTCGGCGACGAGCACGGCGTCGGTGAGCTGCTCCAGCGGCTCGTCGTGGACGGCGGTGATGGCGTCGATCACGTCGTCGAGGCGGACGGGCGGTTCGATCGGGAGGGCGGCGGACATGCCGTCAACCCTACGTTGACGTTGGTGATCCGTCAACCCCGGATTGACGAGCGGTGCCGGGGAGCCAGGGACGCGGGTCGTCCGCGAGTCGGAGTTCGGGGCCCGATCGGAGCCGTCGCAGGACGAGTCGTCGGTCGACCGAGCGGGAAGGGCCCTGGCGGTCGATGCCCCCGGCAGGGGGTAGGTTGCGCCCCGAGACAACCTGACCTGTTCCCCGAGAGGACGATCCATGGCCTTCGAACTCCCGCCCCTTCCGTACGCCCAGGACGCCCTGGCGCCGCACATCTCGGCCGAGACGCTCGAGTACCACTACGGCAAGCACCACCAGACCTACGTCACCAACCTCAACAAGCTGGTGGAGGGCACGGAGTTCGAGAACGCCACGCTCGAGGACGTGATCCTCAAGTCCGACGGCGGCCTGTTCAACAACTCGGCCCAGGTCTGGAACCACACCTTCTACTGGAACTCGATGTCGCCGGACGGCGGCGGTGCGCCCACCGGCGAGGTCGGCGACGCGATCAGCTCCGCCTTCGGTTCCTACGACGACTTCAAGTCGAAGTTCGCCGAGGCCGCCACCACGCAGTTCGGCTCCGGTTGGGCCTGGCTCGTCGACAACGGCTCGGGCCTCGAGATCATGAAGACCTCGAACGCCGACCTGCCGATGAAGCACGGCGCCAAGGCGCTCCTCACGATCGACGTCTGGGAGCACGCCTACTACATCGACTACCGCAACGCGCGGCCGAACTACATCTCGACCTTCCTCGACAGCCTGGTGAACTGGGAGTTCGTCGCCCAGAACCTCGGCGAGGCCTGATCGAGCCCACCCACGCCGGCCGGCCCCGCCACGTCCCACCCGGACGGGCGGGGCCGTGCCGCGTCCGGGGCGGGGTCGCCCGCCCGTGCCGCTCGGCCCGCCGCGCCCACGAGGCGCGTCAGGCCCGCGCCACCTCGACGGTCGTGTCGTTGAACACGGCGCCGCCCACGGTCGCCTCGACGTCATCGGGCACCAGGGCGTTGGCGGTCAGCCCGCCGCCGACGTGGCGCCGCCAGAGCCCCTTGGGGATGACGACGACGCCGGGTCGCACGGCCGCGTCGACCACGGCAGGGAGGCGCAGCTCCGCACGCTCGTTGAAGACGCGGACCTCGTCGCCGGTCGCCACGCCCCGGGCGCCGGCATCGTCGGGGTGCATCGTGACGGCCGCCCTCGGCGGGTCGAACTCGGCGAAGATCGAGTTGATCGTCCTCGTGGTCGCCGGGCTCAGGAGCGTGAGCGGGTGCTCGCCGCCGTCCAGCTCGCGGAACACCGGCAGGCGGTCCGAGCCCGGGCCGAGCACGAGCCGGGCCCTCCCGCCGTCGGGAAGGGTCGTCCCGGGTGCGCCGGCCGGGCCGAACTGCACCGTGCCGTCGGGGCGGGTCGACACTGCACGGTCGGGCACCGGCGGTGGCGGCACGTCGTCGACGCCGTAGCCCGACAGGCCGAGGCGCTGGGCCAGGCCCTCGGCGACCTCGGCGTTCGTGCGCGACTCGCCGACGCGCGGGATCACCTGCCGGATCGGTGACGCCGCGTAGGCGCCGTAGCCCACGGCGACGTCGCGGCCCGACTCGAAGGAGGTCGTCGCCGGCAGGACGATGTCGGCCAGGGCGGCGGTGTCGGTCATCACCTGCTCGTGCACGACGGTGAACAGGTCGTCCCGCCCCAGCCCGGCGAGGACGGATCGCTGGTCGGGGGCCATCACCGCGGGGTTCGCGCCCTGGACGAACAGGACGCGGACCGGGGGATCGGCGTCGAGCAGGTCGCGGCCGATGCGGTTCATGTTGAGGACCCGGGCATGCGCCGGCGCGCCGGGGAGGTCGGGGAGCGTGTCGTCGTCGGCCGACGACGACGTGGACTGGATCACCCCGGCGCCCGGCCGCCCGAACTGGCCGGCCAGGACCCAGGTGGCGAGGGCGGCACGGATCGAGCTCCCGCCGTTGCGGTTGCGCTCCATGCCCCAGCCGACGCGGAGCATGCCGGGGCGCCGGCCGCCGACCAGCTCGGCGAGCGCCGTCACCTGCGCCGCGTCGACGCCGCAGACCTCGGCCGCCCGCTCGGGCGTCCACTCCCGGGCGGCGTCGAGGTGCTCCTCGACGCCGTCCGCGTGCTGGGCGCAGAACGCCCGGTCCACCAGGTCGAGCCGTTCGAGCTCGTGCGCGACCGCCAGGGCGAGGGCGACGTCGGTGCCGGGCCGGACGGCGAGGTGCAGGTCGGCCCGGGCCGCGGTCGGCGTGCGCCGCGGGTCGACGACGACCACCGCGGCGCCGCGGGCCCGGGCGTCGGTCAGCAGCGGCGTCAGGTGCGTGTTCGAAGCCGAGGGGTTCGCGCCCCACAGCACGACCAGGTCCGAGTGCGCCACGTCGAGGGGGTCGGCCGAGGCCATGTTCGGGAAGGTGGCGTGCCACGCGATGGCGGCGGTGGCGGCGCAGATCGTGTGCGCCACGGCCGAGGTGCCGAGCTCGAGGAACAACCGGGTGGAGAGGCGGTCCGAGAACGTGGGCGCCGAGGAGTTGTAGAGGAACGGCACGACCGACGCCGGGCCGTGGTCCCGGACGGCGGCCCGGATCGCCGACGCCGTGCGGTCGAGCGCCTCGTCCCAGGAGATCGGCTCGAACCGGCCCGAGCCCTTCGGCCCGGTACGGACCAGCGGCGTCAGGACGCGCTCCGGGCTGTAGACGCGCTCGGCGCTGCGGCGCACCTTGGCGCAGATCCAGCCGTCGGTCAGCAGGTTGGACTCGCCGACCGGCGCCGCGTCGACCCGCTCGATCCGCTGGGCCGGGCCCTCCCCGCTGACCGTGACGTCCAGCGTGCACGCGTCGGGGCAGTCGAGCGGGCAGGCGGTCGTGATCGAGCGCAGCTCCGGGACGTCCGTTCGGGACATGCCGACAGGCTCCCACGGCCGGGCCCCCGCCCGCCGCCCGGTTCCGTCGGCGGTAGCCTCGCCCGCCGTGACCGGTCCGAGCGAGGCGTCGCCCGCGCTCCCGGCTGACCCTCCCGGCCTGTGGGACCCCTCCCACCGGTGGGTGCTCGTCGGGGTGACGTGCCTCATCACCGTCGTGGCCATCGAGGCCATGGCGGTGAGCACCGTCATGCCCGTCGTCGAGGACGACCTGGGCGACATCTGGCTCTACGGCTGGACGTTCTCCGCGTTCTCGCTCGGCGACCTCATCGGCATCGTGCTCGGCGGCCGGGCCGCCGACCGGGTCCGACCGGTCGTCCCGCTGCTCGTCGGCGTGGCGACCTTCACCGCCGGGCTGCTGATCGGCGGCTTCGCACCGGCGATGTGGGTGCTCGTGCTGGGACGGGCCCTGCAGGGGGTCGGTGCGGGGGTCGTGCCGGCGGTGTCGTACGTGTGCGTCGGCCGGGGCTTCCCTCCCTCGATCCACCCGAAGGTGTTCGCCGTGATGTCGACGGCGTGGATCGTGCCGTCGCTGGTCTCGCCGCTGCTCGCCTCGGCGGTCGCGACCGCCTTCGGCTGGCGGTGGGTCTTCCTGGGCCTGGTCCCGATCATGGGCGTCGTCGTCTGCCTGGCCGTGTTCTCGCTCCGTGGGATCGGCGCGCCGGACGAGCCGAGCCGGGAGGCCGCGCCCATCGCCCGGACCGTGCGCCTCGCCGTCGGGGCCGGCATGGTCCTGGGCGGCCTGACGATGGAGCACCCGGTCGGCATCGTCGGGCTCGTGCTGGTCGGCGGGATCGTCGCGGTGCCGCCGCTGCGATCGCTCGTCCCGCCCGGCACGTTCCGCGCCGCCCGCGGCCTACCGGTCGTGGTGCTCGTGCGGGGCGTGCTCACGTTCGCCTTCTTCTCGGCCGACGCCTTCGTGTCGCTCGCGCTCACGTCGGTCCGGGGCACCTCGACCCTGTACGCCGGCATGGTGCTCGCGGCGGCGTCGCTGACCTGGACCGCCGGCAGCTGGCTGCAGGCGCGCCAGATCGCGGTCTGGGGGCCGGCCCGGCTGGAGCGGCTCGGCGCCCTGTGCCTGATCGGGGGGTCGACGCTCTACGCCGTCTGTCTCCTGTCGGCGGTGCCGGTGCCGTTCTGGTTCCTGGCCTCGGCGATCGCCGGCTTCGGCATGGGCACCGCGTACTCGCCGCTGTCGGTCGTCGCGCTCGAGCGGGCGGAGGCCGGCCGGGAGGGGGCGGCCACCTCGGCGCTGCAGCTCAACGACATCCTCGGCGTCGCCCTGGGCACCGGCCTGGCCGGCGTCGTCGTGACGGTCGGCGACCGCCTCGGCGCCGACCGGCGGCCGACGATGGCGGTCATCTTCCTCGGGGCGGCCGCGGTGGCCGTCGTCGTCGCCCTGCTCGCCCCGCGGCTCGGCGGGCCCTCGCTGCGAGCAGCGCCCGACCCGGCGCCCGACCCGGCCGTCTGACGCAGCGCGCCGGGCTGTCGGGCGGCGTCAGCCGCCGACGCGCAGGCGGTCCATCTCCCAGTAGGCCCGGAGCGCGACGACCTTGCCGTCCCCGTCGACCTTGTAGGTGAAGACGCCGTCGGTGTGCACGACGGTCCCGTCGGGCATGCGGGTCGAGATGGTCCCGACGTTCGCGACCTCGTCGCCGCCGGCCCAGCTCGAGTCGATCCGGAACCTGACCTCGTTCGGCCCGATCACCGAGTCGTAGAAGGCCTCGATGGCGGCACGGCCGCGCTGGCCGCTGCCGTCGGGGCTGAACGGCGACGGCCCGATCGGGTCCTCGACGACGGCGTCGTCGGCGAACAACGCGAGCCACGCGGCCTTGTCGCCCGCCTCGACCGCCTGCATCGACGCCAGCGAGGCGTCGCGGGCGGGGTGGGGTGCGAAGTCGTCGGGCAGCTGCGGCATGGGCGGGAGTCTGCCAGCGGGAGCCACCCGGGCGCCCGCCCGGCGGACCCGCGACCCGTCAGCCGCCCGACGCCGGGTCGACCGCGACGTCGGCCTCGGCCGCGTCCCCGGCCCGCCACGCGCTCGGCCGCTCGGGGACGACCCGCATCAGGTGCGCGTAGAGCTCGTCGAAGACGTCGATCACGTCGCGGGCCCGGTAGCCGAGGTCCTGCACCGGGCACCGGTGCCCGACCGCCTCGTTCACCACCGTGCGCTGCGGGATGAACGGACGCCACACGGTCGCCTTGCCGAGCACCCGCTCGAGCTCGTGCTCCTGGCGATCGGCCTCGCCCGACACGGGCGGCGCTCGGTTCACGACCGCGCCGAGGATGTCGAGGTCGGGGTGGTGCTCGCGGCCGACGTGCTCGATCGTGTCGACGACGGCCTCGACCCCCCGGACCGACAGCGCGGACAGCTCGACCACGAGCAGCACGCCGTCCGCGGCGGTCATGCCTGCCATCGTCGTCGGCCCGAGCGACGGGGCGCAGTCGATGAGGACGGTGCGGTACTGGTCGACGACCGGGCCGAGCGCTCGCCGCAGCCGTTCCACCGAGTCGGCGTCGCGTCCGTCGGCCTCACGGTCGATGAGGTTGCGGCTGGCCGGCAGCACGTCGATGCCCTCCCCCCAACCCGAGGTCACGATCGACGCCCGGGCCACCTTGGGGTCACCGGTGCGCAGGACGTCGCCGACCGCCAGGTGGTCGTCGTCGGCCTCGACCCCCATGGCCCAGCCCGCCGAGCCCTGCGGGTCCAGGTCGACGACGAGCACCGGATCGCCGGCCCGCTGCGCCGCGGCGGCCAGGCCGAGGGTGAGCGTCGTCTTGCCCACGCCGCCCTTCTGGTTGAGCACGGCGACCGTGGACATCTGGAGATGATGCCACCCGGCCCGTGCCCGGGACGGTGCATCGCGCCGCCGGCGGTGCGCGTGACAACCTGAACCCGTGAGCGATCCCGCCGAGCCGTCGTCCGATCCCCGACCTGCGAGCGCCGGCAGCGCCTACCTCGTCGTCCCCGACGACGGTCCTGGGCACGGCGTGCTCGTGCTGCACTCGTGGTGGGGCCTGACGCCGGCGGTGAAGGCGGTCGTCGAGGCGCTCGCCGACGCCGGGTACACGGCGCTCGCGCCCGACCTCCTCGACGGTGCGCTGCCCGCCGACGGCGACGAGGCCCGCGACGTCCTGGCCGACAGCGACCCGAACGAGACCGCCGCGCTGGTGCTGTCGAGCATCGTGGCCCTCCGGGCGCACTCGGCGGACCCGGCCGGACCGGTGGCGGTGCTGGGCTTCTCGATGGGTGCGTCCTGGGCGCTGTGGGTCGCGACCCGCCAGCCCGACTCCGTCGACGCTGTGGTCGCCTACTACGGCGTCCAGAACATCGACTTCGAGGCGCTGCGCGCCCCGGTGCTGGGCCACTTCGCCGAGACCGACCCGCTCGTCACCGACGACGAGCTGGTCGAGATGCAGGCGCACCTGCTGCTGCTCGACAAGCACGTCGAGGTCCACCACTACCCGGGCACGGGTCACTGGTTCGCCGAGGCCGACCGCCCCGAGCACCACGACGAGGACGCCGCGGCGCTGGCCTGGGACCGCACGCTCGCGTTCCTGGCCGCCCACACCGACGGCTGAGCCCGCCGCCGATCCTCCGGCGGTGCGTGGGCTGCCGTCGCTCAGCGACCGCAGCTCCCGCGATCTCGTGCGGAGATGGCTCGAGCGAGGCCCGGGAGGGCCCGGGCTACCAGAGCTGGTCGGTGTAGGTGTCGGTCCCGAAGACGGTCGGGATGAACGGCGCGACGAGGCGGACCGTGGCCAGGCCCGACTCGTCGATGCGGGCCGCGTAGTCCTTGATGCGGTCCCACGCGTCGCCCTCGCGAGGATCGCTCGACAGGAACAGCAGCTGCATGCTGCGGGCCTTCGTACCGGGCCCGGTGCCGAGGTCCATGGGCGCGTCGCCCTCGGCGCCCTTCGGGATGATCGGCCGCCAGTGCACGACCTGGTCGATCGGGGAGCGGGACCCGTCCTCGCCGTCGGCGAACAGCGCCGGCGCGGCGGTCTCGGAGAACCAGGCGGTGAGGTCGGGGTGCGACGTCTCGCCCTCGCGGTCGACGTGGATGCTCACCAGGCCCTGGTACGGGTGGTCGAGCGCCATGTGGGTCGGCACGCCGTCCGGGTCGCGGTGGTCGGCGCCCGTGGTGAAGTAGAGGACGGTGTGGGCGTGGTGGCGCTCGTCGAAGCCCCGCCCGTTGGCGTAGAGCTCGAACACCTGCTTGTTGGCCCAGGCGAAGTGCTCGGCCTCGTGGCCCTTGTGGATGAAGTAGGTGGCGAGGTACGACCCCGCATCCACCGGATCGGCGACCGCCGAGCCCGACGGGGTGTCGGTCGGGAACCGCATGTCCTTCAGCTCGCGGGTGGACACCCAGCGCCGGCCGGCGAACAGCCACGGGCCGACCATGCAGCCGCCGTAGAAGTGGTCCCGCTCGTACCAGCGGTTGTAGGCGACCTCGTGGCCCTTGGACGGGTCGACGAGGGTGTACAGCATCGATCCGACTCGGACGGCGTCGTCTGCCCCGTACGGCTCCACGGGATCCCCCTTCTTCGCTGGGCCCGCCCCTCGGACCCGGCGGCCCAACGTAGTGCCCGGGCCGTCGCCCGGCGGCACGACGGTGTCGCCCCGCAGGCGCCCGAGCACCGGCGATCGGACGGGGGATCGCACCGGTACGCTGGCTCGCCGGTGGAGCACGTTCCCGACGACCCAGCAACCGAACCGACGGCCGAGCAGCCGGTCGACGACGCGGACGCGTCGCCGGCGGCCGACGCGTCCGAGCCGCAGGCGCCACCGGCGGTCGACGCGCCCGAGCCCGAGGTGCCCGCCCCGGATCCCGTGTCGGGACCCGAGCCCGAGGGGCCGCCGGAGGCCGAGCCGACGCCGCAGACCGAGCCGGACGCGCCCGAGACGGGCTCGACGCCGGAGACGACCGCGCCCGAGTCAGGCTCGACGCCGGAGACGACCGCGCCCGAGCCGACTGCGCCCGAGACGGGCTCGACGCCGGACGAGCCGGGCCCGGCGCACGTCGCGGGTCCCGCCGGTCCGACGCCCGACCGCCCGATCCCGCCACCGCCCGGCTACGGCGGCGACGCCTCGGGTGCGCCGTCGGGCCGGTCCGCCCGGTCGGGCCGCCCGGCCCCGAAGCGGCCCCGCACCGCGCCCCCGCCGGCGCACATCGTCGACGTCGAGGTGACCGGTGTCGACGGCGCCGAGGTCGAGGTCCGCCTCGCCGACGGCCGGACCGGCGTGATCGACCGGCGCGACTTCCCGAGCGCGCCGTCGGTCGGTGCGTCCGTCCCCGCGGCGGTGCTCAGCCGCGACGACGACCGGCGGGGCCGCGTCGCGCTGTCGCACCGCTGGGCCCGCACCGAGCTGGCCTGGCAGCGGGTCGAGAAGGCCAGGGCGGAGCACACGCCGCTGACCGGTCGCGTGGTCAAGGCGGTCAAGGGCGGGGTCGTGGTCGACCTCGGGCTCCGCGCCTTCCTGCCCACCTCGCTGATCGGCGAGATCGAGATCACCGACGAGGCGCCCGTGGCCGAGCCTGCGGCGCCCGCCGACGACGCGCCCGTGGCCGAGCCCGCAGCACCCGTCGGCGATGCGCCGGAGGCCCAGCCCGCGGCCCCGGCGACCGAGGCGCCCGCGACCGAACCGGTGGCGCCCGAACCTGCGGCGGACGAACCGGTGGCGGACGGACCTGTGGCGGACGGACCTGCGGCGCCCGAACCTGCGGCGCCCGAACCGGCGGCGCCCGAACCGGCGGCGGACGAACCGGCGGCGCCCGAACCGGTGGCGGACGAACCTGCGGCGCCCGAACCTGCGGCGCCCGAACCGGCGGCGCCCGAACCTGCGGCGCCCGAACCTGCGGCGCCCGCGGTCGAGCCGGTCGCGGACGCCCCTGCTCCCGTGGCCGAGGCGCCTGCGCCGGTCACGGTCAGGGTCGCCGATCCCTCCGCACTCGTCGGTCGTGAGGTCGAGGTCCTCGTCACCGAGGCCGACCGCGCCAAGGACCGGCTGGTGGTGTCGCGTCGCGACCTCCAGCGTCGCCAGCGCCGCAAGGACGAGAAGGAGCGCTGGAGCACGGTCAAGGTCGGCGCGCGGGTCAAGGGACGGGTCGTGTCGGTCGCCGACTACGGCGCGGTCGTCGACCTCGGCGGGCTGCGCGGCCTCGTCCACCGGTCGGAGCTGTCCTGGCAGCGCTTCGGCGAGCCGTCCGACGTCGTGTCCGTCGGCGAGCAGGTCACGGTCGAGGTGCTCGACGTCAACCGGTCCAAGAAGCGGGTGTCCCTGTCGCTGCGCCGGACCTCGCCCGACCCCTACGCCGGCATCGAGGTCGGCCAAATCGTGCCGGCGACGATCACCCGGGTGGTCGAGTACGGCGCCTTCGCCCGGCTCGAGTCGGGCGCCGAGGGCCTGATCCACATGTCGGAGCTGTCCGACGTCCCCGGCTACCGGCCCGACCAGCTGGTCGTCCCCGGTGAGGACGTGATGGTCAAGGTGCTGAACGTCGACAGGACCAAGCACCGCATCGGCCTGTCGGTCCGCCGCGTGCTGGTCGACGACTGACGGGCGGCACGCCGACCGACGGGGCCGACCGACCGAGCGCGCCGCGAGCTCAGACCAGGCCCTCCCACGACGCCGGCAGCGTGTCGACGAGCGGCCGGACGATCAGCGTGTAGGTGTCGCTCATCGCCGTCTCCCGGTGCTCGGCCTGGACCGCGAGGCGGCCCGGGTCGAGCACCACGGCCATGAAGGCGGCCTTGGACGGGAAGCGGTTGAACCGCACCTGGTCCCAGCGCCGGCCGTCGCCGACCACGGTGCCCTCGGCGCGGAACCACCCGTCGATCGCGACGCCGTGCGGCACCGCCACCGTCGCCGCGTGCGCCTGGTAGGCGTCCATGTGGGCGATGCTCTCGGCCAGGGCTTCCGGGCTGTCCGCGGTCGAGCGGTCGAACTGCACGACGTGCACGACGACGACCGGCCCGTCCTCGTCGGTCGACGGGTGCGGGACCGACGTCGGGTCGGGCACCTCGCCGTCCCAGGCCGGCGGCGCGAACGGCTGGCAGGCGATGATCGAGGTCGCCGCCATGCCGGCGTCCTTGTGGACGTGGTGCGCCCGGAAGTCGGGCCGGGTCTGCATCTCCACGAAGGACCGGTGCGTCGGGTACTTCACCACCGCGACCCGGTCCCACGCCGGACCCTCGCCGAGCAACTGGTCCTCGACCTCGCCGAACAGCACGACCTCGGCCCCGATGTCGGCCAGCGTGTCGAGCGGCGCGTCGAGGTCGTCGGCCTCCCTGCCCGTGAGCTCGCTGTCGCGACCGTCGGCGTAGTCGGCGCGGTCCCGGTAGCGCATGAGGTTGACCATCCACACCGGACCGTCCTCGCCGGGCGGGAACGACTGCAGCATGCGGAGGGCGTCGGGGTCGACGGTGCCGTAGCGCACGGTGAGCCCGCGGTCGGCGGCGATCGGGTCGGTCATGGGTCTCTTCCCGGGGGGTCAGAACGAGAGCGGGGGCAGCCGGCCCGAGCGGAGCCAGGCGTCGGACAGCACCGCGATCCGGGATCCGTCGTACGGCACGCCCATGATCTCGGCCGCCAGCTGCAGGAACTGCTCGGTGGTGGCCACGCCGAACCGGTGCTGGTCGACCCACGTGCGCAGCAGCTCGTCGAAGCGGTCCTCGCCCATCAGCGTGCGGAGCTCGACCAGGAACATGCCGCCCCGGTGGTACACCGACGCCCCGAACAGCTCGTCGACGCCCGGGTCGGCCGGCGGCACGTCGAGCGCCGGGTTGCCGTTGTGCGCCCGGCGGGCCGACTGCTCGACCGCGAGGCCGCCGATGTGCTCGAGCCACAGCCACTCGCCGTACGTCGCGAAGCCCTCGTTGAGCCAGATGGCGTTCCACGCCGCCGGACCGACCGCGTCGCCGAACCACTGGTGCGTGAGCTCGTGGGCGGTCACCTCGTCGGCGGTGGTGTCGCCGGGGCCGCCGTCCATGATCGACAGCGCGAGCACCGAGCGGGTCTGGCACTCGAGCGCGAGCGGCGGCAGACCCGGCACCACCACGTTGCCCGCGTCGGCGAACGGGTAGGGCCCGAAGTGCTCGGAGAAGAAGGAGATCATCTCCGGGAACCGCGAGACGGCGCCGTCGAGCATGTCGGGCCGGTCGAGGGGCACCGCGTTGAGGATCCGGATCCCCGGCGGACCGGGCTGGTCGGCGAGCTGCATGTCGCCGACGGTCAGGCTCGCCAGGTAGGGCGACATGGGTTCGGTCGCCTCCCATCGGAACGTCGACGTCGCCCCCTCGTCGCGACGCTCGACCAGCCGGCCGCCTGCGACGGCCTCGAGCGGCGCCGGCACGGTGGCGGTCACGCCGACCAGGGCCTTGTCCGAGGGGTGGTCGTTCGATGGGAACCAGGTCGCGGCGCCGACCGGTTCGGCGATGACGGTCGACCACTCGTCGGAGAGGTCGACCCACCCGCCGTCGCCGATGAGGCCGCCCTGGTTGCTCCCGGTGCTCCCGGGCGTGCCCGAGTAGGCGACCCGGACGATGGCCTGCTCGCCCGTCCGCAGCGGGGTGGGCGGGGCCACGACGAGCTCCCGGCCCTGCCGCTCGAACAGCGCCGGCCGGTCGTCGACGGTGAGCGACGCGACCTCGAACCCGAGCAGGTCCAGGTGGAACGTCGACAGGTCCTGGGTGGGCAGCAGGGTGACCGTGGCGACCGCGTCGAGGTGGTCGGTCCCACGGATCGTCACGTCGACGTCGAGGTCGTAGCGCTCGACGTCGTAGCCGCCGTTGCCGGCCTGCGGGTAGTAGGGGTCGCCGACCCCGTCGGCGCCCTCGGTCCCGGGCCCCGCTGCGGGGGCTGTCGTCGGGGCGGACGAGGTCGGCCGCTCGTCCGACTCGAGCGAGGGCAGCGCCGCGTCGTCCGCGCTGCACGCCGCGACCAGGGCGGCGAGCAGGACCGCGACCGGGACGATCGCACGGCGCCGCCGGGTCAAGGTGCGTCCGCGACCGGCTCCAGCCGGGGCACCTCGGCCGGCGTGAACTCGCAGGGCATCCGCTTGATGCCGTGGATGAAGGCCGACTGCAGGTAGTCGGGCTCGCCGGTGGCGCGGATGTCGGGCAGCCACTGGAACAGCTCCTCGAACATCACCCGGATCTCCCGGCGGGCGAGGTTGGCGCCCAGGCAGAAGTGCGGCCCGCCGGCACCGAACCCGACGTGCTCGTTGGGCGTCCGGGTGACGTCGAACGTGAACGGGTCGTCGAACACGCGGTCGTCGCGGTTCGCCGACTCGTACCACATGACGACCTTGTCGCCCTTGGCGATCGGCTGGCCGGCGATCTCGGTGTCCTCGGTGGCGGTCCGGCGGAAGTGGATGACGGGCGAGGCCCAGCGCACGATCTCCTCGACCGCCGTGGGCGTGACGCCCTCGACGTCGGCCATCCACGCGGCGCGCTGGTCCTCGTGCAGCGTGAGCATGCGGACCCCGTGGGAGATCGCGTTGCGCGTGGTCTCGTTCCCGGCGGCGGCGAGCAGGATGAAGAAGCTCGCCATCTCCATCGGCTGGAGCCGCTCGCCGTCGACCTCGGCGTGCATCATCGCCGAGACGAGGTCGTCCTTCGGGTCGGCCAGGCGGTCCTCGCCCACCTCGGACGCGATCTGGGCCATCTCCATCACCGCGGACATCAGCGCCGCCATGTCGGGCACGGTCTCCTGGTCGCCGAGCACCACGTTCGTGAGCTCGAGGATCCGGTGCCACTTGTCCCGGGGGATGCCCATCATCTCGCAGATGATGTGGAGCGGCAGCGGGGCCGACAGCTCCGACACCAGGTCGCAGCTGCCCTTCTCGGCGGCGTCGGCGACGATGTTGCGGGCCTTCACCCGGACGTCCTCGTCGATCCGGTTGACCATGCGCGGCGTGAAGGACCGGTTCACGATCATGCGCAGCCGCGTGTGGCGAGGGGCATCCATGTTGATCATGGAGCCCATGAACTCGTTGACCTCCTGCGGCAGGTCGGGGATGTTCGTCCCCTGACCGGAGCAGAAGACGTCGGGGTGGCGGGAGACGTGCATGACGTCCTCGTGCCGCGTGACGGACCAGAAGCCCGGGCCCTTGGGGAAGCCCTCGATCTCGGGCTCCTCCATGAACACGACCGGTGCGTCGTCGCGCATCGCCCGGAACATCTCGGCCCGGGGCTCCGAGCCGTGGGACCAGTACGCCATGTCGGCGAACGGCGTGAGGTCGATCGTGGTCATCTGCTCCCCCTGTGACCGGTTCGAGGCCCCCGCCGCGGGTCGCCCACGTCGGGCGTGAGGTGTCCAGGGCGGTCGAGCCGTGCTCCTAAGCTAGCCAGCCCATGCCGGTGCGCCTCCCCGATCCACCCACCGCCGTGCCCGCCGTCGCCGACCGGTCGTCGGCCCCGTCCAGGACCCGCGCCGTCCGCCGGTCCGCCCGGTGAGCGCACCGAGCGCCGTCCGCCCCACCCGCATCCGGCTCCGGCCCTGGCAGTCAGAGGCGCTGGAGCGGTTCGCCGACACCCGCGGGCCCGACTTCCTCGCCGTCGCCACCCCCGGGGCGGGCAAGACGACCTTCGCCCTGACCGCGGCGGTCCAGGACCTCGCCGACCACCCGGGCCGACGGCTGATCGTCGTGGCCCCGACCCAGCACCTCAAGCACCAATGGTCGCGGGCGGCGCTGCGGTTCGGCCTCCACCTCGACCCGGACTGGTCCTCCCGGGACGGTGCGCTCCCCGGCGACATGCACGGGATCGTGACGACCTACCAGCAGGTGGCGACCTCGTCCCGGGCGCTGGCCGGCCTGTCCCGCGACTCGTTCGTCGTGTTCGACGAGATCCACCACGCAGGCGACGACCGGGCCTGGGGCACCTCGGTGCTCGAGGCCTTCGAGGGGGCGGCCAAGCGGCTGTCGCTGTCGGGCACCCCGTTCCGGTCGGACACGTCGGCCATCCCCTTCGTCGAGTACCACCTCGACGAGGCGAGGGCCGACTACGAGTACGGCTACGGCGAGGCGCTGGCCGACCGGGGCGTGGTGCGACCGGTGTACTTCCCTCGCATCAACGGCTTCATGGAGTGGGTCGCGCCCGACGGCGAGGTGCTGTCGGCGACGTTCGACGACGAGCTCACCCGCGAGCAGGCCAACCAGCGGCTCCGCACCGCGCTGTCGCTCGAGGGCCAGTGGCTGCCGGTCGTGCTCGACCAGGCCCACGAGCGGCTGCTGGCGCTGCGGGAGCACCACCCCGAGGCCGGCGGGCTCGTCATCGCGATGGACCAGGGCCACGCGCAGGAGATCGCCAGGGTGCTGCGCGAGCGGCACGGGGTCCGCGCCGTCGTCGCCACGTCCGACGACCCCGACGCGTCGTCGCACATCGCCGCGTTCGCGGCGTCGACCGACCCGTGGATCGTGGCCGTGCGCATGGTGTCCGAGGGCGTCGACCTGCCCCGGCTGCGCATCGCGGTGTTCGCCACGACGACGACCACCGAGCTCTTCTTCCGGCAGGCCGTCGGGCGCGTCGTCCGCTGGACGCCCGGCCTCCACGGCCCGGGCGCCCGCACGCAGCCGGCGTGGTTCTTCCTCCCCGACGACCCGCGCCTGCGGCGCTATTCGGCCGAGTTGAGCGAGTCCCGGCGCCACTCGCTGCGCAAGCGGCGCGGCAACGACGAGGACGCACCGTCGGTCGAGCCCGACGACGTCGCCGAGCTCCTCGGCGACGACGAGCAGATGAGCCTGTTCTCGGTGATCGGCGCCGTGGCCCTCGACGGCGCCGGCGAGGCACCGGCGGGCGCCGGTCCCGCCCTCGGCGTGTTCGACGACGACCCCGAGGACCCGGGCGACCGTCACGACCCCGAGGGCGTCGAGCTCGTGCTGCTGCCGCCGCCGCTGCCGGGCGGCGGCCACGTCGCCGTGCCCGCCGACGACGGTGCGCCCGGCCCCGGCACGGGACCGGGCGCCGACCCGATGGCGTCGATGACCCAGCGCGAGCGCAAGGCCCGGCTGCGCGACATGAACGCCGACGTGGCGGCGGAGCTCGTGCGCTCCACCGGGTGGGGCTACGTGCAGGTGCAGAACGAGCTGAACCGCCTCACGGGGATCGGCAAGGTGTCGGAGGCGACGCTCGAGCAGCTCGAGGCTCGGCTCGACCACGGCCGCCGCTGGCTCCGCCGCGCCGGCTGACCGGGCCCGGCGCCGGATCTGTGGTCAGGATCGCGACAAGGGTTGTCCGTGTGCACCCCTATATCTCCCAGGGGCGCTCGGGCCAGGCGTGCTTGGGGTACCGGCCCCGCAGCTCCGAGCGCACCGCCGCGTAGCTGCCCCGCCAGAAGCCCGGGAGGTCCGACGTCCGCTGCACCGGCCGACCGGCGGGGGACAGCAGCTCCAGCACGACCGGCACGCGCCCGCCGCCGACCGTCGGGTGCACGTCGGTGCCGAGCAGGTCCTGCAGGCGCGTGGCGAGCACCGGGCCGGGCGGTGGCCCACCGCCACCCGGGCCGTCGCCCGTGGCGTCGTGCGGCTCGTAGCGGAGGCGCACGCGCCGGCCGGACGGCAGCTCGAGGTGGAGCGGCGCCAGCTCGTCGAGCGCCCGCCGCTCGTCCCACGCCAAGCCCTCCGACAGCCAGCTCGCCACGTCCACCGTCGCGAGCTGCCGGCGTGAACCGGTGCCGGACGACGCCACCCGGTCGAGCAGGGCGTCGAGGTCGGGACCGGTCGCCGCCTCGCCCGCACCGTCGCCCGCACCGCTGACCGGACCGTCGACCGCCCGCACGAGCGCCAACCGTGCCAGCAGCTCGTCGGCCCGGTGCCACCGGTCGAACACGGCCTCGGGTCCCTGGCTGCGGACGCCCGCCGCCAGGGCGCGGCGCACCTCGTCGGCGGGCGGGTCGGGCCACCGCCGCTCGTCGAGCACGATCGCGCCGACCCGCCGCCGGGCGGTGGCGGCCACCTCGCGTCGCCCGGGGTCCCACGTGACCTCGCGCTCCTCGTCCGCCCGGTCGGCCAGGGCGTCGAGGGCGAGCTCGTCCTCCACGGCCACCGCCAGGTGCGTGGTGCCGACCGTGCCGTCGGCGCCGCGGTCGAGCGCGACGACGGCGAGCCAGGACGACCGGGCCAGCGGGTGGTCGGCGGGCCGGATGGCCACCTCGCCGCCGCCGACGAGCTGGTACACCGACTGCGGCCGCCCCCGGTCGTCGGTGCGGGTGCCGGTCCGACGACGGGCCAGCCGATCCCGGTAGCCGGCCACGACGGCCCCGGCGACGGCGCCGTCGGCGTCGACCTGCCGGCCGGCCCGCGCGGGGCCGCGCCGGCGGTCGCGGCCGTCGGGCACCCGGCGCCGCCACTCGCGCGCCGCCTCACGCACCTCCCGCGGCGCATCGCCGCGCCGCAGCGCCCGCCACCGCTCCACGAGGTCGGGTTCGCCCGGCAGGTCGACCTCGAGCAGCGCCGCGAGCTCCGCGGCGCCGGCCGGACCGAGCGGACCGGAGGTCGCCTCGAGCACCACCGCGCCCAGCCGCGGGTGGAACCCCAGGTCGGCGAGGTCGCGACCCCGGGCGGTGAGGCGCCCGTCGGGTCCGGTCGCGCCGAGGTCGGCGAGCAGGCCGCGGGCCGCATCGAGGTGCGGTCCGGTCGGCGGGTCGAGGAAGCGCAGCTCCTCCGGGGTCGCGCCCCACGCCCGCACCTGCAGCAGGAGCGCCGAGAGGTCGCCGTCGAGGACCTCGGGACGGTCGGCGGCCGGCCGGTGCCGCTCCTCGTCGGCCGACCACAACCGGTAGCACGTGCCCGGACCGGTGCGACCCGCCCGCCCGCGACGCTGGTCGGCGCCGGCCCGCGACACGGCGACGGTGACCAGCCCCGGGAGCGCCGTCGCCGGATCGACGCGCACGGTGCGGCGCCGCCCGGCGTCGACGACCACCCGCACGCCCTCGACGGTGATCGACGTCTCCGCCACGGAGGTGGCGAGCACCACGCGGCGTCGACCTCGCGGGTCGGGCCGAAGGGCGGCGTCCTGCTCCGCAGCCGGCACGGAGCCGTGGAGCTCGTGCACCACGACGTCCGGACCGAGCCCGCCCACCGCGGCGTGGGTCCGACGGATCTCGCCCCGACCCGGGAGGAACACGAGCAGGTCGCCGAGCACGCCGTCGGCCTCGGGTCCCGCCGCCAGCGCCTCGCGCACCACGGCCGCCACGCGGTCCTCGAGCCGGTCCCGGACCGAGCCGGGGCGGTGCAGGGTGCGGACGGGGTGCAGCGGCGCCGTCGCGGTCACGACCGGCGCGGGGTCGCCGTCCCCCAGCAGCGCGGCGACGGGGCCAGGGTCGAGCGTGGCCGACATCACGAGGAGGCGCAGGTCGGGACGCAGGGAGCTCCGCACGTCGAGGAGCAGCGCCAGCAGGAGGTCGATGTCGGCCGACCGCTCGTGGAACTCGTCGAGGAGCACCGCGGCGGTCGACGCCAACGTCGGGTCGCGCTGCAGGCGACGCAGGAGCAGCCCCTCGGTCACGAGCTCGATCCGGGTGGCCGGCCCCACCTCCCGATCGCCGCGCACCGAGTAGCCGACGGTGCCTCCCACGCCTCCGTCACCGGGGAGCTGGGCGGCGATCCGGCGGGCCGCGCTGCGGGCCGCGAGCCGCCGGGGCTGCACGACGACGATGCGGCCGTCGGCGGCCCACGGCTCGTCGAGCAGCGCGGGCGGGACGCCCGTCGTCTTGCCCGTCCCGGGGGGCGCGACGAGCACGGCGGCGCCGGGACCGGCGAGCGCCGACCGCAGCCGGGGCAGGACCTCGAGGACCGGGAGCGGCGGCGGGGAGGGTTCGGTCAACCGTCCCCGTTCAGCTCGTCTCGCGTGCGCCGGTGGCCGTGTCGACGGCGAGGCGGTGGCCCGAGTCGGGGTCGAAGAGCTCGATCGATCCCTGCAGGTGGCACACCTCGCCCCACCGCGACCGGTGCCGGGGCCCGCCGTGCAGGGCGACCGCCACGCCGTCGACCGTGAGGTCGCCCTGGCTGCCGAAGCGCAGCGGCCCGGCCGACGGCGAGTCGAACGACACCTCCCAGCCGCCCGAGCCCATCGAGGCCGAGACGGGTGCGGCGGCGATCGCTGCGACGAAGGCGTCGAAGGCGGCCTCGGTCGAGGGCCCCCAGTCCGCGGCGCGGGCCACCTCGCAGACCCACACGTTGCGCGGGTCGCCGGTGGCCACCAGGTCGAACGGCTGGTCGAAGGTGGCGCTCGAGATGACCGGCGTCGTGCGCCACTCGGTCGGCAGGTGCGACCACAGCGCGACGAACCCGTCGCCCCGACGGCCGAACGTCCAGCCGCCCTGCTGCACGACGGCGTCGAAGCGCTCCTGCGGGAAGAAGGCGTGGGTGTACGGCTCGTAGTCGATCGTGAACCCGAGCGAACCCAGGTCGAGCGGCTCGTAGCCCGGCCAGTAGCAGTGGATCGAGACCTGCTCGTGCTGCGCGCTGCGCGGCATCGACGCGGTCCCGGTCCAGTACCCGGAGTCCTCGCCCCGCCCGTCGACCCCCGGGACGGCGGTCGGGTGGGTCGTGAAGACGAAGGCGTCGGCGTCGAGCGTCGCCTGCCACGCGTGGGACTGCTCCATCGCGTGCCCCACCCGGTGGTCGACCACCGTCGACAGCATCACGTCGGGGCTGCGCCACGTGACCGTGTGCGGCTCGCCGAGCAGGCCTGCGGCCGTGACCGGCGCGAGCTCCCGGGCGAGCAGCTGGGCTGCGGCCGGGTTCTCGGAGAGGATGCGCATCGAGCGGTACGGCCGGAAGAGCGAGGTGTCCCAGAGGCGGTAGCGGTCGGCGACGGCCAGCGTGGCGGGCAGCAGCTGCCAGCTCGTCATCGCACCCTGTGCCCACCAGAACTCGAGCTCCGACTCGTCGAAGCCGTGGCCGTCGACGGGCTCGGGCCACGGGGTGACCGGAGCGGTCGGGTCGAGCGGCAGCCCGTGGCGCTCGAGCACCGTGCCGACCTCGTCGCTGATCGCCATGCGGCGGACGACCTCGGGCAGCCGGTAGCGGTCGGTGGCGATGAAGCCGAGGCAGCTCGCATCGGATGCGCTCACGAAGCCGACCGGGGTGCCGTCGGCCAGCGTGGTGTCGGAGAAGAGGAGGTTCGCGAGCGTGAACGTGTTCTCGTCCCGCGCCGTCATCTTGTCCTTCTCGTACGTGCGCCCGCGCGTGGCGCCGTAGACGCCACGGTGCAGGTGGGCCGCGAGGTCGACGAGGCACAGGTCGAGGGCGCCCGAGGCGGCCCGCTGCAGCTCGACGTCGTCGGCCGGGCTGAGCTCGATGACCGTGAGCAGCGGGTTGATGTCGAGCGGCAGGTACACGTTGGAGTGCCACTCGCTGAACCCGTAGCGACCGCGCTCCCGGATCCACTCGAGGATCACGGGGCGGGCCCGCGCCGCGTGCTGCGCACCGGTCAGGCCGGTCACGGTGAACGTCGCGTCGGGCTGGGCCAGCCCCGACAGCAGCTCGTCGACGGCGAAGATCAGCCGGTGGTTCTCGGACCAGAACCACTTGTGGTCGAGCCGGTCGGCCGGCAGCGGGTCGTCGTAGCGGTAGCGGAACTCCCGCATGCGCAGCTCGATCGCCTCGATGACCGCCGGGTCGATCCGGGGGCCGCCCGTCGCACCGGCGCGGGCGTCGAGCGCGTGGACCCAGTGCAGGTACATCAGCGTGAAGTCGCCGGTGTCGGCCCACGTGTCGAGCTGCGTCCAGGCCGCCTGGAGGGAGTCGACGGTGACGGCCGAGGGATCCCAGGTGAAGCCGGCGTCGCGCGACGCCCGCAGCTGGTGCAGGGCGATCGAACTGGGGCTCGACGCGCCCAGCTGGCCGGTGGCGAACTGCAGGTACTCGGCCGCCCGCGCCTGCCACGCCGCCTCGTCGACCAGGCCGGCCGACCCGGGCGCGATCAGCGGTCCGGGCGCGCCGATCGAGGGGACGGCGCAGCCGGGCGGCGGGCCCCCCGGTCCGGTCGCCGGGGGCGCGCACGCCGCCAGCACCCCCGCACCGGCGATCGCCGTGCCGCCCGCCAGGAACTCCCGCCTCGTGACCATGTCGCCCAGCCCCCTGTGCCTGCACCGACGTGCCGCGGCCCGTCGCCGACGACGCCAGCTCAGCGCTCGTCGGGCCCCGACCGCAACACGGTCCCCGGCAGCTCGCCGGTGTGCTCCCCGTGCTCCAGCGCGACCGTACCGTTCACGACGGTGGCGACATAGCCCTCGGCGCGCTGGATCCACCGTCCGGCGCCCTTGGGGAGGTCGTGCGCGAACTCGGGGACGGGCAACGCTAGCCCGTCCCAGTCGATGACGTTGATGTCGGCCGCGGCACCCGGCACCACCCGGCCCCGGTCGGTCAGGCCGACGAAGTCGGCCGTGTCCGAGCTGAGCCGCTGCACCGCGCGCTCGATGGGGACGAGGCCGTGGTCGCGGGTCCAGTGGGTCAGGAACCACGTCGGCTGGCTGGCGTCGAGGATCTGCCCGACGTGAGCGCCGGCATCCGCGAGGCCCATGATCACCGTGTCGTCGAGGAGCATCTCGGCGATCGCGTCCATCGACTGGTTGAGGAGCGGCCAGTAGACGAGCACCCGCCCGTCGGTCCGGTCGCACAGGTCGAGGAACGCCTCCGCCATCGACACGCCCCGCTCGGCCGCCACCGCCGGCAGGGAGGAGCGGGGGTCGCAGTCGTAGCGTGCGATGCCGTCGCGCTGGCCGGGGACGCCGTCGGCGCCGGTCACGAAGAAGCGCGTCAGCTCCTCCGCGCTCGGGCCCGACTCGGCCTCGGCGATCAGGCGCGACCTGGTCTCGGGGTCCCGGATGGCGGCGAGCCGCCCGCCGAGGTCGAGGTCGCGGAGGGCCGCCCACGAGGGGTGGCGACCGAACGGCGTGGCCGACTGGAGCGAGAAGAGCACGCCGATGCCCCTCGACGTGGTCTGCGGGCGGATCAGCGCGCCCTCGGCGTTGGCGGCGCGCGCGAGCTCGACGGCGAGCCGGTGGTGCTCCGGGTTCTCGAACGTGTGGGTGAGGTTGAACGTGACCGGGCGACCGGTGCGGAGCGCCACCTCCCGCATCCACTCGAGCTCGGAGCGGCACCGCGGCTCGGACGGGCCCTCGCCGTCGAAGCGAGGCGCGCTCTCGAAGATGCCGCGCCGCCAGCCCCCGAGCACGCCGGCGAGCGTGAGCAGCTCCTCGCGGTCGGCGAAGGTCCCCGGCACCTGGCGCCCGTCGGGCACCTTGTGGCGCAGCGTGCGGGACGTCGAGAACCCGAGCGCGCCGGCGGCCATCGCCTCGTCGAGGAGCCCGACCATCTCCTCGAGCTCCGCGGCCGTCGGTTCGGCGTCGGGGTCCATCGACCGGTCGCCCATGGCCCAGTACCGGAGGGCGCAGTGGCCGACCATGCCGCCCAGGTTCATCGCGCTGGGCGTGCGCTCGAGGCTGTCGAGGTACCCGCCGTAGGTCTCCCAGTCCCAGGGGAGCGCGGCCATGATCGACTCGGCGGGGATGTCCTCGACCGACTCCATCATGTCGGCGAGGTAGGCCCGGTCGTCGGGTCTGCACGGTGCGAACGTGACGCCGCAGTTGCCCATCACCACGCTCGTCACGCCGTGCCAGCTGGAGCTGGTGCCGAGCGGGTCCCACGCCACCTGCGCGTCGAGGTGCGTGTGCAGGTCGACGAAGCCCGGGGTGACGACCAGGCCGTCGGCGTCGATCTCGCGATCGCCCCGCCCGGCGTCGCCCGGTCCGGTCACCTCGGTGACGGTCCCGTCGTCGACCGCCACGTCGGCGGGGCGGGCCGGCGCGCCGGTCCCGTCCACCAGCCGCCCTCCACGGATCACCAGGTCGTGCGCCATGTCGCGACCCTACGGCGCGCGCCGTCCCCCTTCCCGCCGGACGCGGTCAGGGGACGATGCGGCCCTGCAGCGCCTGGGCGGTCCAGATGACGAGGCCGGCGGACCCGGCGCAGGCCACCAGGACCTCCTTCCAGCGCCGGTCCGACCACTGCGCCAGGGCCACGACGAGCGGCACGGCCAGCAGGCCGTAGCGGCCGATCGAGTCGATCGTCTGGGCGGCGAGCGCCACCAGCAGGGTCACGACGCTGAACGCGACCCACGACCAGGGCTGTCGCCGCCGGACGGCGACGACGACGAGCACGCACCACAGCACCACGAAGGGCACGAGCTCGGTGTCGGTGCCGTGCAGGAGCCCCCACGCCGACTCCGCCGCCCGGACGAACGGGTTGCGGAAGTCGCCGCGGATCGGCCGCTGCTGCTCCCACGGCGACAGCCAGTCGCCGGTGGTGCGGGCGATCCACGCCACCGACGCCAGCAGCCCCAGCGGTGCGGCCGCGAGCGCGCCCAGGGCGGGGATCACCTTCGGCCGGGGCCGCGCCGTGACGAGCTCGATGAGGATCGGCACGCAGAGGAGGAGGCCGGTCGGCCGCAGCGCTCCGGCCAGGAGCGCGAACCCGGCCGCCGCCCACCAGCTCCGCCGGTGCAGCGCCAACAGCGTGCCGGCGGTCGCCAGCAGCGCCAGGCCCTCCGTGTAGGGCCACACGAACACGATGGCGGCCGGCACGATGGCGACCATCCAGGCGGAGCGGAGCCCGACCGCGTCGGCCTCGTCGCGGCCGCAGCGGTCGGCGAGAACCTCCCTCGCCAGCTGGGCCAGCACCACGGCGCCGGCGAGCGCGGCCAGGTTCCCGACGACCACGAGCGCGATGTCGTCGCGACCGCCGAAGAGCGGCGACAGCCAGCGGCCGAGCAGGGGGTACAGCGGGAAGAACCGGGCGCCGTCGGCGGCGACCGCGTCGTAGCCGCCGCGCGCGATCAGGTCGTAGAAGTGCGAGTCCCACGACAGGAGCGCCTGCGGCAGCGGGAAGTCCGGGCGGGCCGACAGCTGCGGGTCGGGGGTCAGCAGGTGGGCGACCCAGAACCCGAGCGCCACGCACACCCGCGCCCACACCCAGCCGACGAGGCCGACGAGCAGGCTGCGCCGCAGGTCGACCGGTGCGGCGCGGCGGACCCCGACGCTCACGAGGACCGGCTCATGTGGCCGGGAACTCGAGGAGCATCATCCCGGGCTCGTCCTCGTTGCGGTCGTCGGGCGACACGAGCACCCTCGGCGCGCCCCTCGACTGGATCAGTGCGGTCTGGATGCCCTCGCACTTGCCCTCGAGGGTCTTGTAGCCCTCGGTCACCGCAAGCAGGAGCGTCCGCCCGTCGGCGCGCTCGGTGATCCGGCCCGCCACCTCGGCGGGGTCGATCGCGGCGTTGCGGTCCTTGTAGTCGACCCAGTCGACGAACCGCGGGTCGTCGAGCCGCGGCGCGGCGACGACCTCGACGCGGTCGTCGACCCCCCGGTCGCGCAGGGCCCGCTGCACCGACGGGCCGTTCTGGTCCGGGCAGGTGACCAGCAGCGGCTCGGGCGAGCCGGCGGGCGCGGCGTCGAGCACCTGGACGACGGCGTCGCCGACGTCGCCGGCCTGGGTGCGGACCCGACCGACCTCGACGACCACGCCGACCGCGAACCCGGCCACCACGACGACGGCGACGATCCGCCGCCATGCGTCGTTGCCGATCGCGGTGAGGCCCATCGCCACCAGCAGCACGATGAGGGGCACGACCACCGCGAGGTACCGGGCCGAGAACGCGGAGCGGGAGACGAAGCTCGCCGCCCACGCCAGCGCCAGGGTCGCGGCGACCACGACGCCCTCGCGCCGGGCCGTGGGCCGCACCCGCCAGCCGAGCTCGACGCGCCCGATCGCGTTGGTGGCGCCGAAGAGGCCGAGCGCCATCAGCCCCGCCACCACGTAGGCCGTCAGCTGCGGTTCGGCGACGCTCCCGCCGAAGACCTGGATCATCCCGAGCACGCCGAATGCGGCCGGGCGCACGACGTCGCCCCACGGCGTGCCGGTGTGGGCGCTCTGGTACAGCATCGTCGGCAGCCAGGGCAGGAAGCTCAGGGCGCCGACGACGATCGCGGCGGCGAGCCCGAGCTCGGCGTTGCGCCGGTGCGCCTCGCCCCGCCGGTGGTCGACGACGGCCTGCACGAGCAGGACGATGCCGAGCCCGCCCAGCAGCCACAGCGACCAGTAGTGCGTCCACAGCAGCAGGCCCGCCACGACCGCGGTGCCGATCGCGGTCGACCAGCGCGGCCGCTCCCGGTGGTGGTCGACGAGCAGGTAGCCGACCAGCACCAGGAGCATCACGAGCGAGTACATCCGGGTCTCCGACGAGTACCGGATCGCGAAGGGCAGCGCGGCCAGCAGCACGAGCGCGGCCGTGGCGGTGCGGCGCGCCCGGGCCGGGTCGCGGACGCCCTCGGCGTCGGGCCGCCCGCCGACGCGCAGCCCCGCCCACCACGCGAGCGGGAGCGCGGCCACGCCGAGGATCCCCGACAGCGCCCGCAGCGCCCAGGGGGACCAGCCGACGACGGCACCCCAGGCGTGCAGCAGCACGTAGTAGAGCGGCGGGTGGCCGTCGCGCTCCAGCGCCCCGCGGATGTCGCCGAGCGGCAGCTGGGCGATGTTGGCCGAGAGCGACTCGTCGAGCCACATCGACCCGCGAGGCAGGAACCGCGCAACGACGCCGGCGGCGACGACCACCGCGACGGCCGCGGTCACCCACCACGGGGTGTCCGGTCGCCTCTCGGTGCCGAGGTCCTCGGCCGGGGACGCAGTCGCGTCAGCCACGGACCGCGGCTCCCGCCCGGGCGCGGAACGCGTCGGCGACGGCATCGCGGACGGCGGCGGCGGACGCGTCCCACGAGTGGGGCCGGTGGGCCCGGGCCCGGGCGACCGCTCGGTCGTGGTGGGCTGCGTCGTCCAGGTGGCGGGCGATCACCTCGACCCAGGCCCCGACGTCGTCGGGTTCCGCGTACTCGGCCGCGTCGCCGCCCGCTTCGGGCAGGGCGCCCGCGGTGGAGGCGACGACGGGCGTGCCGAACTGCATCGCCTCGGTGACGGTCATGCCCAACCCCTCGTAGCGTGCCGGTGTCAGCGACAGGAAGGCGTCGCGGTAGAGCCGCCCCAACCGGACGTCGTCGACCTCCTCCAGCCAGCGGACCCGGGTGCCGAACCCCGGGTGCCGCTCGATCCGCTCGATGAGCTCGTCGACCTTCCAGCCCCGCTTGCCGACGAGCACGAGGCCCAGGTCGGGATGGCGCTCGGAGAGCACGTCGAAGGCGTCCAGCGCGAGCTCCTGGTTCTTGCGTGGTTCGATCGTGCCGACCATGAGCAGGTAGCGGCCGATCGGCCCGCCGATCTCGGACGGGCCGTCGTCGGAGGTCCCGGCCCGCTGGACGATGTCCGAGCCGAGCGGGACGACCCGGGCGTCGAGCTCGCGGTCGATGCCCTTGGCCGCCGCCACCTCGAGCAGGTCCCGTCGGGTGCACTCGGAGATGCAGAGGAACAGGTCGCTGTGGCGCAGGTGGCCGGTGATGAAGCGGTCGAAGTCCCGCACGAGCACGCCGTCGAACCACTCCGGCCGCAGCACGGGCAGCACGTCGGCGACGAGCGCGGCGCTGCCGGCGCCGGCGCGGTGCAGCTCCGGGAGGAGCTCGTCCCTGGGGATCGGGTCGTTCCAGGCCGCCTCGAGGTCGAGGAGCACCGTCGAGACGTCGGCCGGCGGCCGCACCAGGTCGACGAGCGGCCACTCGGCCCGGCGGTGCGCGGCGTGGCGGGCGCGGACCCGCAGGTCGCGCATCGCGGGGATCGCGAGCACGCGCCGGACGGCGGTGGCGACCGGGGCCGGGAACCGCCGGGCGATCGCCGTGCTGGCCGGCAGCCGCTCCTGCGGGTGGGCCAGCGCCTCGGCCTCGCCATCGGTGAGGTCGCGGTACCACTCGGCGGCGGGCGACCAGACCGCCGGTCGGTACGAGATCGGCCCGTCGTCGGGGCCCAGGCGGGCCATCAGCTCGCGGGCCACCCGCTGGAGGCCGGTCGTGTAGGGGAGCGCGACCGTGTCGGTCACCTCGACGATCGCCTCCAACATGGTGGGCGGATCTTAGTGAGGGTGCGCGGGTGGTCCCCTGACCCCCGTCGGATGCCCGAACGCGCTGGCGGCGGGGCGCCCGACGGGTGGGAGGCTGTCCCGATGCCGTCCTCCGAGGGCGTCCCCGCCACCGACCACGCCGCCGTCGCGGGGACGGGTCGCGCCCGCTCCGACGACCTGTCAGGTGGGCCGTCGGGCGCGCCGGCGCGAGGGGTCGCCCGGGCGCTGGTGCCGGTCGGCGGGGCGTTCGCGACGCTCGGCCTGTTCATGGGCGCGTGGACAGTGGCCACGCCCGAGGTCGAGCACGCGCTCGGCGGCGGGCCCGGGCGCCTCGGCCTCGTCCTCAGCGTGTCGCTCGTCGTGGCGGCCGGGCTGAACACCGTCGGCGGGGCGCTGGCCGAGCACCGGGGCACCACGGCCGCGCTGCGGCTGACGTGGACGGGCTGGGCCGTCGCGCTGGCGGTCGGATCGGTCCTGCCGGCGCCGTGGGGCGTGGCGCTCGGGGCGGTGGCCGTGCTGTCGGTCGGCGGCGCGGTCGACGTCGTCGCCAACGTCGCGGCGACGGCCGGGCTGGCCGACCACCCGGGCCGGCTGGTCCGGCTGCACGCGGTGTACAACGTCGGCGGCGCCATGGGCACGGTGCTCGTCGGCGTGCTGCTCGGGGTCACCGGGGCGGTGGGCTGGCGGTGGGCCTGGGCCACGACCGCCCTGCTGGTGCTCGTCCTCCTCGTCGCGACGAGCGGCATCCACCTGCCCGCCGGCCACGCCGGGCGGAAGGTGCGCCTGTCGGAGGGCCTGCGGACGCTGCGGTCCGAGCACCTGGTGCCCGTGGCGGTCGCCTTCTCGCTCGCGGCGGTGGTCGAGGGCGGCGTGAACACGTGGGGTGTCCTGCAGCTGCGCGGCCAGCTCGACGCCGGCCTGCTCGTCGGCGCCGGCGGCGCGTTCCTCGGCTACGTGGTGGCGGTCCTGGCGAGGCTGTCGGTGTCGCGGGTCGAGACCGCGGCCGCGGCCCGCAGGGCCATCGTCGGCGGCACGGCCCTCGCCGCCGCCGGGCTGCTCGTGCTGGCGACCGTGCCGCAACCGGTCGTCGCGGCCGGCGGTCTCGTCCTCGCCGCGGGCGGGGTGTCGGTGTGCTGGCCCCTGCTGATGTCCGAGGTCGGCCGTGGTCGGGAGCGCCCCGGCGTCGTCGTCGGCGCCCTCACCACGTTCGGCTACCTGGGCCAGGTGATCGGACCGGGCCTGGTCGGCGGGGTGGCCGGCGCCCTCGGCGTCGCCGCGGGGCTGGTGCTCCTGGCGGCCTGCGCCGCGACGGTGCCGGTGCTGCTCCTGGTCGGCCGGCGCTGAGCGGGTCGCTGGTCGCTCTGCGCCCACCGGCCGGTGCGGTCCACGACACCGGGGCCCGCAGGCCCCGGGTGTCGTGCGCCGTGTGTGGTGTTCCCACCACCTCCATCGGCACGACGGCGGTGGAACTGAGGTGTCGGCGCCGCGTCCGCCGGGACGCAGGACCCGATCAGCGGGTCAGGATCACGCTCGACCCGTGGCCGAACAGGCCCTGGTTGGCCGTGATGCCGACCCGGGGGTCCGACACCTGCCGGCCCTCGGCCTGGCCCCGCAGCTGCCAGGCGATCTCGCACACCTGGGCGATCGCCTGCGCCGGCACGGCCTCGCCGAAGCAGGCCAGGCCGCCCGACGGGTTGACCGGCAGCCGGCCGTCGAGCTGGGTGACCCCGTCGCGCAGCAGCTTCTCGGCCTCGCCCGGGCCGCAGAAGCCCAGATCCTCGTACCAGTCGAGCTCGAGGGCGGTCGACAGGTCGTACACCTCGGCGACGTCGACGTCGTCGGGCCCGATCCCGGCCTGCTCGTAGGCGGCCACGCCGATCGCCTGCTTGAAGGTGTGGTCGGGGGCCGGCAGCCCGGCGGCCGAGTCGGTCGCGAAGTCGGGCATCTCGATGATCGTGTTCGGGAACGTCGGCGTCACCGTGCTGATCGCCGCGACGCGCACGGTCGGCTCCGCGCCGGACAGGTGCTTGCGGGCGTACTCCATCGACGACAGCACGACGGCGGCGCCGCCGTCGGAGGTGGCGCAGATGTCGAGCAGGCGCAGGGGGCTCGCGACCGTCGGCGACGCGGCCACGTCCTCGGCGGTGACCTCCTTGCGGTAGCGGGCGTAGGGGTTGCCCAGGCCGTTGCGGGCGTTCTTGATCTTCACCTGGGCGAAGTCGTCGGTCGTCGCCCCGTAGAGGTCCATCCGCCGGCGGGCGTAGAGCGCGAAGTACGTCGGGTTGGTCGCGCCCATCAGGTGGAAGCGCAGCCAGTCCGGGTCGTCGCCGCGCTCGCCCTTGTTCGGCTTGAGGAAGCCCTTGGGGGTGGTGTCTGCGCCGACGACGAGGGCGACGTCGCAGAGTCCGGCGAGGATGCGCTGGCGCGCCGCCTCGAGCGCCATCGTCCCCGAGGCGCAGGCGCCGTAGGCGCTGGTGACGGGGATGCCCGTCCAGCCGAGGGCCTTGGCGAACGTCGCCCCGGCCACGTAGCCGGGGTAGCCGTTGCGCATGGTGTCGGCGCCGGCCACGAAGCCGATGTCGCGCCAGTCCACCGCCGCGTCGGCGAGCGCGTCGCGCGCAGCCGCCACGCCGTACTCCACGAAGTTGCGACCCCACTTGCCCCAGGGGTGCATCCCCACGCCCAGGACGGCGACCTGCTCGACGCTCACGGCCGACCTCCCTCGTTCGCGGCGGTGTCCGCCGGCTGCCACTTCCACACGACGTACTCGACGGTGTCGCCCTCGGCGCCGTCGGGATCGGGCTCCGAGTAGAGGGTGTCGAGCACGAGCTCCATGTCCATGCCCACCTGGAGGTCGTCGACGGTGACGCCGGCGATGACCTGGCCCATGACGACCATCTTCTCCGCCTCGAGCTCGACGGCCGCGATCGCGAACGGCTCGTGCGGGTCCGAGACCGGCACGTAGGGCTCTGGCGGTCGGTAGCCGGCGTTCGTGTACGACCAGAGCTTCCCGGTGCGGGACAGCTCGACGTCGACGAGCTCGGCGTCCGCGGCGCCCGGCGCCCGGGACATGACGCGCTCCGGCGGGAAGAAGTAGGTGCCCGTGATCGAGTCACGGGTGCCGATCAGCGAGGGGGCGGTGCCGTCCTCGGGCATCGTGAACCACCCCTCGATCGCCGGCACGCGCCTGGTGCTCACTCGAGCCTCCGTCCCCCCGGCGGACCGGGGCCTCGTTCGGATCTGACGGGTCGTCAGAGTAGCGCCTGGGCGGGGAGCAGCCGCAGGGCCAGGTCGACCGTCTCCTCGGCGCGGCGAGGGCGCGGGACGGCGTGGCCGAGCACGAAGTCGACGAGCGTCGCGGTCAGGTCGGGCGTGCCGGGCTCGGTCGTCTCGGTGCCGAGCAGCTCGGCGACGACGAACGTGAGCCGGATGCCGATCGGCACGAGCACGCGGATGTCGTCGTCGTCGAGGTCGAAGTCGCGGGCCGCCCGGATGCCGAGGCGCTCGGTGAGGAGCGCCCGGGCCGGGTGGGGGTCGTCGGCCGCGGCACGGGCGAGGGCGAGCAGCCCCTCCCGGAGGGCGTCCATCGGCCGATCCGGTCCGGCGGCGTCGATCGCGCCCTCGATGGCCGGGAGGTGGGCGCCGAACGTGGCGGCGCACACCTTCCGCACGTTGCCGAAGAGGTTGATCACGGTCTGGGTCGAGACGCCGGCCGCCTCCGCCACCTCGGTGGCGCTGACCGAGTCCCAGCCGCCCTCGAACATGCCGGTGGTGGCGTCGACGACCCGCTGGCGGGACTCCTGGCGCCGGCGGGCACCGGAGCGGGCCTGGGGGGAGACGTCGGCCTCGGGCACGAACTCGGCGGCGAGCACGATCCGCGGCGGCCGGAGCTCGGTGTGGGTGACCGCGCCGGCCAACGTGGCGGCGGTGTCGGCGAACAGCTGGTCGTCGACGGCGGACGGGTCGACGGCATGGGAGACGAGCAGGCCGATCAGCAGGGCGTGGACCGCCACCGAGAGGCGCCGGGGATCGAACGGTTCGAGCACCCGGATGTCGCTCGACTCGAGCAGCCGCTGCCACCCGTCGGTCGCCGCGTCGATCTGGACCCGGAAGACCGACCGCAGGACGTCGCCCACGACGGTGATCTCGTCGGTGAGCTCGTCGGACGGGTGGACGAGCGGTACCCCGTTGTGGGCGAACAGGTGCATCTGGCCACGGAGCTCCGCGGCCATTCCGGGGTCGCGGCTCATGAGCTGCCAGGTGTCGAGCAGCGTCATCGTGATCGCGTCGGCGAGGTCCGCGTGCTCGAGCGCGTCGAGCAGCTCCTCCACGACCTCGTCGTTGAGCGGCCGCTCGTGGATGTAGGAGCGGACGATGGCGTCGGCGAACTGCTCGGCGCTGCGGAAGTGGTGGAAGAAGGACCCGGTCGTGACGCCGGCCCGCTCGGCGGTGGCGGCGGTGGTCACGCCGGCGTAGAGCTTCTCCAGCGGGAGCGCGTCGGCGAGCTCCAGCCCGGCCCGGATGAGGTCCTCCCTCGTGGACGACGGTGCGCCCGGTGGCGATCCCACGACGCCCGAGCATAGTGGCCGCGATGGTCGACCAGAGCGGGCACTACGGAGTTGACCGTCCGTCAGTGACCTTCCGGTCGGTCAAGTGGGTGGTCCCGCCGTGACAGGCAAGGGTGAACCACGTTCACCGACAGAAGTTCGGCGAGAGCCCTTGCGACAGAGGGGACGGTCAGGTAGAAATCCTCCAACGGAGTCGTGGAGGTTGCCCCATCGCCACGACGGGACGGATGGAGTCCGTTCGGCTGGACCGGGTCTTCCCGGGCGCTCGGTCGGACGGGGAGGGACTGTCCCCCTTCGGGCGGGCTCTCGGCGCTGACCGGGATCCCGCCCGGAGCCGCGTCCGGGGCCCGGTCCCGTCGCTCCTCGACCACCCGGCTCGGCGGAGCGGCCGAGCCGAGCACCGGGGTACGTTCGGGTGATGTCGAACCTGGACGCCGCGCTCGCCACCCTGGTCGATCCGTCGCTGGCCCCGATCGTCGAGATGGCCCTCGTCCGCCGGGACGGCGCGTACGAGGCCCACGCGGTCGACGGCTCGGTCCGCTTCCGCCGCCACGACCCCGACGGTGGGCCCGACGGTCCGGGCCCCGCCCGGGGCTGGACGTTCACCGTCGAGTCGGTCGACGGTCGCAACCCGCTGGGCGACCAGTCCCTCGATCGGTTCGCCGGCCTCGACGCCGAGCTCGCCCACCGGTTCCCCGACCGCACCGCCAACGCCTACCCGTTCGCCTACGAGCAGGTCGCCCAGCTGTTCGACCACCCGAACGCCCCCGACGTGTGCGTCGTGCACACCGCGGCGCACCACTGGGCGGACCAGGGCGGCCACATCGGTGAGCACGGGTCGCTCGGGGCCGTGCAGTGCCGGGCGCCGTTCCTCATCAGCGGACCGGGCGCCCGCGCCGACGGCGTGGTCGGCGGCGTCGCCGCGCAGATGGTCGACATCGCCCCGACCGTGCTCGCCCTGCTCGGTCGCGATCCGTCGGTGCTCGAGGGCGCCGACGGCCGGCCCATCGAGGGGGTGCTCGACCGTGCGGCGATCGACGCGGGGGAGGGCCCCGAGCACGTGGTCGGGTTCCTGCTCGACGGCTGCAACCCGAACGTCCTCCTCGACGCGGTGGCGGCCGGCGACGCCCCGAACATCGCCGGCCTGCTGGCCCGGGGCACGGCGCTGCGCGACGGGATCGTGTCGTCGCTGCCGACCGTCACGTTGCCGAACCACACGACGGTCATCACCGGACGGCACCCCGGGCACCACGGGATCCTGCACAACGCGTGGTGGGACCGGTCTCGGCGCGAGCAGGTCATCACGAACTCGCCCGAGACCTGGGCCACTGCCATGGACGCGCTCCTGCCGGGCACCGACAGCATCCACCTCGCGGTGCAGCGCACCGAACCCGGCGCGTTCACGGCGTCGGTCAACGAGCCGGCCGACCACGGCGCGAGCTTCTCGACGTTCGACCTCATGCGCCGGGGCGTTCGCATGGTCGACTTCCCCCGGACCGCCGACGGGCTGCCGCACAGCTCCGAGATGTTCGTGCGGCCGGTGAAGGACTACGCGCTCTTCACGCAGGTCGACCACCACGGCACCGAGCAGGCGGTCGGGATCATCTCCGGGTCGTACCTCGGGACGGAGTACCCGATGCCGCGGTTCCTCTGGGTGAACTACGCGCTGACCGACTCGGCGTTCCACGAGGGCGGGCCGCACTCCGAGATCGCCCGGGCCTCGATCCGCGACACCGACGGCCGGATCGGCGAGGTCCTCGCCGCCCTCGAGCGCCGCGGCGTCCGGGAGCGCACCACCGTGTTCCTCTGCGCGGACCACGGGATGGAGGAGAGCGACCCGGCGGTGGGCGGCGACTGGTCGCCCGCCCTGGCCGCCGCCGGCCTCGACGTCCGCGACGAGGCGTTCGGCTTCCTCTACATCGATCCCTGAACCCCATCGATCCTGAACTTCATCGATCCCTGACCCGCTGCGGCCATCGAAGGAGCGCCCACGTGCAGGACCCGGCCATCGACATCGGCACCTACGGCATCTGGACCGGCGCGCTCGACGCGCAGCCCTCGGCGGTCGCGGGCGAGGCGGTCGCAGAGCTCGAGGAGCTCGGGTTCGGCGCCGTGTGGATCCCCGAGACGGTGTTCCGCGAGCCGTTCGTGCACGCCGCGCTGCTGCTCCAGGCGTCCCGGCGGATCAAGGTCGCGACCGGGATCGTGAACCGGTACGGGCGCGACCCGCTCGCCTGCAACGCCGCCATGCAGACGCTGAACGAGGCGTTCCCCGGGCGCTTCCTGCTCGGCCTCGGCGTCAGCCACGAGCACCTCGTGTCGTGGGTGCGCAAGCACGACTACTCGAAGCCGTACTCGGGGATGGTCGAGTACCTCGACGCCATGGCCAAGGCCCGGTTCTTCGCGCCGACCGGCGACCCGCCGGCACGGATGGTGCTCGCCGCCCTCGGGCCGCGGATGCTGCGGCTCGCCGCCGAGCGGACCGCCGGCGCCCACCCGTACTTCGTGCCGCCCGAGCACACCGCCATCGCCCGGGCGACCATGGGCCCCGAGGCGCTGCTCGCGGTCGAGCAGATGGTGGTGCTCGACACCGATCCCTCCTCGGCCCGGGCCACGGCCCGCCGGCACATGGAGGCGTACCTCAAGGCGCCGAACTACACGAACAACCTCGCCCGACTCGGCTACGGGCCCGACGAGGTGGCCGACGGCGGGTCGGACCGGCTGGTCGACGCGATCGTGGCGTGGGGCACGGTCGACGACGCCCTCCGGCGGGTGCAGGCGCACCTCGATGCCGGCGCCGACCACGTGTGCATCCAGGTGCTGCACCCCGACATGGCGCACCTGCCGCTGCCGGAGTGGAACGAGCTGGCGGGGGCCCTCGGCCTGCGCGCCTGAGGCCGGGGCACAGGGCGGGCGACCCGAGGATCCCTCCGGTCGCGAGGTCCCGTCAGTTCCAGGGCGCGCGGGGGACCCGGGGCGTCTCCTCGGTGGGAGGGTCGCTCAGGTCGATGTTGCGGGGCGGGCGCGGCTCCTCGCTCCGCCCGAACCGACGCTTCCACGCGTTCGCCACCCACAGCGCCGTGGCGACCATGCCGATCACGCTGAAGACGGCCATGACGAGCCGCAGCAGCGCGCCCGTCCCCGCCTCGGGCTCCGAGGCGATCTCGACCCGCAGGGTGATCTGGCCGTCGGACCCCTCCGCCGGCGTGCCCGCCACGGTCGTGGCCGTCCGGTCGACGTCCTCGCGGTCGACGTCGATCGAGGTCGACCGGCGCTCGGCGTCGAGCGTGCCGATGTTGCCCAGCGCCGTGTCCAGGTTCCGGCCCGGCAGCGAGAACGTGAGCGTGATGTCGCCCTCCTGCTCGGCGGTCTGCTCGCCGACGCGCACCCCGCCCCAGGTGGCCGCCTGCTGCAGGACGTCCTGGCGCAGCCGGAGCGCCTGGCTGCGATCCGTCGCGTCGAGGCGGACGGTCGCGTCGGCGTCGCCGCCGAGGTCCGAGCACGCGGTGGTGCCGAGCACCAGGAGCGCGACGACCGCGAGCAGGGGCGCGGACGACCGCATCCGCGACGGGCGCGTCGGGCGGCGCCGGCGAGCTGCGGTGATCGCTGCGATCGGACCAGCGTAGGAACGCCGCGCTCGCCCGACGCGGACCCGGCCCCGACCGAGCCGACGACCGGCGCCGCGGCCGGGGGTCGGGCCGGCGGTGGTCCCGGTCCGGTCAGCCGCCCTGGACGGCGGCCTGGAACGCCGGCCGCTCGCCGCCGCCGTGGAGCCACACCGACGACCCGGTCACGTAGCCGGCGAGCGGCGACGACAGCCACCGGCAGGCCTGCGCCAGGTCGTCGGGGACGCCGAGCCGCCCGATCGGCACGGTCGCCGCCACCCGGGCCTGGGACTCCGCGTCGCCGTAGTACAGCTCGGCCTGCTCGGTGGCGATCATGCCGGCGATGATCCCGACCACCCGCACCTTGGGCGCCCACTCCACCGCGAGCGTCGACGTGAGGCTGATGAGGCCGGCCTTGGCCGCGCCGTAGGCCGCCGACCCGGGCGACGGTCGGACGCCCGACACCGAGGCGATGTTGACGATCACTCCGCCGTCGCCGGCCTGCATGTGGTGGTTGGCCCGCTGCGCGATGTGGAGGGGGGCCATGAGGTTCAGGCGGACGATCGCCTCGCTGAACCGGGGGGACGCGGTCGCGGCGTCCACCTCCGGGGCCCCGCCGGCGTTGTTGATCGCGACGTCGACCCGGCCGTGGCGCTCGGCCGCGGCGTCGACGACGGCAAAGGCCTGGTCGGGGTCGCGGATGTCGGCCGCGACGAAGGTGGCGGTCCTCCCGCCGGCCGACGGGAGGTCCTCGGGCTCGGAGCGGCCGCACGTGACCACCTCGGCGCCCCACCCGAGGAAGCGCTCGACCAGCACCCGGCCGATGCCCTTGGTGCCGCCCGTGATCACGACGACCCGTCCGGTGTGGTCGAGCTCGTCGGTCGGGTCGTCGAACGGGGCGGCGTTGGCGGTCGCGGTCACGGCGCCGACGGTACCCGAGGCGGGGGAGCGGTCCCCGGTGACGGTCGGCCGGGGCGCCTCCTACCGTCGCGCCGGTGACGGGAGCGGGCGACGGGAGGCTGGGGGCCGACGCCGCGGCGCTCGACGACCTCGCGACCGAGCTGCGGGCCGCGGCCGCGCGGCTCTCGTCGGCCCCGTCCTGGCGGTCGACCGCGCCCGGGGCATCGGCGCTCCGGTCGTGGCACGGCCCCGACGCCGACTCGGCCGTGGCCCTGCTCGACGACGCGGCGGCGCAGCGCCGGCGCGCCGCGGCCGCGCTCGACGGGTGCGCGTCGGCGTTGACGCGCGCCGCAGTGGGGCAGCGCCGCGCGTCGAGGCCCGGCCCGGCGGTCGCGGTGCGGGTGGACCTCGCCGGCGCCGGCGGGCGCCTGGTGCAGCGAGTGGGCGTGGCGGGTGCCTCGGTGGTCGTGGTGCTGGTCCCGGGCGTCGGCACCGACCGCGGCGACCGGGCCCGGCTGCTGGGCGACGCCGAGCGGGTGTGGGCCGCCGTGGCCGACCGGGTCGACGACCCGTCGTCGGTCGCCGTCGTGTCGTGGCTCGGCTACGACCCGCCCGACGTCGTGGCCCAGGGCGTCGAAGTCGCCCCTGCCGGACACGGCGCCGCGCTCCTCGCCGACGAGGTGCGATCGCTCCGGCGCGGCGGCGCGGCGCGGATCACCCTGGTCGGCCACAGCTACGGCGGGATCGTCGCAGGACGGGCTGCACCCGGCGGCGGCGCCGACGTCGTCGTGCAGCTCGGGTCCCCGGGCGTCGGTGTCCCCGGCGGGACCGGGGCGATCCGGGCCGCGGGAGCGGTGCTCGTCGCCGTCCGGGCGCCGGGCGATCCCATCGGCATGGTCGCGGGACGGGTCCCCGGGCTCTACGGGGAGGACCCGGTCGGCACCGTGCCGACGCTGCCCACGTCGCGGACCGGTCACGGCTCGTACCTCTCGGACCCCGTGCTGCTCGCGGCGCTCGCCGAGCTCGCCGTCGGGTCGCCCGCGGGCGGGTGAGTCGGTACCGTCGGGCGCCGTGACCATCACCCTGAGCTCTTCCGACGGCATCGCCGAGATCGTCATGGACAACCCGCCGGTCAACGCGCTGACGGTCGCCGGCTGGTACGAGCTGGCCGACGTCGTCACGCAGGCCGGCCGCGATCCCCAGGTCGGCGCCGTGGTGCTGCGGGCGGAGGGGAAGGGCTTCAACGCCGGGGTGGACATCAAGGAGATGCAGTCCACCGAGGGCTTCGACGCGCTGGTCGGTGCCAACCGCGGCTGCTACGCCGCGTTCAAGGCGGTCTACGAGTGCGAGGTCCCCGTGATCGCAGCCGTGCACGACTTCTGCCTCGGCGGCGGCATCGGGCTCGTGGGCAACGCGGACGTCATCGTGGCCGCCGAGGGCACGCGGTTCGGCCTGCCCGAGGTGAACCAGGGCGCCCTTGGGGCGGCGACGCACCTCGCCCGGCTCGTGCCCCAGCACCGCATGCGGGAGATGGTGTACACGGCGGAGCCGATCGACGTGTCGCTCCTGGCCGCGTGGGGGTCGGTGAGCCGGGTCGTGCCGAAGGACGAGCTGCGGTCGGCCGCGTTCGAGATCGCCGAGAAGATCTGCACGAAGAGCCGCTCCGTGATCCGGCGGGCCAAGGAGTCGTTGAACGGGATCGATCCCGTGGACGTCAACCGGAGCTACCGGTTCGAGCAGGGCTTCACGTTCGAGCTGAACCTCACCGGCGTGAGCGACGAGGCACGGGACGCGTTCGTCGAGAAGCGCGACGCCGACTACTCGTCCTGAGCGCTCGCCCGGTCGGCGCCGCCGTGCTCCGCCGGCGGCCGGTGATCAGCGGCCGGTGATCACGGGGCGGTCGTCGTGGGGCCGCAGGTCGTGCCGACGGCGGACTGGTAGTTCGTGAACGCCTGGATGAACTCCGGCGTCGTGAGCGCCTTCGGGTTCTGCATGAGCCAGTTCGGCGCCCACCCGGCAGCCGCGCCCTCGGCCGCGAGGTCCGCCCCGGCCTGGCGCAGGACGGCCGCATCGGCGGCCGCCTCGGGCGGCGCGCTGGCGGCGGCCGTGTTGAACAGCTCCACGATGACCCGCACACCGCGCTCGGTCTGCGTCGGGTTGATCGGTGAGGGCAGGCTCGACGCCGGGGCGAACGCCCTGAGGACCGCGCACGCATCGCTGCCGGCGTTGCGGATCATCAGCTCCGCCGTCGTGGCCTGCGACTCGAAGTCGGCGTCGGACACCGTCGACGGCGTCGGCACGCTGGTCGTCGTCACGGACGAGGACGACCGGGGCGATGCGTCGTCGTCCGACGAGCACGCCCCGACGGTCAGCGCGACCGCGGTGAGCAGGACCGCCGCGACGGCCAGCGTGCGGCGCGGGGTGGTGGCGACGCGGCTCACGGGGCGGCGGTGGAGGGGGTCGATCCGCACTGCGTGGTGAAGGCGGTCAGGATCTTGTTGGTGTTGTCGTTGAACGCCTCGTCGACCGACTCGGGCTTGCTCAGGAACTCCTCGGTGTAGCCCTTCTCCTTGCCCTCGTCCTCGATCTTCTCGACGGTGGCGCGGATCTGGTCCGCCTCGGCCGAGAGCTCGGCGGGTGCGGCGTCGGCCAGCGCGAGGTAGAAGGCGACGGCGAGCCCGGTCGCCTGCTCCCGCTGCGCGGCGTTGGACGGGTTGGCGATGGAGGTGCCCAGCGTCCGGAACTGCTCGATCACCTTGCAGGGGTCGTCGCCGGCCTCGGCGAGCTGGGTCTTGGCCTCGTCGACCGCGGTCTCGAAGTCGGCGTCGCTCACGGTGGTCGTGGTGACGTCGCCCTCCTCCGTGGTGTCGGTCGCCTTCTCGGTCGTGGTCGTCGTCTTCTTCTTGCTCCCCGCCTCGTCGTCGGCCTTGTCGTCGCCGCCGCAGGCGCCGGCGACGAGCGCGAACACCGCCATCAGTGCGATGAGCGGCAGGAACAAGGTGCGTCGGCGGGACATGTGGGAACCCCTCGTCGGGTGGTGGATGGCGGCGTACCAGGATCGGTCCCGGGCGCCGGCGAACCCCGTCGACGCTACCGGTCGGGGCCTGGTGACGTGCAGTGGGGCCCGCGGCGCCACGGTTCGTTCTCAGGCGGGCGGTCCGGGTACGGTCGATGATCTGACGCTGCGTCAGATCACGGGCGTCGGACCCGGCCCGCCGGTCGAACGGCGGGGGACGGGTCCCAGGCGAAGGAGCGCGAGGCGTGCCAGGACCGGACAAGAGGTGCACCGAGGACGAGGTTGTCGCGGAGCTCCGCTCCGGCATGACCATCGGCATGGGGGGGTGGGGGAGCCGCCGCAAGCCCATGTCGCTGCTGCGGGCGATCCTGCGCTCCGACCTGACGGACCTGACTGTCGTCGCCTACGGCGGACCCGACGTGGGGCTGCTGTGCCGGAGCGGCAAGGCGTCGAAGGTGGTCTCGGGGTTCGTGTCGCTCGACTCGATCCCGCTCGAGCCCCACTACCGGGCGGCGCGCCAGTCCGGCTCGATCGAGGCGGTCGAGCTCGACGAGGGCATGTTCCTCCTGGGCATCCAGGCCGCGGCGTGGCGCCTGCCGTTCCTGCCCACCCGGGCCGGGCTCGGCTCCGACGTGCCGATCCGCATGCCGCACATCACGACCGTGCGCTCGCCGTACCCGGACCCGGTCTCCGGTGAGCACGAGGAGCTGATCGCCGCCCCGGCCCTGCACCTCGACGTGGCACTCGTCCACCAGCACCGGGCCGACGCCTCGGGCAACGCCGTCTGGCTCGGGGAGGACCCGTTCTTCGACGACCTGATGGTCCGGGCCGCCGACCGCTCGTTCGTGTCGTGCGAGGCCGTCGTCCCGACCGAGGAGCTCGGCGCCGGCACCGACATCACGCACCGCAGCATCTCCCGGCTCGACGTCACCGGCGTGGTCGAGGCGCCCGGCGGCGCCCACTTCACCGAGTGCCTGCCCGACTACGGGCGCGACGAGGCGTTCCAGCGCCGCTACGCGGCCACCGCCCGCTCCGACGAGTCCTGGGACGAGTTCTCGGCCCAGTTCCTGCAGGTGGACGACGAGACGTACCGGGCCCACGTCCGCGAGCTCGCAGCGAAGGAGGCCGACCAGTGAGCGATCCCAGGAGGGCCGACGTCTGCGCCGTCGCCATCGCGGAGACCTTCCGCGGCGACGGCGAGCGCCTCTGCAACCCGATCGGCAACCTGCCGCTGATCGGTGGGCGGCTCGCCGCCGCCACCTTCGAGCCGCACCTCGCGCTGACCGACGGCTACTACACGCTGATCGACAACGTCCCGCCGGTCGGCCTCGCCGAGCCCGACCGCCAGGCCCAGCGCGTGATCGGCCGGTGGAACCCGTACCGCGAGATGTTCGGGCTGCTGTGGCACGGCCGGCGCCACGTGATGATGGGCGCCACGCAGGTCGACCGCTTCGGCAACCAGAACATCGCCGCGATCGGCGACTGGGCCCAGCCCCGGTCCCAGCTGCTCGGGTTCCGCGGCGCGCCGGGCAACACGATCAACCACACGACGAGCTACTGGGTGCCGAACCACTCGGCCAAGGTCTTCGTGCCGGCCGTCGACGTCGTGTGCGGGATCGGCTACGACCGTGCCGCCGCGCTGGGCCCGACCTCGTCGCGGTTCCACGAGATCCGCCGCGTCGTGTCGAACCTCGCCGTGCTCGACTTCGCACCGGCCGCCGACGGCGAGGTGCCCACGATGCGCCTCGCCTCCGTGCACCCCGGCGTGACGGTCGACGAGGTCGTGGCCGCCACGGGCTTCGAGCTCCAGGTGCCCGACGACGTGCCGACGACCCGCGGTCCCGAGGGCATCGAGGTCGAGGAGCTCGAGCGCATCGACCCCGACGGCCTCCGCTTCACCGAGGTGCCCGACGAGTGAGCGACCAGGACGCCGCCCCCGGACCTGCTGCGGCCGATGGCCGGCACCCCGCTCTGGGCACCCGTGCGGCGGCGCTGCTCGGTGTGCGCTACCCGCTCGTGCAGACCGGCATGGGCTGGGTGTCGGGCGCCCGGCTGACCGCCGCCACCTCGGCGGCGGGCGGGCTCGGCATCCTCGCGTCGGCGACGATGACGCTCGACGAGCTGCGGGCCGCGATCGCCAAGGTGGCGTCGCGGACCGACCGGCCGTTCGGCGTGAACCTCCTGCCGAACCAGCCCGACGCCGCCGATCGGATCGGGCTGATCATCTCCGAGGGCGTCCGGGTGGCGAGCTTCGCGGCCGCGCCGCGGCCGGAGCAGGTGCACCGGCTCCGGGACGCGGGCGTCACGACGATCGTGACCGTCGGGGCCAAGCGCCACGCCGAGAAGGTCGCCGAGCTGGGCGTGAGCGCGGTGATCGCACAGGGCGGTGAGGGTGGCGGCCACACCGGATCCGTGCCGACCTCGCTGCTCGTGCCCCAGGTCGTCGACGGCGTGGCGGGCACCGACGTGGTGGTGCTGGCCGCCGGCGGGTTCTCCGACGGCCGCGGCCTGGCCGCCGCGCTGGCCTGGGGCGCCGACGGCGTCGCCATGGGCACCCGGTTCCTGCTGACCCAGGAGAGCCACGTGCCGGACCACGTGAAGGCGATCTACCTGCAGACGCCGCTCACCGGGACCGTGGTCACCACCGCGATCGACGGGGCGCCCCAGCGCGTGATCCGCACGGCGATGATCGACGCGCTCGAGCGGTCGCCGGGCCTCATGCGCTTCCCGCGGGCGGCGGGCAACGCGCTGCGGTTCTCCAAGCAGGCGGGCGTCTCCGTGCCCGACCTGCTGCGCACGGGGGTGCAGATGCGCAAGGACCAGGAGCTCACCTGGGCCCAGGTCGCGCTGGCCGCCAACGCGCCCATGATGACCAAGGCCTCCGTGGTCGACGGCGACGCCGAGGTCGGCATCCTGCCGACGGGTCAGGTCGTGGGCGTGATCGACGAGCTGCCCACGGTCGCCGAGCTGCTCGAGCGGATCATGGACGAGGCCGACGCGGTGCTCAGGCGCCTGTGCTCGCCCGGTCCGGACTCGACCGGTTCGGCCGGCTGAGCGCGGGCGGCGCTCCTCCGTCCGACCGCTCGACGACGTCCGACCGCTCCTCCGGGAGCCGGTGGAGGATCCGCAGCGCCCGCTCGGTCGACGGCGCGCCCTGCAGCCAGCGCCGCTCGAGCACGTCGAACGGCACGGCCCGGTCGAAGAGCCAGCCCTGGCCGTGGACGCAGCCGAGCGCCTGCAGTAGCCGGGCCTGCTCCAGCGTCTCGACGCCCTCGCCGACGGTCGCCAGCCCGAGCTTGTCGGCCAGGTCGACCACCGTCCGCACGATGAAGGCGTCGTCGGCCCGACCGATGCCGTCGACGAAGCTGCGGTCGATCTTGAGCACCGAGGCCGGGTAGTCGCCCAGCTGGCGCAGGGACGAGTTGCCGGTCCCGAAGTCGTCGATCGCGATGCCGACGCCCCGGGCGCGCAGCTCGCCGAGCGTGCGGCGGACCGAGTCGTCGATGATCACGTCCTCGGTGATCTCGAGAACTAGCAGCGACGGGTCGAGCCCGCTGCGGGCGAGGGCCTCGTCGACGTTGAGCAGCACCTCCGACCCGAGCTCGCCGGCCGACAGGTTGACCGTGACGCGCACCGGATGGCCGATGTCGCGGGCGTTGACCTCGGCGAAGCGCGTGGCGGCCTCGACCAGCGACCGGCGCCCGAGCGGCGCGAGCAGGCCGAGCGCGTCGGCCTCGGCCAGGAAGCGGTCCGGCGTCAGCAGCCCCTCCTCGGGGTGCCGCCAGCGCAGCAGCGCCTCCACCGTGAGGATGCGGCCCGTCGCCAGCTCCACGACCGGCTGGTAGTGGAGCTCGAACTCGTCCTCGTCGAGCGCCCGGCGGAGCTCCGGCGCGATGCGCACCCGTCGCCCGCTCGAGTCGTCCATCGAGTCGGCGAAGCGCGCCCACCGGCCCCGGCCCTGGGACTTGGCGTGGTACAGCGCGATGTCGGACCGGCGGAGGAGCTCGTCGGGCGTGATGCCGTCCTCGACCAGCGCCACGCCGACCGACACCGACGGCTGCAGCGTCGCCCCGCCGGTCGCGAACGGCCGTCGCATGTCCTCCACGAGCCGCTCCGCCTGGCGCTCGATGTCGGCCAGCGAACCGGCACGTCGGACCAGCACCACGAACTCGTCGCCGCCGAAGCGCACGACGTCCTCGCCCCAACGGGCCCGCAGGCGGTCGGCGACCGTGCGGATGAGCTGGTCGCCCTTGGCGTGACCGAGCGAGTCGTTGACCGGCTTGAGCAGGTCGATGTCGAGGAACATCACGGCGGACCGCGTCGAGGCGCCTGCGCTGTCGATCAACCCCTGCAGCCGCTGGACGAGGTGCTCGCGGTTGGGCAGGCCGGTCAGGGCGTCGTGGCTGGCCTGGTGCTCGAGCCCGCGGACGCTCGACACGAGGTCGGTCGACAGCCGCCTGTTCTCGGCGAGCGTGAGCGACTGCCGGGCGAGCAGCAGGACCATGATCAGCACGAGGGTGGCGACGGTCCACGTCGCGCCGTCGGTCTGCGTCAGGTCGATCAGCGCGACCACCGCGGCGACGCCGCCCATCACGGCCGGGAAGACGCCGTTGCGCTGGTGGTTCGGGCGCGGGCGGGGCGGCTCGCGCCCGCCCATCGCGATCCAGGCCGCGCCGCCGAGGAGGGCGAACCCGGTGATCCACGCCGTGTCGACCAGCGTCGGGACCGACTCGCTCAGGTCGAAGGTCTGCGTCACCAGCAGGTAGGCGACGTCGCCGGCCGCGTACACGGCGACCCCGGCGGTCAGGAGCACGAAGGCCCGGCGGTCCGCGGTGTTGCGGGCCATCGTGCGCACCAGGAGCGTCAGCGCCACCGACTCCGCCACTGGGTACACCGTCGTGACGAGCGCCGACTTGTCCTCGACCCCGACCCCGCTGACTCGGAACACGACGATCCACAGCACGAGCAGGAACGACAGCCCGACCGTCGTGCTGTCGATCACGTCGACGACGCGCGACGTCCGGTCGGTCCTTCCCTGATCATTGCGGTCGGACCGCACGACGCCGGCGGCGCACCAGCAGATCGGCAGCAGCAGGTAGAACGCGTCGGCCGGGCTGGGCGCGGGCAGCTCGCTGCCGGTGGCGAGGTAGACGGCCCAGATCGCGGAGCCGATGCACCACCCTCCCGCACCGGTCGCGAACAGCCCCCAGACCCAGCGGTCGCTGCCCCGGCGGCGGTGCGCGGTGATGCCGAGCAGCACGGCCGCGATCGCCGACGCGACGATGTCGGCGCCGATGCGGAGCCCGGCCACCGCGTCGGTCGAGAGACCGAGCCCGAGCAGGTCGAGCAGCGGCACCGCGAGCAGCGACACCGCGCCGATGGCGATGGCCGAGATCACGAGCGGCCGACGTCGCCGCACGACCATCGCGCCGTCGGCGACGGGAACGCCCGCCCCGGTCGGCGCCGCGGTCGTCGGGGCCGCGGTCGTCGGGGTCGGTGTGACGGTGGCGCTCATCGGTCGCTCCCGGCCATCGGTGCGTCGTGGGCGGCGGTGGTCGTCCCCGGTCGCCACTCGAGCGGGCTGCGCTCGCGCTCCGGCCGCAGGTGCTGCCGGACGAAGTCGGGCCAGCCGCTCGGGCGGCCGAACAGCCAGCCCTGGGCCCGACGGATGCCGAGCTCGCGGAGCAACGTCGCCTGGCCGGGCTGGGTCACGCCGTCCGCCGTGATCTGCACCCGGAGCTCGGCGCCGATGCCGACGACCGCCTCGAGGATGAGCCGGTCGGCGACGCGGTGGTTGAGGCCGGCGACGAAGGACCGGTCGATGCGGATGGACGGCTCGGGCAGCCGGCTGAGGCGGCGGAGCGACGAGGCGGCGGTGCCGAAGTCCCGCACGCAGATGCCGTACTGGCGCTCGACCAGCCGGTCGACCGACGGCTGCGAGACCGGGTCCATCAGCGCGGACTCCGGGATCTGCAGCCGGAGCGACGACCGGGGGATCGAGCCGAGGAGGTGGTCGAGGTCGTCGACGAGCCCGCCGTGGACGAGCTCGGGCAGCGTCAGGCTGATCGACAGCGGGACGTCGGGCGGGTCGGTCGACAGCCACGGCGCGGCGGCGAGGCGCAGGTTGGACCGGCTGATCGCCGGGACCAGGCCGGTGTCGGCTGCGATCTCGAAGTACTCCGTCGGCAGCAGCAGGTGTCGGTCCGGCGTCTCCCAACGCACGACCGCCTCGGCCGCGAGGAGATCGCCGGTCTCGAGGTCGACCACCGGCCGGTACCGGACCTCGAACTCGTCGCGGTCCACGGCGCGGCGCAGGCCCTGCTGCACGATCAGCCGGCGGTCGGCGCGGTCCTGCAGCCAGGCGTCGTAGCTGCACGCCCGGGCGCGCCCGAGCTCCTTCGCCCGGTTGAGCGCGAGGTCCGCCATGCGCAGCAGCTCGTCGCCGTTGCGGGGGGCACCGCCGTCGGGGGCCGGACCGGAGTGGGCCACGCCGATGCTCAGGCGCGCCGACACCGCCACGCCGTCGATGTCGACCGGCTCGGCGGTGATCGCGACGATGCTGCGTGCCAGGTCGGCCGCGTCGGCCGGGCTGAGGTCCGGGTGCACGGCGACGAACTCGTCGCCGCCGACCCGGTAGGTCGACGGCCCGAACACGTCGGTGAGGCGGTGGGCGGTCAGCACGAGCAACCGGTCGCCGGTCTCGTGGCCCAGCGCGTCGTTGACGGTCTTGAAGTCGTCCACGTCGGCGTAGAACACGTGCACCGGCGCGCCCTCGGACATGAGGCGGTCGAGCGCCTCGACGAGGGCGGCGCGGTTGCCGAGCCCGGTGAGCTCGTCGGTGCGCGCCCGCTCGTGGAGCTCGAGCGCCAGCGCTCCCAGGCGCTGCTGCAGCGCCACCTGCTCGCGCTGGAGCACGGTGAGCCGGAACGTCGACAGCAGCACCGCCACCACGCCCAGGGCGAGGAGCACCGGGTCGAGCGAGTCGATGAACAGCCGGTGGGTGGCGACGGCCCCCAGCGTGAGCAGCATGGCGATGACGGCCACCCACTCGGCTCGGGTGGCGCGCCGGGTGTCGGCCTGCTCCGGGTCGATCGCCGCGGGCCGGGACCGTGCCCGCATGGCCTGGAACCCGGCGATGGCGAGGACGCCCGGCCCGCACAGCCACCACAGCACCGAACCGCGGAACGCCACGGCGCCCGGGCCGGCGCTCTGGCCGACGACCGACGTGTAGAAGGCCGAGGGGATGAGGAGGACGGCCACGACGATCGCCATGTCGCCCGGGCCGGGGGCCTGCACGACGCGGACGAGGTAGATCACCCCACCGAGGGTGAGGACGACGAGCAGCAGGGCGGTCGGCTGGCGCTGCGCGACGTCGAGCGGCCCGGCGTCGGGCCCGGTGCCGACCCGCAGCGGTGCCAGCCACGTCAGGGCCAGTGCCGTGGTCACCGCGAGCCCGGCGTCGACCAGGGCGATCGTGCCCCAGGAGGCGTTCGACGGCATCGCGACCACGCCGGCGATCAGGAGCACGACGCCGAGGACCTGCAGCACCGTGAGGCCACCTGCGGTGATGACGCCCACCGTGGGGGCGGCGCCGAGGGTCATCGCCGCGGTGCCGATCGACAGGAGCCCGGCACCGGTGGCGATGGTCCCGAGCCCGATCCGGCGGCGGCCGGTGCTGTGCGCGGCGCCCACGGCGAGCATGACGGCCGCAGCGAGCAGGATCAGCGCCCCGACGAGGTGGATGATCCGGTCGGGTCGGTCGACGCCGTGCACCCTCAGCTCGGTCGCGATGTCCGGCCAGGCGACGCCGACCGCGGCGGCGATCACGAAGGCGGCCGAGATGGCGAGGACCCCGGGCGGGACCGGGTTCGAGGAGCCGCCCCGCCGGGCGCGCCGGGCGGGCGCGGCGGCGCGTCCGGCGTCACCGCGGTCGCCGTGCCCGGCGTCGTCAGCGCCTCGGGGTGGGGGGTCGGTCGGTTCCATGCTCCCGGTACTCCATCGGCGCCCTGGGAGGTGGACGTGAACTCTGTCGCACCGCGCCGGGTCGTTCGGCCCATGCGAGGCACGGCGACCGGAGGGCTGCGGGAGGCCCCCGGTCGGGGGAGCGGGACGGCCTCAGGATCTGACGGGTCGTCAGGTGCCGGGGCAGACTGGCCGCATGGACCTCACCTGGAGCGAGTCGGAGGAGGCCTTCCGGCAGGAGTGCCGCACCTGGCTCGCCGAGCACGTGCCCACGCCGGCGCTGCCCTCCGGCGACACGCAGGAGGGCTTCGCCGCCCACCTCGAGTGGGAGAGGGCGCTGCACGCCGCCCGCTGGGCGGTGGTGTCGTGGCCCGAGGCCTACGGCGGTCGCGACGCCTCCCTGTGGGAGTGGCTGATCTTCGAGGAGGAGTACTACCGGGTGGGGGCGCCGCAGCGCGTCACCCAGAACGGCATCTTCCTGCTCGCCCCGACGATCTTCGAGTTCGGCACGCAGGCCCAGCGCGACCACTACCTGCCCCGGATGTCGGCCGCCGAGGACCTGTGGTGCCAGGGCTGGTCCGAGCCGAACGCCGGCTCCGACCTCGCCGGCATCACGTCCCGCGCCGTGCGCGACGACGAGGCGGGCGGCTGGCGCCTCACCGGCCAGAAGACGTGGACGACGCGCGGTGCGTTCTGCACGCACCTGTTCGGGCTCTTCCGCACGGACGGCGAAGCGGAGCGGCACCGGGGCCTGACCTACTTCCTCGTCCCGCTCGACGCGGACGGCGTGACCGTGCGCGGGTTCGGCCGACTCGACGGCGACGAGGGCTTCGCCGAGGTGTTCCTCGACGAGGTGTTCGTGCCCGACAACCCCGACGAGGGCGCGCCGGCCGAGGACGCCGTCGCCGTGATGGCGCGCGGCGGCACCCTCGGCGGGATCGACCAGGGCTGGGGCGTGGCGATGGCCACCACGACATCGGAGCGCGGGCTGACGCTCCGGTCCCCGGGCCGGTTCCGCGCCACCGCCTCCCGCCTGCTCGACCTCGCCCGCCAGGTCGACGGCTCCGGCCGCCTGACCGAGCGGCTCGGCGACCGGGTGGTCGACGCGTGGATCGATGCCGAGGCCTACGCCCTCTACACGCTGGGCGACGTCACCGGGATCGTCGAGGGCCGCTCGCCCGGCGCACGCTCGAGCTTCAACAAGGTCTTCTGGTCCGAGCTCGACATCCGCCTGCACCGCGCCGCGCTCGACCTGCTGGGCAGCGAGGCGGAGCTCGACGGCCCGTGGATGAAGGGCTACGAGTTCGCGTTGTCGGGGCCGATCTACGCCGGCACCAACGAGATCCAGCGCAACATCATCGCGGAACGAGTCCTGGGTCTTCCCAGGAAGTAGAGGGCCACCACCACATGCGCTTCGCACTGACCGAGGACCAGACCGACTTCCGCGACGCGGTGCGCGCGCTGCTGGCCGACACCTGTCCGCCCGAGGCCGTGAAGGCCGCGTGGCGCGAGCAGGTCGGCGAGGTGCCGGGAGGCGGTGACGGTCGCGTCCGCGCCGCGTGGGACGCCCTCGCCGAGATGGGCGTGCTCGGGGTGATGGTCCCCGAGTCCGCCGGCGGCCTGGGCATGACCGACGAGGATCTCGTGCCGCTGCTCGTCGAGTGCGGCCGGGCCGGTCTGCCCGACCCCGTGTCGTCGACGGCCTACGTGGCGGCCGGGCTCCTGCGGGACCACGGCGGTGCCTCGGCCGAGGGCCTGCTCGGCCGGATCGCCGAAGGGTCGGCCACCGTGCTGGTCGGCTTCCCCGGCTCGCCCTACCTGCCGGCCGCGGCCTCGGCCGACGTGTTCCTGATGTGCGATCGCGGCGAGGTGCACGAGCTGCCGTCGTCCGACGTGACGCTCACCCCGGTCGAGTCGGTCGACGGCGCCCGGGCGCTGTGCTCGGTGGCGTGGGAGCCGACCGAGGCGACCGTGCTGGTCGGCGGCGAGGACGGGTCGCCCGCCGTGACGCAGGCGTTCGACCGGGCCGCCCTCGGCGCCGCGGCGCAGCTCGTCGGGCTGGGGGAGCGCATGCTCGACCTGACGGTCGGCTACGCGACGGAGCGCAAGCAGTTCGGCGTGCCGATCGGATCGTTCCAGGCGGTCAAGCACCACCTCGCCGATGCGGCGCTGGCCGTGGCGTTCGCCGAGCCGCTGGTCCTGCGGGCCGCCAACTCGCTGGCGCACGGCGATCCCGAGGCGCCGGTGCACGTGTCGATGGCCAAGGCCCGGGCCTCCGAGGCGGCGCAGGCTGCGGCGGACGCGTCGCTGCAGTGCCACGGCGCGATCGGCTACACGGTGGAGTACGACCTGCACCTCTTCATGAAGCGGTCGTGGGCCCTGGCCGCCCGCTACGGCGACGCCGACTTCCACCGGGACCGGGTGCGGGCGGTGCTGCTCGGATGACGGGGCTGCTCGGCTGACGGTGCGTCGGCTGGGGTCAGCTGACCCGGCCGACCTCGACGGTCGACCCGCTCTCGGTGGGCACGACCCGGATGCCCGTGCGGATCCGCTCCTGCATGGTGCCGACGTGGCTGATCACCCCGACCATGCGACCGCCGGCCCGGAGGGCGTCGAGCTCGTCCATCGCCAGCTCGAGCGCATCGGCGTCGAGCGTCCCGAAGCCCTCGTCGATGAACAGCGCGTCCAGGTGCACGCCGCCGGAGTGCTGCTGGACGGCGTCGGCGACGGCGAGCGCCAGCGCCAGCGACGCCTGGAACGTCTCGCCGCCGGACAACGTCGACACGTCCCGCCGCTCGCCGGTGTGGGCATCGTGGACGCGGAGGTCCAGCCCGGCGAGCCGGTTGCGCCCGGAGCCCGTGCGGTGCACGTGCAGCGTGTAGCGCCCACCGGTCATCACGGTGAGGCGGCGGTTCGCGAGCTCGCAGATGTCCTCGAGGTAGGCGGCCAGGACCCACCGCCGGAGCGACACGCGATCCCCTGATCGCCCCCCGACCGTGTCCGAGACCCGGCGAAGGAGCTCGGCGCGCTCCCGTCGCCCGGCCGCCTCCGAGTCGAGACGGCGGTGGGCGTCGGCCCAACCCCTGATGGCCTCGGCCGCGTCCTGCACAGCGGTCGAGGTGGCCGAGGCGATCGTCCGGCGCGCCGTGGCGTCCTGGAGGGCCGCAGCCGCCGCCTCGACGGCAGGTCGGTCGTCGGGTAGGTCGGCGAGCTCCTCGGTCTGGAGGAGCGCGGTGGTGCGCGTGAGCTCCTCCCGGTGCTCGCCGATCACGCGCTCCAGGCGCACCACCTGATCGGGATCCAGGAGCGCCGCCGCAGCCGAGTCGACGTCGTCGAACCCGGCGTCGGCGACGTCGACGGCGAGGCGCTCCTCGGCTTGGCGCACGGCGTCGGCGCGGCGGTCCCGCTCGGTGGAGGCTGCGACGAGCGCGGCGAGCGCCGTGGCGACGACGTCGACCGACGACACGGCGGCGGCGGGGTCGGCATCGGTCCCCAGCGCGTCGACGACTCGGGCCGCCAGCAGGTCGCGCTCGGCCGAGCGGGCGTCGGCGGCGCGGCGGGCCTGGGCCGCCCGCTCCCGGAGCGCGCCGGCCTCGGACTCGGCCGCACCGGCCCGCACGGCCGACCCGTCGATCTCCTCCTGGAGCTCGGCGACCCGTGCGGCGGCGCCGCGCTGCTCGTCGAGGCGGGTCGAGAGGTCGACGACGGCGGCCGCCGCTGCCGCCGGGTCGACGTCGCCGGCGCGACCGTGCAGCTGCGCGACGCGGGTGCTCGCGTCCCGTTCGGCCGCCTCGGCCGTTCGCAGCGCCGCTGCGGCGCGCTCCTCGACCGCGGCGAGGTCGTCGACCTCGGCCCGGTCGACGACCGCGGTGCTGGCCCGTGCGGGCGACGGGTGCTCGGCGGCACCGCACACGGGACACGGCGAGCCGTCGGTCAGATCCGCGGCCAGCAGCGCGGCGATGCCGTCGAGGTAGGCCTCCCGGGCGGTCAGGTGCTGCGCCTTCGCATCGAGGTGCGCGGCGGTGGCGGCGGTGACCGCCGACCCCCGCTGCTCGTGGCGTTCCCGCGCCGCCACCAGCTCCGTCGCGGCGGCGGCCACCGTCGTGGCGCGCTCGAGCTCGGTGGCGGTGGCGTCGGCGAGCAGCGCCAGCTCCCGGCACCGGGTCAGCCTGGCGGTCGCGTCATCGGCGGCGAGCCGAGCCTGACGGGCGCGCTCCGCCGCCCGGTCGGCCTCGCCGTCCAGGCCGTCCGCGGCGCGCTCGAGCCGGTCGATCTCGGCGGTGAGCTGGTCCCGGCGTCGAGCCACGTCGACGAGCGGGGCGAGCTCGGCGCGGAGCACCGCGAGGTCCTCGGCGGCGTCGGAGGGGTGGTGGACGGCCGGCGCACCGTGGCCGGACCCGATCGACGCCGGGAGCCGGACCGGGCAGCGCTCGACCTCGCGCGCCAGGTGCAGGCCTGCACCGGTCAGCGCGGACGCTGCGTCCGCGGCGGCCCGCCGGGCGGTCTCCACCATGGCCAGGCCGGGGGCGACGGGCGCGGCCCTGCGGGCGTCGGCGAGCTGCTCGGCGAGCCGGTCGACGGCGTCCGACTCGGCGCGGAGGCGGGTGGCCTGGGCGCGGAGCTCCTGCCGGCGCTCCCAGCGGCGCCCGACCAGCGCCAACCGATCGTGCGCGGTCCTGGCGGCGTCGTGGCGCCGCTCCGCGTCCTCCGCGGCCGATCGGGCCCTCGTGGCCCAGGTGTCGGCGGCCGTGACCAGCGCGTCCAGGTCGGCCTGGTCCGCAGGACGGCCGGCACGGTCGGGAGCAGGGTCGGTCGGGCCGGCGCTCGCGCCGTCGGGGCCGTGGGCGTGGAGGACCTCGGTCCAGCGCTCGCCCGCCTGCCGGCGGAGGCCCGAGAGCCGCTCGTCGTCGGCCTGCACCGCGGCCCGCGCCGCACGGGCCCGGTCGTCGAGCCAGCGCTCGACCTCGCCGAAGAGCTCGGTGTCGAACAGCGACGTGAGCAGGCGCTCGCGCTGGTCCCCGGTGGCGGGCTGCAGCACCTGCTGGAACTGGCCCTGCGGGAGCAGCACCACGCGCGCGAACTGGACGTGGTCCAGTCCCACGAGGTCGAGGACCTGCTGGTTCACCTCGGTGGTGCGGTTGGCCATCTCCTTCCACTCCCGGCCCTCGCGCTTGAACAGGCGGGCGGTGGGCTGGGTGGTCGTGGTGCCGGTGCCGCGCAGCTTGGGTCGCTCGTACTGCGGTGAGCGCTCGATGCGCCAGCGATCGCCGTGTGCGTCGAACTCGAGCTCGGCGACCGTCGGCTGGTCGGGCGCGGCGTGGTCGGAGCGGAGGTCGCCCGGGCCGCGCAGCCCGGGCACCTGCCCGTACAGCGCGAAGCACATGGCGTCGAGGAGGAAGGTCTTGCCGGCGCCGGTGGGCCCGTGGATCAGGAAGAGGCCGTCGGCGGCGAGTCGGTCGAAGTCGACCTGGGTCCTCGTGGCGTACGGGCCGATGCCCTCGAGCGCCAGCCGCCGAGGTCTCACCGTTCGCTCCCGACGACGGCGACCACCGCGTCGCGGACCGCGGCGGTGGCCGCCCGGTCGGGCGCCTCGTCCCACTGCTCCGCCAGGAAGTCGAGGGCCAGGTCGAGCGGCTGGCGGCGCCGGACCTCGTGCGAGGTGCGCACGACGGGTGCCTGCGAGCGCTCGGGTGGCTCGTGGACCAGCTCTGCGGCGTGGGGGAAGCGCGTGCGGAGGCGGGCCATGGCCTGGTGGGGCAGGTGCGGGTCCGTCAGCACCGCCCGGATGCGACCGTCTCGCTGCGCGTCCAGCGCGGGATCGACCAGGAGGTCGTCGAGGCGGCCCCGGACCGTGTGCAGCGGTCGGCCGATGCCGAGCTCGACGAACTCGACCGAGCGGCCGCCGTCGGGCGACAGGTCGACGATCCGCACGCCCTTGCGGTGGTGCTCCTCGGAGAAGGAGTACCGCAGCGGCGAACCCGAGTAGGCGATGCGCTCGTCGGCCCACGACTGGTGGCCGTGGAGGTGGCCCAGCGCGACGTAGTCGAAGCCGTCGAACAGCGACGGCTCCACGCGGTCGGCGCCACCGACCGCCAGCTGGCGTTCGCTGTCGCACACCTCTACCGGCGCCTCGTCCAGGCGGGGCGCGGTCCCGGCGACGAAGGCGTGGGCGACCACGACGGACCGCAGGCCCTTGCGGCGCCGCCGGTCCGACCGCAGCGCGCGCACCGCTCGACCCAGCGTCTGCTGGTGGGTGCCCCGACGGGCGGAGATGGTCGTGGGGTCGGCGCCGTCGGGGGCGTCGCCCGGATCGGGGTCCGACGGGTGCGCCGCCTCGAACGTGACCGGGTCCAGGTACGGCACGGGGTGGACGACGACGTCGCCGTCGGCGTGGGGCACGACCACCGGTTCGGCGAAGCGGCGCACGTCCGCACGCACGGTGACGCCGGCGCGCGACATGAGGCGGTCGCCGAACCCGGCCCGGCTGGCGGAGTCGTGGTTGCCGCTGATGGCGACGACCACCGCGCCCGTGTCCCGGAGGCGCAGCAGCGCCTCGTCGAGCAGCTCCACGGCCGGGGTGGCCGGGATGGCGCGGTCGTAGAGGTCGCCGGCGACCAGGACGGCGTCGACCCGTTCGGACGCGGCCAGCTCCACCATCCGGTCCACGGCGGCGGACTGCTCGTCGAGCAGCGATGCGCCGTGGAACTGGCGACCGAGGTGCCAGTCGGAGGTGTGCAGGAACCGCATGGGGCGAACGTACCGACGGCCTGTGACAGGGCCGCGGATGCGGCGGGTGACGGAGCCGCTGCGAGGCCAGGGCCTCCTTCCGCTCGCCGGGGGACGGTGTCACCGGCAGCCGGTAGCTTCCGGCACCGTGCTGGACGTCCGGATCGCCGACCACGTCGACCCCCTCGTCGACGTGCTCGTGGCGCGGATGTCCGTGCCGCTGGCGGACCCGTTCGCGACCGAGTGGGTGGCGGTGCCGTCGATCGGCATGCGGCGGTGGCTCGCCCAGCGCCTGGCGCACGGGCTCGGCACCTCGGTCGGCGACGACGGGGTGACGGCCAACGTCGCCATGCCCTTCCCCGACGAGCTCCGCCGGGCCGTGCTCGCCGCCGACCTCGGCGGCCCGACGGCGGCCGCCGATCCGTGGGATGCGGAGCGGCTCGTGTGGTCGGTCCTCGATGCGCTGCTCGATCCCTCGATCAGCCAGGTCCCGACGCTCGCCGCCGTGGCCCAGCCCCCCGACGGCGCGTCGATCGTCAGCCGTGCGCAGTCCGTGGCCGAGCTGTTCGATCGCTACTGCCGCCACCGCCCGGCCATGGTGCGGGCGTGGATCGCGGGCTCGGACGTCGATGCGCTCGGCGGCCCCGTGCCCGACGGCCACGCCTGGCAGCCCGAGCTGTTCCGGCGCGTCCGCTCGCGACTGGCGGTGCCCAGCCCACCCGAGCGGCTCGAGCACGCGATCGAGCGCGTCCGCCGTGGTGAGGTGGCGCTGGACCTGCCCCCACGGCTGGCGCTGTTCGGGCTGAGCACCGTGCCGCCAGACGTGGCGCCGCTGGTGGGCGCCGTGGCGGAGCACCACGACGTGGCCGTGCTGCTGCTCACCGCGTCCGAGGTCGCAGCGGCGGCGGTGAGCGCCGCCGTGAGGGAGTCCGGGGTCGGGACGCCGCTCGCCCGGCGGGACGACCGCACGGCCGACCTGGTGCGCCACCCGCTGCTGCGGTCGTGGGGCGACGCCGGGCGCGAGGCGGTGGTGACGCTCAGCGCAGCCGGTGTCGTGGTCGACGTGCCGCCGTCGTCGACGCCCGTGCAGATGTCGCTCGACCTCGGCGACGTGGCCGGCGGGCCCGACGGCGATCACGCCGACCAGGGGCCCGAGCAGCTGACGCTCGATCGCGCACCTGCGGAGGGTGCGCCGCACCTCCTCGCCCGCGTCCGGTCCGACCTGCGCGCCGACCGCGCCCCCGACCGCACCTTCCGCCTCCGCCCGGGGGACCGCTCGGTCCAGGTGCACGCCTGCACGGGGCCGGCTCGCCAGGTCGAGGTGCTGCGGGACTCGATCCTCCACCTGCTCGCTTCCGACGGGTCGCTCACCGAGGGCGACATCGTGGTGCTCTGCCCCCGGATCGAGGAGTTCGCTCCCGTCGTCGAGGCGGTGTTCGGCCCGTCCGCCGACGCCACCGCGGACCGCGGCGACGTGGATGGCGACGACGCCCTGCGGGCCCCGCTGCTCCGGTACCGCATCACGGATCGTCGGCTCCGCGCCGACGTCCCGCTGCTCGGGGTGCTGGGGGCGCTGCTCGACGTGCTCCCCGGTCGGTTCACGGCGTCCGGGGTGGCCGACCTGCTCGCCATGGGACCCGTGGCCGACCGGTTCGGCCTGACCGCCGACGACCTCGCGCTGCTCGACGACTGGATCTGCGAGGCCAACGTCCGGTGGGGCCTCGACGGTGCGCACCGCGCGGCCTGGCACCTCCCGTCCGGTCACCGGTCGAACAGCTGGGCCGCGGGGCTGGACCAGCTGATGATGGGCGCCGCGATCCGCGGTGATCACCTCACGACGGCGATCGGGGGTGTCCCGCCGCTGGCGGTCGCGGACGGGTCGATCCGCACCGCCGCCCGCGTCGCCGAGGCGGTGCGGACGCTCGCCGCCGTCCGAGCGCGCACGGTCGGCACCACTGCGACCGTCACGGAGTGGTGCGAGCTCCTCGCCGGTGCGGTCGACGAGATGTGCTCGTTGCCGTGGGCCGAGAGCTGGCAGCGGCGTCGGCTCGACCGCGTCCTGCGCGACCTGCGGGACCGATCGCAGGGGCCCGACGGCGAGCCGTCGGAGCTGCCGCTCGACCTGTCCGACGTCCGCCGGCTGGTCGCCGATCTGCTCGAGGGGGACCCGGCCCGGGCCGCCTTCGGCACCGGCGCGATCACGTTGTGCTCGCTGTCGCCGCTCCGATCGGTGCCGGCCCGGGTCGTCTGCGTGCTCGGGCTCGACCAGGACGCCCTGCCCCGCGGTCTGGCCCAGGGCGACGACCTGCTCGCCGTCGCGCCGCTCGTGGGCGACCGGGACCCCAGGTCCGAGACGCGCCAGCTCCTGCTCGAGGCCGTGCTCGCCGCAGAGGACGCGCTGGTGATCACCTACGGCGCCGTCGACGTCCGGACCAACCTGCCCGTGCCGCCGGCCGTCGCGCTCGACGAGTGGCTCGACACCCTGGCGGCCACGTGTGCCGAACCTCCGGAGCGGGTGCGCGACATCGTCCGGGTGGCGCATCCGAGGCACGGCTTCGACCCGCGCAACTTCTCGGCCGAGGGGCTGGGCGACCCGGCCGGGCCGGCCGTGCCCGGACCGTGGGGGTTCGACCCCCTCGGTCGCTCCGGCGCGCTCTCGCTGCGCGATCGGGAGCCGGCGCCCGGTCCCGAGCTCCTCGTCCCGAGCCCACTCGAGACCGCACCGACCGAGGTCGTCACGCTCGACCGGTTGCGGCGCAGCCTGGTCGACCCGATCCGGGAGTTCCTCACGCAGACGCTCGGCGTGTGGTTCCCGAGGGTCGAGGACGACGCGGTCGACACGCTCCCGACCGACCTCGACGGCCTCGCCCGCCACCAGCTGGGGGCCGACCTGCTCTTGGCGCGCGCCGCCGGGATCGACACCGAGCGGTGGCTCGAGACGGCGCGAGCACGCGGGTCGCTCCCACCGGAACCCCTGTCCCGGAGCGGCATGGAGACCGTTCGCCGGGTGGTCGACCAGATCGAGCGGTCGGCGATGGAGCTCGGGGTCGGGCTGGCGCCGTCGGCGCGCCACGACATCGACCTCCTCATCGGGGACCAGCGCCTGATCGGCACCGTCGAGCGCTGCGTCGACGGCGATCGGCCCGGTCCGGTCCGCCTCGAGATGTCCAAGGCCAAGGCAGGGCAGCGGGTCCGCGCCGTCGTCGACCTCCTCGCCCTGGTGGCGACCGATCCGACCCAGGACTGGAGGGCGGTCGTCATCCGTCAGACGACCAGGACCAAGAGCGCTCGTGCCGACGAGCTGCTGCTCGGCGTCGTCGGTGACGATCCCGACGAGCGCCGGTGCCGCGCGATCGAGGTCCTGGAGGAGCTCCTCGCGCTGCGAGCGGCGATGCTGCGTGAGCCGCTGCCGATCGTCGAGAAGACGAGCTGCCACCTGGCCCGACACGAGATGACCAAGGCGGCGTCCGCGTGGAACGACGTCGTCGGCGCCAACCCCATCCCGGGTGAGTGCTCCGACCAGCACGTGCGCGCGGCGTTCGGGTCGCTCGACTTCGACGGCTTCATGTCGCTCCGCATCGCCGGCCGATCCACCCGCGACCACGCCGAGGAGCTCTGGCGCGTGCTCGACGCGGCCGTCGTGGAGGAGGAGCCGTGACGACGACCACCCCCGCGCCGTCGTTCGACGTGACCGCAGCGCTGCAGGAGACCGGTCGTCTGGTGATCGGCGCGAGCGCCGGCACCGGGAAGACCTACACCCTGGCCGCGCTCGCCTGCCGGCACGTCGCGGAGCGCGGCGTCCCCGTCGGCGAGCTGCTCGTGGTCACCTTCACCCGGGCCGCTGCCGCCGAGCTGCGCGACCGCATCCGGAGCCGTCTCGTCGACGCCGCTCGGGTGCTCTCCGGCGCCGCGCCGCTCAGGGCCGACGACCCGGTGCTCGTCCACCTCGCCACCGGCTCCGAATCCGAGCTCCGCGAGCGCCGACGCCGCCTCGAGCTCGCGGTGGCCGACTTCGACACCGCCACGATCACGACGATCCACGGGTTCTGCACCCAGGTCCTCGCCGCGCAGGGGTCGACCGGACCGTTCGATCCGTCCGCGGTGCTGGTGCAGGACCCGACGGAGGTCGTCGACTCGACGGTGGCGGACGTGCTGGTCGAGGCCGCGCTCGCCCAGCTCGACCACAGCGGCGCGGACGGTCCGCCGACCCTGCCGAAGGCGAACCGCCTGGCCAAGCTGGCCCAGCTCGTGCTGGCCAACCCCGGCATCGGGATCATGGCGAGCGGCGACCGGGCCGAGGACGAGCTCATGGCGACGTTGCTCGAACGGGTCGTGCAGCGCGTCAGCGAGCAGCTCCGCCGGGCCGGTGCGGTCACGTTCGACGACCAGCTCACGCGCGTCGCAGAGCTGCTCGAGCACGATGCCGGGCTCCGTCGCTCGCTGAGCGACCAGTTCGCGGTCGTCATGATCGACGAGAGCCAGGACACCGACCCGGTGCAGTGGCGTGCGCTCACCACCGCCTTCCAGGGCTCGTCGTCGCTGCTGGTCGTCGTCGGCGACCCGAAGCAGGCGATCTACAGCTTCCGGGGTGGCGACGTCTACAACTACCTCGAGGCCGTCGAGCTGGCGGACGACCGCAGGAGCCTGGACACGAACCACCGGTCGGACGGCTCGGTCGTCACGGCCATGAACCTCATGTCGGCCGGCGCATCGCTCGGCCACGAGCGGATCGTGTACGAGCCGGTGCGGTCCCCCGAGGAGCTGGCGGGCCGTTCGCTCGTGCTCGACGGGCGGCCGGTGCCGGGCCTGTGGGTCCGTTCCGTGACCGACCCCGAGCAGCCGAGGAACAAGAACGGGACGTTCAGCGCCGAACGGGCCCGTCGGACCATCCGGGAGGACCTGGCGAACCAGGTCGCGGTCCTGCTCGACGGTGCCGGCGTCGTGCGGGCATCGGACGGTGCCGACGGTGCGCCGGTGCCGTTGCGGCCCGACGACGTCGCCGTGCTCGTCAAGGCGCGCAGCGACGCGGCGCCGATCCAGCGCGCGCTCCTCGCACGAGGGATCGCCTCCGTCGTGATCGGCGCCGGCAGCGTCACCGATTCGCTGGCCGCCTCGCACTGGAGGTGGCTCATCGAGGGGCTGCAGCGACCGACCGACGCCCGGCTCGCCCGGGCGGTGGGCCTGTCCTGGTTCTTCGACCTCGATGCCGCGACGATCGCTGCGACCGCGGCGGACGATCCGACCGGGGCCGGCGCCGAGACGCTCACCTCGATCCAGCGGACCCTGGTCGCATGGGCCGAGGTGCTCCGCCGCCAGGGCGTCGCCGCGATGGTCGAGCGGGTGTGGCGCGAGTCCGACCTCCGGGAGCGGGTCCTGGCGAGGGCGACCGGTGAACGGGACCTGACCGATCTCGACCACCTCGCCGAGCTGCTCCACACGGCGACCGGGGGCAGGCCGGTCGGGCCGGAGGCGCTGCGGGAGCGGTTCGACGCGCTCGACGATCCCGAGGACGAGGCGGTCGAGGACCCCGACGCCGTGCGCCGTCGGGTGGACTCCGACACGTCAGCGGTCCGGATCATGACGATCCACGTGTCGAAGGGCCTGGAGTTCCCGGTGGTGTGCTGCCCGACGCTGTGGAGCGCCGGGTCCCTCGACGTCACGTCCCGGACGTTCCACGACGACGCGGGCGATCGGTTCGTGGACGTGAGCGATCCCCCGGACGAGACCGTCAAGTGCCGGGCCCAGGAGGAGGCCGACGGCGAGCTGCGCCGCCTGACCTACGTCGCCCTGACCCGGGCGCTCCACACGACCCTGGTGTGGTGGGCGCCGGTCGGCGCGTGCGAGCGGTCCGGTCTGGCCCACCTGCTGTTCGGGTCGTCCTCCGACGCGGCGGCGGACGTCCCGCCCGTCGAGACCGATGCCGTCGAGGTCATCGAGACCCGTGTCGCCGAGCGGGGCGCCGTCGACGTGGTGCGGGTCGACCTGGTGGATCCCGAGCCGGGCGTGGTGGAGGTCTCCCGGTCGTTCGCCGGGGGCCCGGGCGTGACCGGCGACCTCGAGGTCGCACGGCTGGGTCGCGAGCTCGACCGCACCGCCGGCAGGTGGTCGTTCACGGCGATCGCGGCCCGGGCCGCCCACGTCGAACCGCCGACGGGTCGTCCGGCCGGCCTGGGCACGGTGACGGATCCCGACGATCCGACGCTCGGCGACTCCTCCGACGACGACGAGCGCACGTCGCCACCCCCGGTCCTCTTCGACGGCCTCGGCGCCGGTGCGGCGTTCGGGACGCTGGTGCACGCCGCGCTCGAGGAGGTCGACTTCACCGCGGACCTGGAGGCGCAGCTGACGTCGGTGCTCGACGTCCCGTGGTCGAGCGTCGAGCCCGACAAGGTGCCGCAGCTCGTGAAGGCCATCGCCGCGTCCGTCCGGACGCCGCTGGGCGACGCGCTCGGCGGCGGATCGCTCGAGGACCTCGCCCGGTCGGATCGGCTCGACGAGCTCGACTTCGAGCTGCCGCTCGGCGATCGGCGGGGTTCCGGCGCTCGCACGGTGTCGGCCGCGTCCATCGGCACCGTCCTGGCCCGGCACCTCCCGTCCGGCGACGAGATGTCGCCGTGGGCGCAACGTCTGGCCGGGGGCCTGATCGACGTCGAGGTCGGAGGGCACCTGACCGGCTCCATCGACCTGGTGATGCGCGTGCCGACCGACGAGGGGCACCGCTACTCGGTCGTCGACTACAAGACGAACCGGCTCGGGATCTGGGGCGAGCCCGACTCGGTCGCGAACTACCACCCCGACCTCCTCCCCGCGGCCATGGAGGCCCACGACTACCCGCTGCAGGCCGTGCTCTACTCGGTCGCGCTGCACCGTTACCTCCGCTGGCGCCTGCCCGGCTACCGGCCCGAGGTCCACCTCGGCCCCGTCGGCTACCTGTTCGTCCGGGGCATGGTCGGCCCACGGACGCCCCTTCCCGACGGTCGTCCCCACGGGGTGTTCGCCTGGACGGTGCCCCCTGCGGCGGTCGTCGAGTTGAGCGACCTGCTCCACGGCCGAGGTCCGGAGGTGTCCGGATGACCCGCCGGTTCCTCCCGGCGTCGGTGGAGTGCCTCCGGCCGTTCGTGGACGCCGGCGTGCTCGGCATGACCGAGGTCCACGTCGTGGCCACCTTCGTCGAGGTCCTCGACCCTGGCCTGGCGCCGCCCGACGACGTCGTCCTGGCCGCCGCGCTCGCCGTGCGGGGGCCGCTGCACGGCCACGTCCGCATCGACCTGACCGAGGTCGCCGGGTCCGTGGTCCCCGACGAGCGCGACGACGGGCCGTCGGCGCCGGCCGCGGACCTCGAGGGCCGGGACGACGAAGGTCCCGACCTCGACCTGCCCGCGCTCGACGTCGACGCGGCACCGGTCGATCCCGACGTCACGTCCGACGGCGTGACCGCGCTGCCGTGGCCGGAACCGGAGCGCTGGGCGCGGCGCGTGCTCGACAGCGCGCTCGCCCGAGCCGAGGACGACGATCCCGGCGACCTCGTGCCGCCGTTGGTGGTCGACGGCTCCCAGGTGTACTTGGACCGCTACTGGCGTGACGAGAGGGCGGTCGCGGACGACCTCCGCCGTCGGGCCGGTCGCCGCACGGACGCGGAGCCGGGCCGGTTGGCGGCGCTGGACCGGTTCCTCCCGCCGTCGACGGGACCGACGCCCGACCTCCAGCGCGTCGCCGCCCGGGCCGCGCTCGAGCGCCAGCTCGTCGTGATCGCCGGCGGGCCCGGTACGGGCAAGACGCGCACCGTCTCCCGTCTGCTGGCGGTGCTGGCGTCCGACGGACGTGGCGAGGGCGGTCGGCTCGACGGCCGCTCGCTCGAGATCGCCCTGGCGGCCCCGACCGGCAAGGCGGCGGCACGCCTCGAGGAGGCGATCAACGCCGCGGTGCGCGACGCCGACCCGGACCCCGAGGTCGCTGCGCGCCTGGGCGCGCTCGAGGCGCAGACCGTCCACCGCCTGCTGGGCGCACGGCGCGGCGGCGCGTCGTTCACCCGCGACGCCTCGAACCCGATCGCCGCCGACGTCGTGGTCGTCGACGAGGTGTCGATGGTCTCCCTGCCGCTGATGGCTCGGCTCCTCGAGGCCGTCCGGCCCGACGCCCGGGTCGTGCTGGTGGGCGATCCGCACCAGCTCGCGAGCGTCGAGGCCGGCGCCGTCCTCGGCGACCTGGTCGGCGGTGACGGCGGGAAGCCGCCGGACGCGATCGCCGACAACGTCGTCACGCTGGAGCAGGTGTTCCGCTTCGGCGCCGAATCGCCGGTCGGCGCGCTCGCCGCGGCGATCAGGTCCGGCGACGCCGATGCGGTGCTCGATCACCTGGTCCGGTCGCCGACGAGCTCGGAGGCGCCCGAGGAGGAGTTCGTGTGCTGGGTCCGGCCGGACGACCCGGCGGCCGTGGACGGGGTCCGTTCGCAGGTGCTCGGTCATGCGGTCGACCTGGTGGACCTGGCGAGGGAGGGTCGCACCACGTCGGCGCTGCGATCGCTCGGTGCCGTCAAGGTCCTCTCGGCGACGCGTCGTGGGGAGCTGGGCGCCGACGACTGGAACCGTCGGGTGGAGCAGGAGCTGCGGACGACCGGCCGGATGCGCGAGCGCTGGTCCGCCGGTCGGCCGGTGATGGTGACGGCCAACGACTACCTCAACGGGGTGTTCAACGGCGACCTCGGTGTGGTCGTCCGCCCCGCCGACGTCGGGGACCGGGCGCCACGGGTGCAGGTGGCCTTCGACGGGGTCGACGGCCCCCGCCTGCTGGACCCGTCGCGGCTCGACCGGGTCGAGACGCAGTGGGCGATGACGATCCACAAGAGCCAGGGCTCGGAGTTCGACGACGTCGTGGTCGCCATGCCCCCGCCGCCGTCACCGATCCTGACCCGGGAGCTGCTCTACACCGCGGTGACCCGCGCCCGTCGCGGCGTCACGATCGTGGCGTCCGAGGCGTCGATCCGAGCCGCGGTCGGCCGGCCGGTCACGCGCTCGTCGGGCCTCGCCGACCGCCTGGCCTGATCGGCGCCGCGACGGGCGATCGGCGCCGTCCGGGTGCCGTTGTCACACCCCACCGACACGATGTCCGGGCATGGACCCGATCGCACTCCTGCTCGCCGCCGTCGTCGGCGCCGCGATGGCCGCCGCCGTCGTGCACCTCGCGTGGGCGCGGCGTGCCGCGGTCGAGGGCTCGGCGCTCCGCGAGCGCGTCGCAGCGGCCGAAGCCGCCGTCCGGACCGACGAGCAGCTGCTCGACGCCTACCGGTCCGTCGCCGGTGCGACGCTGCACGAGCAGTCCGAGCAGCTCCTCCAGCTCGCCACGACCCGGTACCAGACGCTCGAGACCACCGCGCTGGGCCACTGGCAGACCCAGGGCGGGCGCGTCGTGCAGCAGCTGGAGCAGCAGGCGGCCCACCTGAGGGAGCTCGAGTCGCAGCGCCGGGCCGAGAGCGCGGTGCTCGCGACCGCGGTCGCCGACCTGCGGCGCAGCAACGAGGAGATCCGGACCGAGGCGCGGCAGCTCGCGGGTGCGCTTCGAGACAACTCGGTGCGCGGGACGTGGGGAGAGGTCCAGCTGCGACGGGTGCTGCAGCAGGCGGGCCTGGAGCGCCACGCCGACTTCCTGGAGCAGGGCGGCCGGTCCGCCGGCTCGGGCGACCGGTCCGGTCGTCCCGACGTCGTGGTCCACCTGCCCGACGGCCGGGCGGTCGTGATCGACGCCAAGGTCCCGCTCGACCGCTACCTCGACGCGGCCAACTGCGACGACGACACCCGGCGGGCCGAGCTCCACGCCGCCCACGCCAAGGCCGTGGCCGGCCACGCCGCCGCGCTGGCCCGGCGCGACTACGACTCGCTCGTCCCCGGCGCGCTCGACCTCGTGGTGATGTTCCTGCCCGGCGACGCGTTCCTCGCCGCGGCGGCCGCCGCGCAGCCCTCGCTGCTCGAGGACGCGTGGGACCGCGGCGTCGTCCTGGCGTCGCCGTCGACGCTGCTCGGGTTCCTCCGGGGGGTCGCCCTGGGCTGGCGCGAGCAGCGGATCGCGGACCAGGCCGAGGTCATCGCCCGGACGGGCCGTGAGCTGCACGAGCGGCTGTCGGTCTTCGCCGAGCACCTCGACCGGGTGGGCACGTCGCTCGGACGGGCGGTCGCGTCGTACAACGGCGCGGTCGGCTCGCTCGAGGCCCGGGTGCTGCCGCAGGCCCGTCGGTTCGAGGACCTGGGCGCCGGCTCGAGCCGCTCCGTCGACGTCGTGTCGACCGTCGATGCCGGGCCCCGCCGGCTGAGCGTGCTGCCGCCCCTCGCCGCGGGGGTGCCGTCGGATCGAGCCGGCCTCACGGCAGACTCCTCCGATGCTGTTCGGGACGAGGCGCCACCGTCGGCGTCGTGAGCTGCTCGACGCCGGGTTCACCGATGCCTGGCGCGACCTCTGCGACGCCCGCCTCGACTGGTGGCGCGAGCTGTCCGACGACGAGCTGCAGCGGCTCGAGGCCGTGGCGCTCGGGCTCGTCGCCGAGGCGGACTGGGAACCGGCCAACGGGTTCACGATCACCGAGGAGATGCAGGTCCTGATCGCCGCCCAGGCGGCCCTGCTCACCGTGAACCTGCCGTACGAGGACCCGTATCGGGACGTCCACGCGATCATCGTCCACCCGACGACGGCGATCATGCACGGCGAGCACTCGCAGGTCGACGGGGTGTACTCGGACGATCCGACGCCGATCCTCGGCCAGGCGGAGATGCACGGCCCGGTGCTCGTCGCCTGGGACGAGGTCGAGGACGACGTGGCCCACCACGGCGACGGCCGCAACGTCGTGTACCACGAGTTCGCGCACAAGCTCGACATGCTCGACGGCGTCACCGACGGCACCCCGCCCATGGCGGCGGAGCTGGCGGGCCGCTGGGTCCCCGTGTGCACCGAGGTGTACGAGGCGGTGGTCGAGGGCCGGGGCGGCGAGGTCCTCGACGACTACGCGGGCGTCAACCCCGCCGAGTTCTTCGCCGTCGCGACCGAGGCGTTCTTCGACGACGGGATCGGCCTCCAGGCCGAGCACCCCGACCTCTACGGCTGCTTCCGCGACTTCTACGGACAGGACCCCGCGGGCTGGTACGAGGGCTGACGTCCGCCGCTCGGCGCTCCGGTGGGTGTGCCATCGTGTCCCCATGCCTGGACCCATCGCCGTCGCCGACACCGCACGTCCCCGCACCGATCGACGTCGCGCCGCCGTCCGGCGCGCCGCCGGTGCCGTGGCCGTCGTGCTCCTGGTCGGCGCGGCGGCAGCGTGTGGAGGTGACGACGTGAGCGACGGCGACAAGAAGGACACGACCTCGTCGACCACGACGTCGAGCACGACGGGCGCCGCCACCAACCCGACCGGCGGCCTGGCCCGCACGTCGTGGAAGCTGCGCGGCGCCGTCGCGGCGGCGTCGGTGCCGACGCTGGACTTCGCCCAGGACGGCACCTTCGCCGGGTCGACCGGTTGCAACCGCCTCAGCGGGACCTGGACCGAGGACGGCACGTCGCTCACGCTCGAGCCGGGGCCGATGACCAAGGCGGCCTGCACCACCCAGGAGGCGACCGATCAGGAGGACCGGATCGTCGCGGCGCTGCCCGAGGTGAAGAGCTTCGAGCAGACCGAGACGACGCTCACGCTCACCGACGCCGACGGCCAGGACCTCCTGTCGTACGACGCGGTCACCGGCGACCTCGCCGGCACGTCGTGGAAGGTCACCGGTGTGAACACGGGGACCGCCGTCGAGGCCTCGGCGCTGACCGAGAAGCTCACGATCGACTTCGGCACCGAGGGATCGGTCACGGGCCACGGCGGGTGCAACAACTTCAAGGGCACCTACGAGCTCGAGGGCGGGGCCATCAGCTTCAGCGAGTTCGCCTCCACGATGATGGGCTGCGACGACGCGGTCATGCAGATGGAGGACAAGTACCTCGCCGCGCTGGCGGCGTCGACGACCGTCGAGCGCTCCGGCGACTCGCTGACGCTGCGCGACGACGCCGGCGCCATGCAGGTCACCGCGATCGTCGCGAACTGACGCGGCCGGATCCGACGCCGCCGGGGCGTCAGTGCTGCTGGCCGTCGGCCAGCAGCTCCTCGGCGATCGCCGCCGCGGCCGGGTCCAGCGGCCGCGCGAAGGTGCCCTCGTAGGGCGGCGGCGCCGCACCCGGACCGGGATCGGGCGTCGGCAGGGGGCTCGGCTGGAAGTCCGGGTCGCCGAACTGCGGGTCGCCGAAGCCCGGGTCGGTGAACACCGGATCGTCGAACGCGGGGTCCGCGACCGGCGCCGCGACCGGCGGGGCGTCGTGGAACGCGGCGGCGGGGGCCACCTCGGCGTAGGCCGGGGCCGGCTCCGCGTGCGGCGCGTCGCCGTACGCCGGCTCGTGGACGACCGGGGTGCCGTCGGACGGCGCGCCCTCGGCCTCGCGGACGAGCGCCGCCACCTCCTCCTCGAGCTCCGGATCGGGCGCGAACGGCGGCACGTCCACGGTGTGGTGCGGAGCCGGACCCGTCCGCTCCACGCCCAGGTCCTCGGTGAAGTACAGGTCGAGCACCCGATCGACCAGCTCGGGTGTGAGCACCCTCGCCTGGTTCTCGTAGCGGCAGATGGCGTTGGCCAGCTTGCAGACCACGCCGGGGAGGTAGGCCCGGAGCTCGCCGTCGCCCTGCGACCGGGCGGCCTGGCGGAGCCGCACCGCGGCCGACGCCTGCAGCTCGAGGCCCATCTTCCGGGTCACCCGGGACAGGATCCAGTCGAACTGCTCGTCGGTGCAGGCGCCGATGTAGATCTTGTTGTGGATGCGGCGGAAGAACGCCTCGTCACCGAGCTTGGCCGGGTCGAGGTTCGTCGACAGCACGACCTTGAGCTCGAACGGCACCTCGAACTTGCGGCCCAGCAGGGTCAGGTAGTCGACGCTGCGGTCGAGCGGCACGATCCAACGGTTGAGCAGGGCGTCGGGCGTCATGGCCTGGCGGCCGAAGTCGTCGATCACCAGGATCCCGTTGTTCGCCTTCATCTGCAGCGGGGCGAGGTAGACGCCGCTGTCACGCTCGAGCTGCAGGTCGAGCATTCCGGCGTGGAGCTCGCCGCCCGTGATGACGGCGGGGCGATGGCACGCCACCCAGCGACGGTCCATCCCGGCCGGCTGTTCGTCGATCTCGTCGTGGAGCGTCGGGTCGAAGACCGACACGATCTGGCCGTCGACCTCGACGCAGTGCGGCACCAGGACGACGTCCTCGTAGGCGCGGATGATGCGCTCCGCGACCGAGGACTTGCCGGTGCCGGGCGGGCCGTAGAGGAACATGGCGCCGTCGCCGTGGATCGCGGGGCCGAGCTGGTCGAGCAGCCCGTCCGACAGCACGAGGTCGGAGAACGAGCGCTGCAGGCGGTCGTGGTCGAGCTCGATGGACGGGCGCTGGTGGCGCACGACGTTCGTGTAGTGCTCGAGCGGGACCGGCATCGGGCCGGCGTAGATGCTCTCCCGCGAGCGCTGGGCGGCGAACTGCTGGCCGGCCTCGGTCGGTCGCACGACGTAGGCGCGGCCCTCCATGCCGTCGTACTCGATGAGCTTGCGGTCGCGCATCCCGTTGAGGAGCGTCTCGACGACGGTGACCGAGATGTGGAGCTTGTCGGCGAGCGCGGTCATCGGCGACCGGCCGTCGACGACGGCCCGTCGGATGAGCAGGTCCTCCATGAGCGAGCGGCTGAGGCCGAGTCCCTCGACGCTGGTCGGGGTGCGAAGGTCCGGGAGGTCGTCGGGCTGGCCGTCGTGGTGTCGCTGCATGGGTGTCCCGTCTCCAAGGGGGCGCAGGTGCTCGCACCGGGACGGCTGCCACCGCCTCGGCACCCCACGGCCCGGTCGTTCTGCTGCTGGTGCTGTCCGTTCATCGGCGCGCGGGGGAGGGGACCTGAACCCTCGGTCGAGTGAACTCCCCGTACCGGACCGGTGCCGGGGCAGTTCACCCGCCGCGCGCCGGTTCCGGGCCCCGCACGGCTTGAATGGAGCGGTGATCGAGACCCCGCACACCCGCGCGTACCGCAAGGGGCTGTTGGAGGCGGAGGGCTTCCCGGTCGAGCAGGTCTCCGACCACCTCGAGGACGACGCCACGACCGTCTGGGTCGACCTCTGCGGGCCGACCGTCGACGAACTGCACCAGCTGGCCGACGAGCTCGGTCTGCACGAGCTGGCGGTCGAGGACGCGCTGGGCCGGCACCAGCGCCCGAAGCTCGACCACTACGCGTCGCACCTCTTCATGGCCTGCCACGCCGTGTCGGTGGACCAGGAGACCGCCGAGCTCGACATCGTCGAGATCGACATGTTCCTCGGGCCGCGGTGGATCATCACCGTCCGCAAGGACGCCGGCTTCGACATGCGCCAGGTCATGGACCGCTGCGACCGGGTCGCGGACCTGGCCGACACCGGCGTCGCGTTCGTGGTGTACGCGCTGCTCGACGTCATCGTCGACGGCTACTTCGAGGCGGTCGAGACGTTCGACGAGTACTACGACCAGGTCTCCGAGGAGATCTTCAGCGAGCAGCCGCTGGAGCCGCAGCAGCAGAAGCACTGGTTCCAGATGCGCCAGGCGCTGGTGAAGTTCCACCGGCTGGCGTTCCCGCTCCGCGAGGCCATCAGCTCGCTGATGCGTCGCGAGCACGAGCTGGTGAACACCGAGATCTACCCCTACTACCAGGACCTCTACGACCACGTGCTGCGGATCACCGAGTCGACCGACTCGCTGCGCGACCTGGTGTCGACGATCGTCGAGACGAACCTCAGCCTGCGCGACTACCGCCAGAACCAGGTGATGAAGAAGGTCACGAGCTGGGCGGCGATCATCGCCGTGCCGACGCTGGTCACCGGCTTCTACGGCATGAACGTGCGGTTCCCCGGCATCGCCACCGAGTGGGGGGCCGGCCTCGCGGCGGCGCTGATCGTGGTCACCTCCGTCTCGCTGTACTTCACGTTCAAGCGCAACGACTGGCTCTGACGCACGCGACCGTCCGACCCTCGGTGCGCTGCCGGCGGCCCGCTCAGCCGACCAGCGCCAGGAACTCGTCCATCGCGGCGTCGACGCCGTCGTGGTCGCCCGTCGCCAGCAGGTCGAGGAGGAGCCCGCGGCTGACGGCGACCCCGAGGCGGGCCCGGGCCCGGGCCGTGGCGCGGTCGACGCCCTCGTCCTCGAGGAGGGAGGCGACCGGATCGACCCAGCTGTCGACGATGCCGTCGAGGAACTCCTCGCCCCACGGCGCACCGAGCAGCGCCTGGGAGTAGAGCTCGAAGAAGAGGCGCTCCAGCGGCGCGAGGGCGGGGTCGGCCAGCCGGTCCCAGAACACCCGGCCGACCGCGGTGCGGTCGAGGGCAGCCCGGGTGATCGGGGGCTGGTCGGCGTCGGTGAGGTCGACCAGCGCGCCGAGCTGGCGACGTTCGACCTCGTGCACGACGGCGACGAGCAGCTGCTCCCGCGACCCGAAGTGGTGCAACAGCATCCGGTGGCTCGTGCCCACGCCCTTCGCCAGGGTCCGGAGGCTCGTGTCCGCCAGGCCGTGCTCGCCGCCGTAGGCGATGACGGCGTCGAGCAGGCGGTCCCGGGGCGTCGCCGCGCCGTCGCGCACGACCGGGTCGGAGCCGCCGGCCGGGCCGTCCGTCGGGGCGTCGGGTGAGGCGTCGGGTGAGGCGTCGGTGGTCGACATGTACCAAATGGTACATCGACGTGGTAAGGTCGCGGACATGGAGTACGAGCGCAGCATGCGGATCGAGGCACCCGCCGACGTCGTGTGGCGGGTGATGTCCGACGTCGAGCGGTGGCACACCTGGACGGCGTCGATCGAGTCGATCGAGATCACCGGTCCCGGTGACGCCGAGAGCGGCGCGCCGCTCGGGTCGGGCGGCACGGCGATCGTCCGGCAGCCGGGCTTCCCGAAGGCCGAGTGGACGGTCACCGAGTGGCGGCCCGGGCGCTCGTTCACGTGGGAGTCGCCCGCACCGGGCGTGCGGTCCGTCGGCATCCACTCGGTCGAACCCGATGGCGACGCCGCCTCGACCGCCACCCTGACGATCCGCCAGACCGGTGTCCTCGGGCCGCTGATCGGCCTGCTGTTCGGCCGGCGGTCCCGCCGCTACGTCGACCTCGAGGCCGACGGCCTCACGGCGCGCGCCGAGGAGCTCGCCCGCACCGCGTCGCGGTGAGCGGCGGCGGCGCCGTCAGTTGACCTGCCGCTCGCGCCCCTCCCAGTAGGGCGCGCGCAGCTTGTACTTCTGGAGCTTCCCGGTGGCGGTGCGCTCGAGCGCGTCGCGGACCTCGACCGAGGTCGGGCACTTGTAGTGCGCGAGCCGGTCGCGGCAGTGCGCGATGAGGGCCTGCTCGACCTCGTCCCCGTCGGCCGCCGCCAGGTCGGACGACGGGTCGAGCACGACGAGCGCGGTCACCGTCTCACCCCAGCGCTCGCTCGGGATGCCGATCACGGCGGCCTCCGTGACCGCGGGGTGCGAGAACAGCGCGTCCTCGACCTCGATCGAGCTGACGTTCTCGCCCCCGGAGATGATGACGTCCTTCTTGCGGTCGACGATCGTGACGTAGCGGTCCTCGTCGATCACCGCGCCGTCGCCCGTGTGGAACCAGCCGCCCTCGAGCGCCTCGGCGGTGGCGTCGGGCTGCTCCCAGTAGCTCTTCAGGATGACGTTGCCCCGGGCGAGCAGCTCACCCTCGTCATCTGTGCGCAGCCGGATGCCGAGCGCCGGCGCGCCGGCCCGCGACAGCTTCTTCGCCCGCTCGCCGGGCGTGAGGTCGTCCCACTCCTCGCGCGCGCGGTTCATGGTGAGCAGCGGCGCCGTCTCGGTCAGCCCGTAGATCTGGATGAACTCCCAGCCCAGCTCGGTCTCGACGCGCTCGATGATCGCGGTGGGCGGCGGGGCGCCGGCGACGACGATGCGGACCCGGTCGCGGCCGGGGGTCTCGCCCTCCCAGCTCGCCGCCGCCTCGAGCGTCATGGCCACGACCGCAGGTGCGCCGCACATCAGCGTGACGCCGTGCTCGGCGACCCGGCGCAGGATCTCGGTGCCGTCGACCTTGCGCAGGACGACCTGCCGCACGCCCATGCCGGCCGTCGCGAAGGGCATGCCCCAGCCGTTGCAGTGGAACATCGGCAGCGTGTGGAGGTAGACGTCGCGGTCGCTCACGCCCGCCTGCCAGCCGAACGTCGCGGCGTTGACCCACAGGTTCCGGTGGGTCATCTCGACGCCCTTGGGCCGGGCGGTGGTGCCCGACGTGTAGTTGATCGTGGCGGTGGCGTCCTCGTCGGGCTCCCACGGCGCGGCCTCGAGGTCGTGGCGGTAGAGCAACTCGTCGGTCTCGGCGCCGATCGTGAACCGCTTCGGCGCCGTCACCTCGGCGAGCGCCTCCTCGAGCTCCGGGTCGACGAGCAGCACGTCGGCACCGCTGTGCTCGACGATGTAGGAGACCTCCGCGGGCGAGAGCCGGAAGTTGACCGGCACGGCGATCCGGCCCGACGCCGGGGCCCCGTACAGCAGGGTCAGGAGGCGCGCCGAGTTCTGCGACACCATCGCGACCCGGCCGCCCTGCGGCACGCCGAGCGACTCGAGCCCGGCGGCGAGGGCGCGCGAGCGGTCGGCCAGCGCCGCGTACGTCAGCGGGCCGCCGTCGGGCGCGAGCAGCGGGGGCGCCGGCTGGTCGGGCTCGTCGACCACGCCGACCCGCCGTCCGTAGACGAGCTCGGCGCGCTCGATGTGGTCGCGGACGGTCAGCGGCACCTTCATTCGTGCTCCTCCTCGGGCGCGGGATCGGTCGGCGGGTTGGTGGCCGTGCCGTAGGAGAAGTAGCACCACGGCTTCGGTCCCTTGACGTAGCGGGCGGTGATGTCGACGTCGGTGAAGCCGGCCTCGGCGAGCATCTCACCGGCGTCCCGGGTCAGATGGCACCCGCCCGCGAATCGGCGCTGCCACGGCTCGATGCGGACCTGCCAACGGGCGACGCCGGGGTCGGGCGCCGCGCCGTGTTCGAGCACGTGGAGCGTCGCTCCCGGCTTCAGCACGCGGCGCAGCTCGGCGAGCGCCAGCATCGGGTCGGGGATCGTGCACAGCGTGAACGTCGACAGCCCGGCGTCGCAGCTGCGGTCGGGGAGCGGGAGCCGTTGGCCGTCGAGGCCGACGTGCTCGACCGGGACGGTGCTCGCGTCGATCCGCTCCCGGGCCAGCTCGCGCGACCGCAGCGACGGCTCGACCGCCCACACCTTGGTCACGGCGGCCGGGTACAGCGGCACGTTCAGCCCGGTGCCGAAGCCGATCTCGACGACCTCGCCGTGGAGGCCCTCGATCGCCCTGGCGCGGTAGCGCTCCATGCCCTTCGCGCCGCACGTCAGGTCGACCAGCCGGGGGAGCACCCGGTCCTCGTACACACCCACGTCGCGACCCTACGGGACCGGCCCGGTGCGCTGCCGGGGCGACCGTCGAGGTGCGGATGAGGACGGGGAGCCCGCCGCACCGGCAGACTGTCGGGCCATGTTCGCACCGCCGTCCCGCCGCTCCCCGCGCCCCGCCGTGGCCGGCGCCCTGCTCGCCCTGCTCGCCGCGTCGTCGGTCCTCGTGGCCTGCTCGGGCGGCGCCGACGACGACGCCTCGCCGACCACCAGCGAGGCCCTCCCGTCGACCGGTGCACTCGTCGAGCTCCGACCGCTGCACGTGGCCGAGCAGCGCATCGTCGACGACCGGGGTCGCCAGGTCCTGCTGCGCGGGGCGAACGTGAACGCGCTCGGGGAGTACGCGCAGGCGGACGCGGACACCGAGCCCACCGCGCCGGTGACCGACGAGGACTGGGACGCCATGGCGGCCAACGGCTTCTCGGTCGTCCGGCTGATCATGTCGTGGTCGCGGCTCGAGCCGGAGCGTGGCACGGTCGACCAGGACTACGTCGCCGAGGTGCGGGAGGCGGTCGAGGCGGCGAACGACCGTGGCATCTACGTCGTGCTCGATGTGCACCAGGACGCCTGGGGCATGGCGTCGGCCACGCCCGAGGGAACCGCCTGCCCGGCCGGGACCGAGCCGTCGATCGGGTGGGACGGTGCGCCGGAGTGGGCGACGATCACCGACGGCGCCACCACGTGCCGGGCACCCGGCAGCGAGCGCGAGAGCGCCCCGGCCGTGCAGGCCGCCTTCGCCAACCTCTACGCGAACACCGACGGCATCGCGGACCGGCTGACCGAGGTCTGGGCCACGATCGCCGAGGAGTTCGCCGACGTGCCCGGCGTCGCCGGCTACGACCTCATCAACGAGCCGAACGCGGTGGCGCCGCAGGAGCAGAACCAGGTCGCGTACAGCCAGTGGATCCAGCGGACGATCGACGCGATCCGAGCGGCGGAGGCGGGGGCGGGCGAGCGGGCCGCCCCCAAGCCCGTGTTCGCCGAGCCGCTGCAGCTGTACCCCCTGCCGTACAACGCGCTGTTGTCGCAGTACATCCAGGACCCGAACCTCGTGTTCGCCCCGCACAACTACGCGGAGTCGATCAACGACATCCTCACGGTCGAGCAGACGTTCGCGATCGACCAGCAGGGAGCGGACGACCTGCACGCGGCGCTCTGGATCGGGGAGTACGGCTTCTGGGACACGAGCGCCGAGACGCTCGAGGTGGCCACCCGCTACGCGGCCGAGGAGGATCGTCGGGTGGTCGGCGGCACGTGGTGGCAGTGGCGCCAGACGTGCGGCGACCCGCACTCGGTCGGGGGCCCGGGCGTCCCCGCCACCGCAGACCAGGTCCACCTGATCACGCGGGACTGCACCGCCGACGACGGTGGGTTCGACACGGACCTCCGCGCCACCACGGAGTTCCTCCGGATCCTCGGGCGCGCCTTCCCGCGCGCCGCGCCGGGGCACATCTCCTCGCTCGCGAGCCAGCCGGGCTCGGGTGGGCTCACCGTCCAGGGTGCCGGTGCAGAGGCCGGTGGCCAGCTCGTCGTGTGGCTGCCCGACGTCGAGGGTGCGGCCGACGCCCAGCCGACCACGACGACCGGGCTGGAGGACGTGACGATGCAGGCCGTGCGGGGTGGACGTGTCCTCACCGCGAACGCGACCGGTGGCGACTGGACCCTGGTGGTCGTGTGACCGGGACGGCGCCGCCCGGGGACCCGGCGTCGCCCGCCCCACGCTCCGGTGCGCCGACGGGCCCCGGCGGCGCGGACGTGCCGGTCGCCGCGCCCGCGGGCTGGACGATCGAGTCGACCCGGGGACTGGGTCCCTTCACCACGCGCATCGTGTACCGCCTCGCCGACGGGACCCGACGCATCTGGCGGTCCCGTGACCATCGAAAGGGCCTCGACCGCCCGGGGGTGCCGACGCGGACGTGGTGGATCGCGGTGCTGTTCTGCATCGGCTCGACCTGCTTCACCGTCGGGCCGCTGCCGGTCTACGAGCAGTGGGTCGGCGCCCGCTGGGTCGGTCTGACGTTCTTCGTCGGCTCGATCTTCTTCACCTCGGCGTCGTACCTGTGCTTCGTCGAGGCGTGCAACGCGCCCGACGCGGTCGTCACCGACGGGACGAAGCACCACGGGCCCCTGAAGCTCGTGTCGTGGCGACCGCACTCGATCGACTGGTGGTCGACCGGCGTGCAGCTGGTCGGGACCGTCTACTTCAACGTGATGACGTTCCTCGCCATGTACGACAACTGGGACGTGCACCAGGAGAACCGCCTGGTCTGGCGCCCCGATGCGATCGGTTCGATCTGCTTCCTCATCGCCAGCTACCTGGCGTGGGCCGAGGTGTGCCACTCCGCCGGCCGCCTGCGGTTCCGGGACCTGTCGTGGTGGGTCGTCGTGCTGAACCTCGCCGGCTCGGTCTTCTTCGGCCTCTCCGCGATCGGGGCCTACACCCTGCCTTCGAGCGGAGAGGTCGTGGACCTCTGGCTCGACAACGCCGGCACCGTCCTCGGCGGCATCTGCTTCTTCATCGCCGCGGCGATGCTCGTCCCCGAGGCCCGCACCGACCGCTGACGCGTGGATCGGACCGGCCGCGCCGGGCGTGCGGGGGCGTGACGCCCGTCGGCCGACTTCCTGCCGGCGGCCCCGGTCGCCTTGACTGGTCGTCGTGACCGAGCGGCGCGACGTCCTGGTGATCGGCGGCGGACCCGCCGGCGCGGCCGTGGCGATCCGCGCGGCCGCCGGGGGCGCCCGGGTCACGGTGTTCGAGAAGGGTCGCCCGGGCCGGGACAAGATCTGCGGCGACGGTCTCACCCCGAGAGCGGTGCGGGCGCTCGAGACGCTCGACGTCGGGCTCGACGACGCCCACCGCATCGACGGCCTGCGGATGATCGCCAACGACACCGTCCGCCAGATGGACTGGCCCGGCATCGCGCCGTTCCCGGCGCACGGCGCGGTCTGGCCGCGGCGGCGCCTCGACGAGCGGCTGATGGAGCTGGCGGGCAAGGCGGGCGCGGAGCTGCTCTGGGAGCACGAGGCGCTCCCGACCGTCGTCGAGCGACCAGGCGCGCTGCCGAACCGCGCGACCGGCGTCGTGTCCACCGGTCCCGACGGCGTCGAGCGCACCTGGACCGCACCGCTCGTCGTGCTGGCGACCGGTGCGCCGGGCGACGCGGCCCGGCGCCTCGGAGCCGAGCGCGTCCCGGACGAGACGTTCGGACTCGCGATCCGCACCTACGCCGAGTCGCCGCGCCACGCCGAGCGGTACCTCGAGGCCTGCCTCACGCTCCGGGACGAGTCCGGGACGCCGGTCCCCGGCTACGGCTGGATCTTCCCGGCCGGCGACGGGACGGTGAACATCGGCGTCGGCGCGCTGTCGACCATGAAGGGCTTCAAGAAGCTGAACCTGAACAAGCTCCAGGACAGCTACCGGGCGCTCGTCGGCGCCGACTGGGAGCTCGGTCCCGACCTCGAGCGGCCGCGAGCGTGGCGCCTGCCGATGAGCACGCTGCGGCGCTCCGGGCCGGGGTGGGTCGCGATCGGCGACGCCGCCGGCCTCGTGAACCCGATGAACGGCGAGGGGATCGACTACGCGCTCGAGTCGGGCGTGCTCGCCGCCGACCTGTTCCTGGCCAACCCGACGTCGACACCGATCCGCTACGACGTCGAGGTCGGCGAGCGGTTCGACGCCTTCCTGCGGACCGGCCGGCGCTTCAGCTTCCTCATCGGGCACCCGTGGATCGTGCGCAACGGCCTGCGGGTCGCGGTCGGCACGCAGGCGGTCGCCGAGATCACGCTCCAGGTGATGGGCAACCTCGTCGACGGCGACACCCCGGGTGCCGGCGGGTGGACGATGCGGGCGGCCGACCGCCTCCTCGCCGCGGCCGACCCGGTGCTGCGCCGCACGAGGGCAGCCGCCTGACCGACCTCGGGGTGGGTGACATCCGCCCGCTCGTGGACGGCCGCCCCGGGCGTAACGTCGCAGCATGAGCGACGCTCCCGGCCCCAACGACGCGCAGGCGGAGTACTGGGAGGACCGGTCCAGCTCGTGGATCGACTCCGAGGGCTGGTGGCTCACCGCCGTCGCCGGACCGTTCGGCGCCGCCGCGCTCGACCGCCTCGAGGCGCAGCCCGGCGGCCGCTACCTCGACATCGGCTGCGGCACCGGACCCACGTCGATCGAGCTGGCCCGCCGGATCCAACCCGGAGGAGTGGTGGAGGGCGTCGACATCTCGCCGTCGATGATCGCCACCGCGCAGGCGCGGGCGGCCGATGCCGGCGTCGGGGGCATCACGTTCCGGGTGGCGGACGTCCAGGTCGCGGAGCTCGGTGACCACCTGCTCGACGGCGTCGTGTCGCAGTTCGGCGTGATGTTCTTCGCCGACCCCACTGCCGCGTTCACCAACGTGCGGGGCGGCATGCGGCCCGGGTCGAACCTGTCGTTCTGCTGCTGGCAGCAGCTGTTCTCGAACGAGTGGATGTTCGTGCCCGGCGCGGCGGCGATCGGCATCACGGGGTGGATGCCCGAACCGCTGGCGGACGGCGCGCCGGGGCCCTTCGGGCTGTGCGACGCGAACCGCATCGACACGGTCCTCGATGGGGCCGGCTTCCGCGACATCGACATCCTCGACGTCCGCGCCGAGGTGGTCGTTCCGGAGGAGCGGATCGATGACGCCGTCCGGAGCGTCTCGAGGATCGGTGCGGTGCGCGAGCAGGTCGAGCGCTTCCCCGACCAGCGCGAGGCGATCATCGACGCCGTGCGCAGCGAGCTCCACGACCGGCTCGACGGCGGCCACCTGACGCTGGCCTCCGCCGCCTGGGCGGTCCGCGCCACCGCCTGACCGCCGGTCCGCCTCGTCCCGACCATCACGTTCCGGGCGCACCGCCTTCGGCAGAATGTCGGTGGACGGTCGCTCCGGGGGGATCACGAACCGTCCGCAGGGGGTCACATGGTGCTCCACGACGGCGCGATCCCGCCGATCACGGCGGTCGGCTGATGGTCGTCGCCGTGCTCGTGTTCCTCGCCGGCAGCCTCGCGCTGTCGTGCTGCATCGGGACCTGCCTGTGCCGGGCCGAGGCGGCGGCGAGCCGACCGGCCGTGCCGCGACCGGTCGTCGAGCCGGTCACTCCGGAAGGCGATCCAGCACGTTGTTGAGGACCTGGGTCAGCGGCGCGGTCTCGACCTGACCGGCCGCAGGGGTGCCCAGGACGGCGAACGCGACGACGGTCGCATCGCGCTGGATCGCTCCCGCCGTCGAGTACGTGTACATGGGGAAGTCCTGGGTCGCGCCCTGTCCGACGAAGGTGTTCAGACCCGTCGTCCCGCGCAGGTCGGGCAGCTCGACGTCGCGGTGCACGATGTCGAGGTCGTCGTAGTCGTCGACGCCCCAATCCGGCTTGAAGCCGCTGCAGTCCTTCGCCGGCGGTCCCTGACCGATCGAGAGCGCCACGAAGGCCTCGTGCGCCTGATCGGCGTCCTCGAACCTCAGGGCCGTGAGGACGGCGACCGTGTCGGGACCGAGCTGGACCAGCTTGCTCCACTGTCCGGTCACGGTCATCGGCCGAGAGAGGAAGCCTCGGCAGGCAGGCAGGTCCCTCGGGTGGAAGGTCCGGTACCGCAGGGTCGCCGGTGTGCTGTCGATCGTGAACAGCTTGTTGTCCTGCACCGAGGTGACCTCACCGAGCGGCTGGGTGATGGCCCCGATGTCGGCCAGTGCCGCATCGAGCCTCGGTGTCTCGTCGGTCGACCCCGGCACGTCGTACGTCACGTCGGGCTGCAGCCCGTTCGGCTCGTTGCCGGTCTCGACGAACGCGGTTGTCGTCGGCCCGTCGGCCGCAGCGGTGGTGGTCGGCGCCTCGTCGGTGTCGCGGGCGAGCAGCGCGACGATCCCCAGCGCTCCGATGGCGATCATCGCAGCCGAGAACAGCAGGATCGGCCAGCATCCTCGGGCTCGGCGGGGCGGCTCGGTTCCCGCCCACTCGCCGGCCGGCGTGTCCTCATCGGGTCCGGCGCCGTCCGATCCGCCGTCCTCCGTGTGGTCGGCGGTCTCGGCCGGGGCCCCGACGGGACCGGCGAGCGGCGGCGGGATCGTCATCGCGGCGGACGGCTCGGCCGGTGGCGTCACCTCGTCCTCGGCGGCCGCGGTGCCCGACGTGGAGGAGGCGGCCGGCAGGTCGAGCACGACCAGTCGGGTCGCCGGCTGCCCCAGCTCCTGCTCGACGGCGCGGAGGGCGTCGCCCAGCTCCTCGACGCTCGCGAAGCGGTCCGCCGGCTCGTACGCCATGGCCCGCTCGACGACGTCGACCAGCGGAGCGGGGACGAGCGCGGGGTCGAGCGACCGCCGCTCCCCCCGTGCGATGCGCCCGACCACGGTCAGCGGGCTGTCGCCCTCGTCGCCGGCGGCGGGCCGTCCGTCGACGAGCTCGAAGATCGTCGATCCGAGCCCGTAGACGTCGGTGAGCTCCGACGGCTCCTGCCCGTCGAAGAGCTCGGGCGCGGCGTGCAGCGGGGTGAACACCGTGAGGGCGGTCGACATCGTCGTGGTGCGGAGCCGGGCGATGCCGAAGTCGGCGAGGGCGGGGAGGTCGGCGACCGACCAGAGCACGTTCTGCGGCTTGACGTCGCCGTGGATGATGCGGTTGCGATGGGCCGTCGCCAGCGCGCCGGACAGGCGGACCGCGATCGGCAGCAGCTCGTCCGGCGCCAGCGCGCCCTCCTGCTTCAGGCGCTCGGCGAGGGTGCCGCCGGGCAGGTGCTCCATGACGAGGTACGGGTCGCCGGTGACCGTGGTGCCCGCGTCGAAGACGGTGACGATGTCGGGGTGCGACGCCAGGCGACCGAGGGTCTGGCATTCGGTCTCGAAGAGCCGGGCGGCGACCTCGTCACGGCCCGGGATCTGCAGCACCTTGACCGCGACGGTCCGGCCGAACCGCTCCTGGACGCCGGCGTACACGACACTCGACGCGCCGCGTCCGATCACGTCGCCCAGCTCGATCCCCGGTACCGACGGTCTCAACCCACCAACCCCTCCTAGGGAGATGGTAAGCGGATGCAGGCGGCGACGGGAATCGATCGACGTGACGCTGTCACGTCAGCCACGCCCCGAGGGGCGGCCGACGAGGGGAGTCGTCCCCATTACGCCGCCGGCGTGACGCGGTCACGATGAGTGGCACGTTCCGGCGGGGCCGGTCGAAGGGTCCGGGTGGAACCCGAGGAGGCCCGCCGACGTCGGAACCACATCGCCCCCGTCCTCATCCGGGAGCGGTGCGCACGTCCGGTCCGTGGGAGAGGCGGGCCGGGCCGCTGCGCGCCGGCGCCGTCGGTCAGCCGTGCTGCCAGACCCGGTTCGCGATCGAGTTCGTCCCCTCGAGCGCGACCCGGTCCAGCGCCTCGATCTCCGCGGCGTCGAGCGACCAGCCCAGCGCACCTGCGTTGTCGTTGGCCTGGCGAGCGTTCTTGGCGCCGGGGATCGGGACGGCGCCCTTGTCGATGATCCAACGGAGCGCCACCTGGCTCGGCGTCCGGTCGCCGTGCTGCGCGCCGATCTCGCGCAGGACGGCGACGACGCGGTCGACCTCCTCCATCGGGTGGGCGGAGAAGTTGCGTCGGCCCGGCGGCGGGTTCGACGCGGAGTACTTGCCGGTGAGGCGCCCCTGTCCGATCGGGGAGTAGGCGATCGGGACCACACCGAGGTCCGTGCAGGCGCGCAGCAGGCCGCTCGTCTCGGGCCGGGTGCGCAGCAGCGAGAACTCGATCTGGTTGGAGGCGAGCGGCAGTCCGCGCCTGCGGAGCTCCCCGTGGATCTTCGTCGTCTCCTTGATCGAGTAGTTCGAGACGCCGACGGCCTTCACCAGCCCCGCCTCCACCACCGTGGCCAGCGCATCGGCCAGCGCGGACGCCGATCGGAGGCTGATCGGCCCGTGGACCTGGTACAGGTCGACGTGCGGGAGCTGCAGCCGTCCGAGGGACGCCTCGAGCGACTGCCGCAGTGCGGGTCCGACGTTGAGCTTCCACGGCGCGGGCCAGAACTTGGTCGCGATGACCAGGCGGTCACGCCGGGCGGGATCGGCCCGGAGGAGCCGGCCGAGGATCCGCTCGCTCTCGCCGCCGCCGTAGACCTCGGCGGTGTCGAAGAACCCGATGCCGGCGTCGAGCGAGGTGCGCCAGGCGTCGCCGATCGTCGACTCGGTGATCGACGTGTCGTAGCTGCCCATGCCCCACGTGCGTCGGTCGCCCCACGCCCACGTGCCGACGCCCAACGGGGCGACGGCGGTCGAGCTGCCGGGGAACGTGACCTGGTCCATGGCCCCAGCCTCGCGCCTCGCTCCGGGGTGATCCGTGCCACGGACCGTGCTCGGATGTCGGGCGTGGAGATCACGATGACGGATGACGGTTGGTACCACTGCTCCCGCAACGCGTTCGATCCCTCCGACCCGAGGTTGGCGGACGTGTTCCGAACCGACATGGTCAGGCGGCTGCAGGAGTGGATGGCGAGCGGGCTGCGGAGGGGCCGGACCGAGTGGCACGACGACTACCTGCTCGCCGTCTTCGTCGTGCCGATCATGGCGCGGTCCGACGTCGGGGCCGTCGACGAGCTGCCCGAGGTCTGGACCCGCCAGATCGTCGTCCTCGCCACCCGCGACGCGGTCCTGACCATCGACGACACGCCCGCCGGTCGTCCCTCGGTCCCCCCGTCCGTGCTCGATCGGGTGGGTGCCGCCGCGGAGCGACGGCCGGGTCGGCTGGTCGCGCTGGTGATGGACGAGGTGGCCACTGCGCTGGTCGAGATCGTCGATCGGTTCGAGGACGAGGCCGGCCGGATCGAGGCGCTGCTCGACGAGGACACCCCCCACTCCCGACGTGGGGGGACCTACCTGCGTGACCGCATCAAGGGGTTCCGGACCGCGCTGCACGAGGTACGCCGGGCGATGCAGCCGACGATGGAGGCGGTGCGCCAGGTCGTGTCGGGCACGGACCTCAAGGGCGAGGAGCTCTTCCCGGCGGACGTCGAGCGCCGCCTGCGGGACACGCTCGACAAGCTCATGTACGCCGCCGAGTCGTTCGAGGGGGTCCGGGACGAGGCGGCGTCGCTCCGCGACTACCACCAGGCGCGGATCGCCAACGAGCAGAACGAGGTCATGAAGACGCTGACGATCGTCGCCGCGCTGGTGCTCGTCCCGACCTTCATCGTGGGGTTCTTCGGTCAGAACTTCGAGGACATGCCCGGCCTGCGCAACGGGTTCTGGGCGGCGGTCGTCGTCATGGGGGCGATCGTGGTGGCCGAGCTCGTCTTCCTCTGGTGGCGCGGCTGGATCGGCAACCGAGGGGACTCGCTGGTGGAGCGGGCGGCGCGTGCGGCGCTCGACAGGGCCAGCGCGCCGCTGCGGTCCGTCCTGTCGGCCGACGGCCGCGACGGCACGTGAGCCCGGCGGGGATCGGGCGGGAGCCCGAGGGCCTCACGCTCGAGCTCGCCCGGAGGGACGCCGAGCTCCGCGGGATCCCGCTCGACGAGGCGCTCACCGCACGAGCGGCGGCGTTCGTCGACAGCCAGGCGCTGGTCGAGCGCTGGGACGGCGACGTCGAGCTGGAGATCGAGCTCGACGGACGCTGGCGACCTGCGCTGGAGGTCGCCCGCTCGACCGGGACCACCTGGGCGCTGCTCACGGCGATGGACCCGCTGGCCCAGCCGCTACCCGACGAGGTCAACGAGGAGCGGAACCGGCGCATGGCGGAGCGGCTGCGCGCCCCGCTGCGCTCCGTCGGGCGCGCACGGGACGGCAGCTGGGAGGAGGCCGGTTTCGCCGTCCCGTTCGACCGCCCGGCCATCGACGCGGCGCAGGACTTCGCGCAGGCCGCGATCTACCGGGTCACCCCCGAGGTGGTGCAGACGGTCTTCCTCGTCGGAGCGGATCCGGCCGACCTCGAGCGCCTGGTCGGCCGGTCCTCCCCTCGGTCCTGACGCACGGCCCGCCGGATCAGGCGTCGGCCTCGAGCAGCTCCAGGAGCTTCGTCGTCGTCGACCAGCTCCGGATCGTCATCAGTGCGTACTCCGGGGTGCCGACGATCTTGCTCATCCTGCTCTTGGTGCGCGCTGCGCTGAGCCGTTGGAAGTAGATGACGCCCGTCCCTGGCCACGCCTCGTCGACCCCCTCGCGCGTCTGGACGACCTTCATCGCCTTCGCGGCGGTGAGCGGCGACTTGAGGAACACCGCATCGGAGTGGAACTCGTCAGGTCGGTCGCCGAACCCGTCCGGTGCGGAGCGCACGACGGACCGGAGCTGGCGCAGCGACCGGACGACCACGACGAGCCGCGTCCCGTACCGCTCCTCGAGCGCCGCCTCGATGTCGTCCTCGAGCGAGTCCCGGGCCGTGCCGGTGCTGAACAGCACGTTGCCCGACTGGATGTGGGTTCGGACGTCGTCGTGACCGAGTTCCCCGAAGAGCTCCCGGAGCTCGGCCATGGGGACGGGGTTCTTCCCGCCGACGTTGATCCCGCGGAGCAGTGCGACGTATCGCTGGTCGGCCATCCGGGGACCGTACCCGTCGGCGTCGGGTGCCAGGCCGGACGAACGGCTCCCGATCAGAGGCCCAGGTCGGCGACCTCGAGCGCGGCCCGGGCCTGCGCGGAACCGGTGATCTCCACGTCCGCGGCAGCTCGGCGACCGAGCAGGTAGAGCACCAGCTCGCCGGGCCGCCCGGCGATCGTCACGACCTCGTCGCCCTTGCCCGCCCGGATCGGCTCCTCGCCGGGAGCCCGCAGCTCGACGCGCACGCCCTTGATGTTGCGCGTCATCATCCAGTGCGCCCGCTTGAGGTTGCCCCACAGGCGGGCCTCGAGCTCACCGATCTCGGACTCGGGCCGCGGGGTGTGGTCGCCCCCGCCGCGGCGCACGTCCTCGTGGTGCACGAACATCTCCTGGACGTTCGCGAGGCCGTCGACCGGCCGCCACCACAGCGGCGGACCGGCGCGGACCTTGCGCACGAGCACCTCGAACGGGGTGCGCTCCTTCGTCCGCTCGATCGCCTGGGCGTGCAGCCGTTCGGCCGGCGGGAGGACGATGCCGACGCTGGCGATCGGATCGTGCTCGCGCACGTAGAGGTGCGCGGCCATGTCGTAGTTCGCCCAGCCCTCGCACAGCGTCGGAGCGGCCGGCCCGAGCGTCTCCATGAGGTCGCACAACCCCTGGCGTTCGGCGGTCTGGAGCGGCAGGGGACCCATGCGGCGAGCCTACGACGCCGCCTCGGACGCGCACCGGGGTGCGCCCCCGACGCACGGTCGACGGGCGCACCCCGGATCGGACGAGCTCGTCGTCGCTACGACGTGACGTCACCCACCGGCGTGACGGTGAGGATCGCATCGAAGACGTCGAAGTCGCCGAGCGAGACGTAGTCGTGGCAGTGCAGCCGGACGATGTCGCCGGCCGCGGCGGCGATCGTGCCGGTGGTCGCCACGTTGGCCTGCGGATAGATGTGCTCGACCGCCGGCATCACGGTCGACACGTCGGAGCCGTTCACCCGCACCGTGCAGCGGGCGACGACGGCGAGCGGCGCACCTGCGTTGATCGCGACGTCGACCTCGTAGTTGCCGGTGGCGGGGACGACGACCGGCGGCATGAAAGTGGAGCCGGCGCCGCTCGGGATGAAGACCGGGAGCGCGAGCCGCGAGACCTGCACGTCGACCTCGCTGCCGGGCGCGCCCTGCGGGCCCTGAGGGCCGTCGGGACCGACCGGGCCCTGGACGCCCTGGACGCCCTGGACGCCCTGCGGCCCGATCGGGCCGGTGGGGCCGGCCGGGCCGGCGGGTCCGGTCGGTCCGGCCGGACCGGTCGAGCCCTCGAGGTCGCCGACCACCTGCCACGTGTTGCCGACGCACTCGTACAGCTGGTCGTACTGGCCCGACAGCGGCACCGAGAACCCGGACATGCACGGTCCGCCGGTCCGGGCGGTCCCGACGCCGATCGGACCGGCCGCCGACGCCAGTGCCGGCGCCCCGGCGACGAGGGCGAGGATCGCGACGAGGCCGAGGGCCTTCGATCGGCCGCCCCGGAGGCGGCGGCGGACGGATTCGGTGGGCACGGGGGGCGTCTCCATGCGAACGAGGCTAAGGAGACGTCGTTCGCTTTCCTCCCCCTCGGTTGACGACGGGTGATCCCCGGTCACCCCGACGCGTGGTGCGGTTCTCGGTGCATCTCGTGTCGTGCTGCGACGTCGGGCGCACCGAGAACGGCCCGGTCCGCAGGGGGGCGCCGGCGGGCTGCGTCAGGTGCGGGTGCTGCGCAGGAGCCGGCCGTAGCCGGGCTCGGCGCCGAAGCCCTCGGCGCGGCCGCCCCCGTCCCACGCGACGCGGCCGTTCACCAGCACCGCCTTCACGGCGCCCTCGCCGCGGTTGACGAGTCGGCGCACCGACCCGATGCCCGGCATGGATGCCTCGACGACCTCGTCGACCCGATCGTCGAGCGCGTCGGGCTCGATGACGACGACGTCGGCCCGCGCCCCGACCTGCAGCCGCCCGGCGTCGATGCCGAGGTAGTCGGCGAGCTCCCCGGTCACCCGGTGCACCGCCCGGCCGAGCGGCAGCACCGGACGGCCTTGGTCGCGACGGCGGCGCACCAGTCGGAGCAGGTGCAGCGGGAAGTTGTAGAAGGCCATGTTCCGGAGGTGGGCGCCGGCGTCGCTGAAGCCGATCTGCGCCTGCGGGTTCTCCACGATCCACGCGACGGCGTCGTCGTCGGTGTTGCCCACCGTCGTGGTCCACCGCAGGTGGTTGCCGTGCTCGGCCGCGAGGTCGAGGAACGTGTCGACGGGGTCGCTGCCCCGCTTCGCCGCGACCTCGGCGAACGTCATGCCCTCGACCGACGGGTCGGGGCACTCGACGATCCGGGCTTCGGACAGGTCCCGGTGGTACGCCCGGCCCTTGAACCGGTTCGTCCACTGCTTGCGGAACCGCTCCCGGTAGGACGGGTCGCGCAGGAGGTCGGAGCGGGCGGCCTGCTCGGCGAGGTGCAGCGCCTCGGTGCCCGCGCCGATCTCCTCGAGCACCGGGTTCTCGAGGCCGTCGGTCCACAGCCGGAACGCCTGCGGGAGCGCCTGGAGCCGGACGTCGGCCTTGAGCCAGCGCCGGGCCAGGCCGTACGCGCCGGCGAACACCTTGTAGGAGCCGGGCGCCGCCTTGACGTCCATCAGCGAGATGATCGTGGTGCGCAGCGGCTTGCGGCCGATGCCGCTCGCGATCCCGGCGAAGAAGATCAGGTTCCACCGGCCGGAGATGTCGGGCACGCCCTCGAACACCGCGTCGCGCGCCCGCAGGACCGCAGCCAGCCGGCGGTACTCCTTCCAGCTCGCGAACACCGACGGGGTCGGGCGGCTGCGGTACCGGTCGCCGTCCATCTTGTCCCAGGGCAACGTGTTGATCGACAGCCCGAGGTACCCCGCGTCGAGCGCCTCGTCGAGCATCACCACCATGCGGCCGAGCTCGCCGGGGGTCGGCTCGACGTCGTCGTCGAGCGACCGGCCGAGGCCCATCACCGCCGCCCGCATGGCGGAGTGGCCGAGGAAGGAGCAGACGTTCGGCCCGAGCGGCAGCGAGTCGAGGTGGTCGAGGTACTCGGCCGGGGTCTCCCAGTCCTTCAGCCGGTCGAGCATCGGGAGCACGTCGGCCCGAGGCACGCCCTCGACCCGGCAGAACATGTCGGCCAGGTCCTCGGGGTCGCCGACGGCGAAGCTCAGCCCGCAGGATCCGATGAGGACGGTGGTGACGCCGTGGCGCACCGACTCCTCGAGCGCCGGATCGAACTCGAGCTCGGCGTCGTAGTGCGTGTGGAGGTCGATGAACCCGGGCGTGACCCAGCAGCCGTCGGCCTCGATGACCTCGGCGCCGGCCGGCACCTCGAGGTCCCGCCCGATGGCGGCGACGGTGCCGTCCTCGATCAGCACGTCGGCGACCCGGCCCTCGGCCCCGGTCCCGTCCACCACCAGCCCGCCCCGGATCACCGTCGTCATGGCGCCAGTCTGCCAGCCGCCTCCCGGCTGTCTCCTTCGTGCCGTGGAGCCGTCACGCGGCGTCGGTGCCGGATCCGTCAGCGGGCGCCGGGCCAGTCCTCGGCCCGGACCCTCGCCTCGGTGCCGCCGTCGACCGTGATGAACGAGCCGACGAAGAACCCGGCGTCGGGCGACAGCAGGAACGCCAGCAGGGCCGCGAGCTCCTCGGCGCGACCCGGGCGTCCGATCGGAATCGGGTACGTGTCGCCCAGGGACGACACGAAGTCCCACGTGCCCGCGGTCATGGCCGTGTCGACGAACCCGGGCGCGATCGCGTTGAGCCTGATCCCGGCGCCGATCCACTCGTCGGTCGTGGCGTGCCGCCGCACCCATCGCCCGAGCGCGAGCTTCGACACGGGGTACGCCGTGATGGCGTCCTCGCCCACCGCCCGGACCGCCGCGTCCTCGTCGCCGGCGAGCAGCACGTCGGCCAGCTCGGGCGGGACGCCGGGCTGGGTCGTCGTCGAGTTCGACGAGATGGCGACCGCCGAAGGATCGGACCCGCGGGCGAGCAGCGGGCGGAGGAGCTCGAGCGTGGCCACGGCGCCGAAGTGGTTCGTGCGCACGGTGCGCTCGGCGAGCGCACCGTCCATCGACTGCATGCCGGCGCCGGCCACGAGCCCGTCGATCGCGCCGCCGGACAGCTCGGCGACCCGATCCGCCATCAGCACCCGGCCCTCGACGGTCGCCAGGTCGGCCTCGACGGTCACGCCGGTGCCGGGGAGGTCGACGCCGATGACGGTCGTGCCCTCGCCCTCGAGCCGGGCACGCAGGGCTGCGCCCATGCCGCTGGCCGCACCGGTGATCACCACGATCGTCATGGGCGGCGACAGTAGGCCGGAGCGGGCAAGGCCGCTGCGTCGGTCGTGACCGACCTCGGCGGATCCGGCTCAGCGCCAGCCGGCGCGCTTCATGAGCTTCAGCGCGGTCGTCATGACCGCGGAGAAGCCGTCGTCACCCAGCTGGCGCAGCGGCGGCGCGAGGTTCATCAGCCGCTGGCGGGCGATGGTCTGCGACTCCGTGAACTTGGTGATGCCGACCGCGCCGTGGCGGCGGCCGAGACCCGAGTCGCCCATGCCGCCCATCGGCGCGTCGATGCTGCCCCACGCGGCGGCGTAGGCCTCGTTGACGTTGACCGTGCCCGCCTTCAGCCGCGAGGCCACCTCTCGTCCGCGGCGGGGCGATCGGCTCCACACGCTGGCGTTCAGCCCGTACCGGGTGTCGTTGGCCAGGTGCACGGCCTCGTCGTCGGTCGAGAAGCGGTAGATCGACACGAGCGGGCCGAACGTCTCCTCGGCGAAGCACGTCATCTCGGGCGTCACGCCGGCGAGCACGGTCGGCTCGAAGAAGAAGGGCCCGAGGTCGGGGCGGGCCGCGCCGCCGGCCAGGACGGTGGCGCCCTTGCCCACCGCGTCCTGGACGTGGGAGGACGTCACCTCGAGCTGCTCGGTCGAGGTCAGCGTGCCCATCTGCGTGGAGAAGTCGTACGCCGGGCCGGTGACCATCGCGTCCACCGCCTCGACGAACGCCGGCACGAAGCGGTCGTACACCGCGTCGGCGACGTACATGCGCTCGATCGAGATGCAGAGCTGGCCGCTCGACGAGAAGCAGGCCCGGACCGCGCCCTCGACGGCGCGGTCGAGGTCGGCGTCGTCGAGGACGACCATGGCGTTCTTGCCGCCGAGCTCGAGCGAGCAGTCGATCAGCCGCTCGCCGGCCTCCCGGGCGATCGTGCGGCCCGACGCCGTGGATCCCGTGAACATCACGTAGTCCGCGATGTCGAGCAGCGGCGTGCCGATCGCGGACCCACGGCCGAGGACGATCTGCCACAAGTCCCCGGGCAGTCCGGCGCGGTGGGCGAGCTCGAGCGCGAACAGCGCGGTGAGCGCGGTCTGGTTGTCGGCCTTCTGGACGACGGCGTTGCCGGCCAGGAGCGCCGGGATCGTGTCGCCCGCTCCGAGGCTGAGCGGGTAGTTCCACGGCGAGATGATCGTGACGATCCCTCGTGGGTGGCGCAGCTCGTGCACGTCGGTGAGACCGGGGATGAGCCCGGTGCGTCGCTTGGATGCCAGCGCCGAGGCCGCCGTCCGCGCGTAGTAGCGGCTCGTGTTGGCGATGTCGCCGACCTCGAGGAACGCGTCGCGGCGCGCCTTGCCGTTCTCGGCCTGGATCAGGTCCATGAGCGTGTCGCGGTGGTCGAGCACCAGGTCGTGGAAGCGCAGGAAGATCCCGGCGCGGTCCTCGATGCTGGTCGCCGCCCAGGCCACCTGCGCGGCGTGGGCGCGCTCGGCGGCGGCCAGCACGTCGCCGGGCGTGCACTGGGGGAGCTCGGCGACCGGCTCACCTGTGAACGGCGCGTGGGACGTGACCGAGGGAGCGTCGCCCGACGACGGCACGAGCGAGGTCAGCCGCTTGCGCAGGAGGTCGTTGAGGCTGGCGGGCAGCCCGGTGCCGGCGGGGGCCCGCTCGGCCTGCTGGGAGGGTCCGGTCGGTGCCGCGTCGGCCGTGGTGCTCATGGCCCGAACGCTACGCCCGGCCGTGGCGGTCGGCGAGGTCGCCGCCGGCTGCGCTCGGGGCCCGGCGACGGCGGGGGCGCGCCGCGGGACCGGTCGCTACGCCGCCGAGGCCGCGAGGTCGTGCAGCAGCCGGGCCACGGTCACGATCCCGACGTAGCGGCCGGCGTCGTCGGTGACGACGGTCGGCGTCGAGGTGTCGAGCGGCAGGCGGGTGGTGATGCGCGCCGCCAGCTCCGCAGGGGTGGTGCGCACGTTGGCGCGGGTCACCTCGAGCACGGTCCCGGTCATGGCCGACTCGGGCGTGAGCAGCCCGATCGGTCGGCGGCCGTCGTCCACGACGACCACCATGTCGAACTCCGGGTGCTCCGCCAGGTAGGCGCGCTCCGCGCCGCTCGGCACCGAGGCCAGCGGGGTGACGAGCCGGTGGAGGCCGGCGGCGGTCCGGTCGCTATCGACGACGACCCGGCTCTCGGGGTCGAGCCCGGTCCACGGCGCAGCCGGCCGCCCGTAGAACCAGCCCTGCGCCAGCGGGATCTCGAGCTGGTGCACCCGCTGCGCCTCCTGTCGTGTCTCGACGCCCTCGGCGAGGAGCCACGCGTCGATCCGGTTCGAGAACGTGCCGAGCATCTCCGCGAGCGCCGCCTTCGCCTCGTCGACGTGGATGTCCTCGACCAGGGACCGGTCGAGCTTCAGGATCGACGGCCGGAGCAGCAGGATCTGCTGCAGCCCCGAGTAGCCGGAGCCGGCGTCGTCGATGGCGATCAGCGCACCGGCGGCGCGATAGCCCTCGATCGCCACCGCGAGCCGCTCGGGGTCGCTCGGCGGTCGGTGCTCGGTGATCTCGATCACCACGCCGCCCAGGTCCGCTCCGTGCAGCACCCCCGACACCCCGGGGTCCACGAGCGAGTCGGGCTCGAGGTTCACCGTCAGGAAGCAGTTGGGCGGCAGATCCGGTCGGTGCGACAGCAGCGATCGCAGCGTCGCCCGCTCGAGCGGTGCCACCAGGTCGCGCCGCGCCGCCGCCGCGAACCAGTGGTCGGGCGACAGCGACCGCACGGCGTCGAAGCGGGTCAGGCCCTCGTAGCCGCACACGACGTGGCGGTGGACGTCGACGATGGGTTGGAACACGCTGCGCACGCCGTCGCCGCGGATCGCGGCGTGCAGCAGCTCGTCCCACTGGGGCGCTGCCGGGTCGCGGAGGCGATCGGCGGCTGCAGCGGCGCCGCCGTCGAGCGGCGACGGGTGCGCCGACGGGCCGGGGGCGGCCGACGGCGGCGGTGCGGTCACGCGGTGGGCTCGGTCGCTCAGACGAGCTCGACGATGCGGGCCTGCACGGCCGTGACCAGCTCGTCGGAGATCTCGGTGATGCCGTGGTCGGCCACGGCGTGGGCGCCGACCAGGCCGAGGATCTCGTCCTCGGTCTCGCAGGTGAAGGTGGCGTCGCAGCCGGGGACCACGTCGCCGCAGGCGAACTGCTTCATCTCTTGCTCCATCTGTCGTCCGCTCCCCAGGTGGGAGCACCGACACGGCCATCGTCGGCCCCCGGGCCTCGCTTGAAATTGACGAGCCGTTCGGCCCGGGTGGACTTGCCGACACCCTGAGGCCGCACCGGCGCCCGCCCCCGACCCGGGCCCCACCGACGCCACGCGGCACCGACGGGAGGAGGTGCCGACCGAGCCGCGGCAGACTGGAGCGATGGACACCGCCCCCGCGTCCGGCTGGGCCTACCTCGGCGTCTCGGTCAACAACGCCGTGTACACGCTCAACGCCTTCCGTCCGAACCGCCGGAACAAGCTGCTCTTCGGCTGGAGCTTCTTCGCCAGCTGGATCACGATCGAGCTCGCCCCGTACCTGCTCGTGCTCCAGATGCTGACCACCGCGCTGTTCATCCGCAAGGGCGCGCTGCGCACGACGCCCGGCAAGGTCGGCATGGTGCTGACGCTCGGGTCGTGGGCCGGGATGGCCGCGACCATCCGCCAGAGCTACGCCGCCCGCCAGGAGGTCCGCGACGCGCTGCGGGACCTCGCCGAGGTCGACCCGTCGGATCCGCTGCCGATCCGGTGGGAACGTCGGATCCAGTTCGCGAGGGCGGGTGGCAGGGCCCTCCGCATGGACATCGTCCGCCCTGACGTCGCCGACGTCCCCGGGCAGCCACGGCCCGCGCTGGTGCAGGTCCACGGCGGCGGCTGGGTGCTCGGGTTCAAGGACCGGCAGGGCCAGCTGCTGATGCGACAGATGGCGAGCAAGGGCTGGGTCTGCTGCAACGTCGACTACCGGCTGAGCCCGGCCGCCACCTTCCCCGACCACCTGGTGGACGTGAAGCGGGCGATCGCCTGGGTGCGCGAGCACGCCGAGGAGCTCGGTGTCGACCCCGCCTTCATCGCCATCACGGGCGGGTCCGCGGGTGGCCACCTGACCGCACTCGCCGCGCTCACCGCCAACCAGGAGCGGTTCCAGCCCGGCTTCGAGCGGGCCGACACGTCGGTCGCGGCGGCGGTGCCGTTCTACGGCGTCTTCGACTTCACCAACCGCAACGGCGTCTGGCCGCCCGACACCCAGCGGCAGTTCCTCGGCCCGTGGGTGATGAAGAGCGATCCCGACGAGGCAGCGGAGCAGTGGGAGGCGGCCTCGCCGATCGACCAGGTCCACGGCGCGGCCCCGCCGTTCTTCGTGATCCACGGCGACAAGGACGTGCTCGCCCCGGTCGAGGACGCCCGCACGTTCGTCGAGGAGCTCCGGGCCGTCTCCACCCAGCCCGTGTACTACCTCGAGCTCAAGGGCGCGCAGCATGCGTTCGAGACCTTCACGTCGGTCCGGGCCAACGCGGTGGTCGACTCGGCGGCACGGTTCCTCCAGGCCGTGTTCGACGCCTACCTCACCGGCCCCGAGGCCGAGGCCACGCCCGCCGAGGTCGTGGAGGCGGTCGAGGGCCGACTCGGCTCCGACCTGGCCGACGAGGCCGCCGATCCGACGGCGCCGTCCGCCGACGACGCGGATCCGGACCCGGCCGCCGACGCCCCCGCGCCCGTCTGAACCCGGTACGGGAAGCGCGCCTCGCGGACGCCGCACGGGAGTAGGAATGTGGGGTGGCCGACGCCGTCGTCACCCGGGGCCTGACCAAGCGGTACGGGTCCACCACCGCGCTCGACGGGCTCGACCTGACGATCGAGCAGGGTGAGGTCTTCGGCTACCTGGGCCCGAACGGCGCCGGGAAGTCGACGACGATCGACCTGCTGCTGGGGTTCCTCCGCCCGACGTCGGGGTCGGCCCAGGTGCTCGGGCTGGACGTGCGCAGGGACGCGGCGTCGCTGCACCGGCGGCTCGCCTACGTCCCGAGCGTGGCGGACCTGTGGCCGGGCCTGACCGGCGAGGAGACGATGCGGCTGCTCGGCAACCTGCACGGGTCGGTCGACGCGGCGTACCGCGACGAGCTCGTCGCCCGCTTCGAGCTCGACGTGCACAAGAAGAACCGGGCCTACAGCCACGGCAACCGCCAGAAGGTCGCGCTCGTCGCCGGGTTCGCCTCCCGGGCCGACCTGCTGCTGCTCGACGAGCCCACCACGGGTCTCGACCCGCTCATGGAGCAGCAGTTCCGACGCTGCGTGCACGAGGCGCGCGACCGCGGCCAGACGGTGCTGCTCAGCTCGCACATCCTCAGCGAGGTCGAGGCGACCTGCGACCGGGTCGGCATGCTGCGTGCCGGCCGTCTCGTCGACGTCGGCCGGCTCGACGACCTGCGCGGCCTCGCGGCGGTGCGCGTGCACGCCCACGTCACCCGCGATCTGCCGGACCTGGCGGCGGTCCCCGGCGTCGCCAACCTCGTGGTCAGCTCGCCCGACGGCGCGTCGGGCGGCACCGACCTCGAGTGCGACGTCACCGGCGACATCGGTCCGCTGGTCGGCGCGCTCGCGGCTGCGGGCGTCGAGCGGCTCACGACGCGGGAGCCGTCGCTCGAGGAGCTCTTCATCAGCCAGTACGGCGACGCCCCGACGTGACCGTCGCCGCCCCCCACGCCGCCGACGGGGCGGGCTCGGCCGCCGGGCCGATGGGCGGCGGGGCGGACGTGACGTCGCACCGACCCGAGCTCGCGATCGGGCGACGGGCCCTCCGCGCCACGTGGGTCGGCGCCGTCGCGGTGGCGGTCGGGTGCGGGCTGACCGTCGCCTCGACCGCGGTCACCTACGTCTCGTCGTTCCCGACCGAGGCGTCGCGCCGGCAGCTGGCGCAGCTCACCGCGTCGAGCGGCGGGCTCTCGGTGCTGCTCGGGCCGATCGGCGACATCGACACGGTCGGGGGCTACACCTTCTACAAGGGCTACGTCTTCCTCACGTCGATCGCAGCGGTGTGGGCCGTGCTGATCACGACGAGGGCGTTGCGCGGCGAGGAGGACGCCGGCCGCTGGCAGCTCCTGCTCTCGGGCGCGACCCGCCCCTCCCGGGCCACGGGTGCGGTGCTCGCCGGCCTCGGCGGCTCGGTCGGGCTCGTGGTGGTCGGGGTGTTCGCCGGCACCGCGATGGCCGGGCTGGACCCCGACGTCGGCTTCTCGGCGTGGGACGCGGTCGTCCACGCCCTCGCGATCGGGCTCGTCCCCGCCGTGTTCGTCGGGGTCGCCGCGGTCGCGTCGCAGGTCGGCCGCACGCGCCGGCTGGCCACCGGCCTCGGCATGGGCGTGTTCGCGGTCGCGTTCGTGCTGCGGATGGTCGGGGATGCGGGCCCCGACACCCGGTGGGTCCGCTGGGCCACGCCGCTCGGCTGGAGCGAGCTCGTCGCGCCGCTCACCTCGAACGACCTCGTCCCGCTCGTGCCGGCGGCGGCCGCGACGCTCCTGCTCGTCGGTGTCGCCGTGGCGGTGGCCGGCCGTCGCGACGTCGGGGACGGGGTGCTGCGCTCCCGGGATGTGGCCGCCGCTCGCGATCGCGGACTCGGCTCGTCGACCGCGCTCGCCCTGCGGCTCGAGACCGGCGTGCTCGTCGCGTGGCTCGTCGGTGCGGTCGCGATGGGGCTGGCGTTCGGCGCCATCGCCCACATGACCGTCGAGGGCCTGCCCGAGGGCACCCGCGACGTCATCGACTCCTTCGGGGTGCGGGGCACGTTCGTCGAGCAGTACTTCGGGCTCGTGCTGCTGTTCGTCGCGGCCGTGCTCGCGCTGCTGCCGGCCGGGCAGATCGGCGCCGCTGCGTCCGAGGAGCTCGACGGCCGGCTCCGGCTGGTGCTCGCCGGGCCGACCGGCAGGGCGACCTGGCTGGCCGGGCGGCTGGTGATCGCCGCCCTCGCCCTCGCCCTCGCCGCGCTCACCTCCGGCGCCGCGATGTGGGCGGGCGCCGCCTCGCAGGGCGTGGACGACGTGTCGCTGCCGACCCTGCTCGGGGCGGGGCTCGTCGTGGTCCCCGTCTGCCTCGTGGCCCTGGGCATCGGCGCGATCGTGCTGGCGCTCGCCCCGCGGTGGGCGGCCGCCTCTGTCTACGTCGTCGTGGGCTGGTCGTTGGTCGTCGACCTGGTGGCCTCGCTGGTCGACGGGCTGCGGTGGACCGAGTCGCTCGGGCTCTTCGACCACCTCGCCCTCGTGCCGGCGCAGCCGGTCGACCGGACGACGGTCGCGATCACGCTCGCCGTCGGCGTCGGCCTGTGCGGGGCTGCGGTGGGCGTGTTCGCCCGCCGCGACCTCCACGCTGCGTGACCGGTCAGAGGAAGGCGTCGCCCAGGTTCGGGCGGATCAGCGTGCTGGTGAGGGACCCGCCCGGGACGCGGTGGACCTCGTGCAGCTCGGCGCCCGGCACGAGGTGCACCTCGACCTGCGCCGAGTCGATGTCGTCCACCGGTCCCTCGGGCACGACGGGCCACGACTCGGCGATGCCGACCAGCGCGGTGAGCGACGCCCAGCCACGGTCCAGCGCGCCCTGGTCCGTGTCCTCCGGCGGCTCGTAGCCCGTCGGCGTGAGCTCCCACTGGAGCGACTCGCCCTCGTTCGCGGTGATCGTGGCCCTGACGGCGCCGAACGGCGCGAGGTGCGTCCAGCGGACGCCCAGCACCTGGCTGCGGTCGCGGGCGGGGACGTTGAGGTTGAGCACGCTGCCCACCGGGGCGTCGATCACGAGCGGCAGCGTCTCGAGCGCGACCTGCGCGGCGGTGTCCCAGCGCCACGTCCCGCCGCCGCCGAGCGAGCCGGAGCCCGCGTCGACGCTCACGGCGAGCCCGGAGATGCCGAAGTTCTGGCCGGCCAGGGCCGCGCCCACCGTGCCGGAGTGCAGCACGGCCCGGCCGGTGTTGGCGCCGGCGTTCACGCCGGACACGACGAGGTCCGGCAGGTCGCCGAACGCACCGAGGCGCCCCGCCACCAGGCACAGCGCCGGCGGCCCGTCGAGCGCCCAGGCCTCGATGTCGGGGGCGCCCGGGATCTCGGCCCGCGACAGCGCGAGCGCGGCGTCGGGCCGGAGGTTGCCGAGCGCGGCGCCGGCGCCGCTCCAGTCGGTCGCCGGGGCGACGACCAGGACCTCGTGCTCGGTGGTCGCCAGGGCCCGGGCCAGCTCGTGGATGCCCTCGCTGTCGATGCCGTCGTCGTTCGTCACCAGGATCTTCATCGCCGCCGACGGTACCGGTCGCTCGTGAACGCCACCCGACGCCGGGGTGGCCCACGGGTGTCGCGGCGGCCGCGATGACTTCAGGAGCGCTGCGGCGTCGGATCTGCTGACATCGACACGACGCCAGGAGGACCTGCCATGACCTCGTTCCTGCCCTACCTCAACTTCGACGGCACGTGCCGGGACGCCTTCACCCGGTACCAGCAGGTCTTCGGCGGCGAGCTGTTCGTCATGGGCGCCGAGGACGCGCCCGGCGACGGTGACGTCCCCGAGGGCTTCGAGGGCCGGGTCATCCACGCCGCGCTCATGCTCGACGGCGCGCTGCTCATGGGGAGCGACACGCAGCCGGGTGGCGGGAAGGCCCCGCAGAGCACCTACGTCAGCTACCAGGCGCCCGACGTGGAGGCGGCCCGCAGGGCGTTCGACGACCTGGCCGCCGACGGGGAGGTCGACATGTCGTTCGCCGAGACGTTCTTCTCCCCGGGCTTCGGGACGCTGACCGACCGGTTCGGCACCTTGTGGATGATCAACGTCGAGACGGACGGGCCGCCCACGGGCGCCGGCTGAGCGGCGGCGCCCGTCAGCGGGTGACGGCCAGCACCAGGTTGAGCGCGACGTCGAGCACGAGCGTCGCCACGATCGACACGATCAGCATCGCCTTCCACGGGGCGACGACGCGGATCCGGGGCTGGTCGTCGTCCCAGCCCGGGGGCGGGGTGGATCGGCCCGACGCCTCGCCCCAGCGCTGGTAGGGGTCGAACCGGGGTTCCGCCGGTCGCCGCGGCAGCAGGCGGACGACCACGTTGGCGACGACGGTGAGCACCACCGACGCCACGACCGAGATCCAGAGCCACTGCACCGCCCCAGCGTGGCACGACCGACCGGCCCGCTCCGATGCGGCCATCGGCGCGACGACGGGTGGTCGCCGGAGGTCCGCGGTCGGCAACCATGTGGCCGCGGGCGGCCGGCACGGGGTTGGCTGTCGGGGTGATGCAACAGGCCCCGACCCCCGCCGTGACGCGCACGAACCGCTCGTTCCCGCTGTCGAGCACGCCGCCGCTGCGCGACCTCTGGCGCCACGCCTCGCGCCAGCGCCCGAAGGTCGTGTTCGCCACCGTGATGTCGGTGACCAACAAGCTCTTCGACGTCCTGCCCGAGCTGCTGATCGGCGTCGCGGTCGACGTCGTGGTGAACGAGGGCGACTCGCTGCTCAACCGGATCACCGGCGTGGACGACCGCTTCCAGCAGCTGCTCATCCTCGCCGCCGCGACGATCGTCATCTGGCTCGCCGAGTCGGCGAGCCAGTACGTGGCCCACGTGACCTGGCGGAACCTGGCCCAGACCGTCGAGCACGACACCCGGATGGAGGCGTACCGCCACGTCCAGTCGCTCGAGATGAGCTACTTCGAGGACACCACGTCGGGCGGCATGATGACCGTCCTCAACGACGACGTGAACCAGCTCGAGCGCTTCCTCGACGTCGGCGCCGACGACATCATCCAGTCGATCGCCAACGTGGTGCTGGTCGGCCTCGTCTTCGCAGTGATCTCGCCGACGCTGATGGTGCTGGCCTTCCTGCCGATCCCGATCATCGTGCTGGGCTCGCTCCGCTACCAGAAGCGCCTGGAGCCCCGCTACGACGCGGTGCGCGCCGCCGCCACCGACATCGGCGACACGCTGAGCAACAGCCTCGGCGGGGTCGCCACGGTCAAGGCGTTCAACGGCGAGGAGCGCGAGGTCGGCCGGCTCGAGGTGGAGAGCCAGCGCTACCGGCGGGTCAACGGCGACGCCATCCGCCTGTCGAGCGCCTTCATCCCGCTGATCCGGGTCGCCATCCTGGCCGGGTTCACGATGACCCTGGTCGTCGGCGGCAAGGCCGCGCTCGACGGGACGCTCGCCGTCGGCATGTACTCGGTGCTGGTGTTCATGACCCAGCGCCTGCTGTGGCCGCTCACCGAGCTCGGCGAGATCCTCGACCTGTACCAGCGGGCGATGGCGAGCTGCCGGCGCATCTTCGGCCTCCTGGAGCTGCAGCCGTCGATCCAGCCCGGCACGAGCGAGCTGCCGCAGCCCGTGCGCGGCGACGTCCGCTTCGACGACGTGACGTTCAGCTACCACCGGCCCCCGCCGCAGCCCGAGGGCGCCTCGGACGAGGAGGCGCCGGTCGATCCGCTCGGCGGCGACGCCGACCGGACGGTGCTGCGGGACTTCTCACTGCACGTGCCGGCGGGGGAGACCCACGCCATCGTCGGATCGACGGGTTCGGGGAAGTCGACGGTCCTCAAGCTGCTGCTGCGCCTCTACGAGCCCGATGCCGGGACGGTGTCGGTGGACGGGATCCCCCTGCCGGAGCTGACGTTCGCCTCGCTGCGGGGCGCGACCGGGCTCGTGCCCCAGGACGTCTTCCTCTTCCACGGCACGGTGCGCGAGAACATCGCCTACGGGCGCCCGGACGCCACCCTCGAGCAGATCGAGCGGGCCGCGGTGCTCGCCGAGGCCGACGGGTTCATCCGGGCCACGCCCCACGGCTACGACAGCGTGGTGGGGGAGCGGGGCCAGAAGCTCTCGGGCGGGCAGCGCCAGCGCATCACGATCGCCCGTGCCATCCTCCGGGACCCGGCCGTGCTCCTGCTCGACGAGGCCACGTCGGCGATCGACAACGAGACGGAGGCGGCCATCCAGGAGTCGCTCGCCCGCGTCGCCGTCGACCGGACGACGATCGTCATCGCGCACCGGCTGTCGACGATCCGCCACGCCCACCGCATCCACGTGATGGAGGCCGGTCGCATCGTCGAGGCCGGGACCCACGACGAGCTGGTCGCCGCCGGCGGCCTCTACGCGGCGCTCTGGCGGGTGCAGACCGGCGACCGCGCCGCGGCCTGATCGGCGGGCCCGACGAGGCCGTCGGGTCAGGGGTCGCGTCGCTGCCCCGCGCCACCGGGCGGGAACAAAGCGGTCATGTGGCCCGGCGATGGGGGTACCTTCGTCAATGGGTCGCCGGGGGGTCGGCGGCTCGATCGGGCAGCAACGACCAACAGCGCGGCCCGGACAACAGGACAAGGGGGTCCCATGTCCACGATCACCACGTCGGACCGCGCTGGTTCCGGCCCCAGGGAGCTCGACCGCGTCGTCGTGCGCTTCGCCGGCGACTCTGGTGACGGGATGCAGCTCGTCGGTGACCGCTTCACCGAGCTGTCCGCGCTCTTCGGCAACGACCTCGCCACCCTGCCCAACTACCCGGCGGAGATCCGCGCCCCTGCCGGCACCGTGGCGGGGGTGTCGTCGTTCCAGGTGCACATCTCCGACACCGACATCGTGACGCCGGGTGACTCGCCGAACGTGCTCGTCGCGATGAACCCGGCCGCGCTCAAGGCCAACGTCGACGACCTCTCGCCGGGCTCGACGATCATCGTGAACTCCGATGCGTTCGACGAGCGCGACCTGACCAAGGCCGGCTACCTGGAGAACCCGCTCGTCGACGGGTCGCTCGAGCGCTTCACCGTTCACCAGGTGCCGATGACCTCGATCACGCTCCAGGCGACCACCGAGCTGGGGGTCAAGCGGCGCGACGCGGAACGCTCGAAGAACTTCTTCGCCCTCGGCCTCATCTGCTGGATGTACACCCGTCCGGTCCAGCCCCTCGTCGACTGGGTGGAGAAGAAGTACGACGCCCGGCCGCTCGTGCGCGACTCGAACCTGGCCGCGCTCCGCGCCGGGCGGAACTTCGGCGAGACCGCCGAGCTGTTCGACCACCCGTACTCAGTGGCGCCGGCGCCGCTGCCGCCGGGGACCTACGCCAACGTCAACGGCAACACCGCGCTGGCGTGGGGGCTGATCGCCGCCGCCGAGCTCTCGGGGCTGCAGCTGGTGTACGCCAGCTACCCGATCACGCCGGCGTCGGACATCCTCCACGAGCTCAGCCGGCGCAAGAACTTCGGCGTGCGGACCATGCAGGCCGAGGACGAGATCGCCGCCGCCTCGATCGCGATCGGCGCCGCCTTCTCCGGTGCGCTGGCGGTGACCGGGACGTCGGGGCCGGGCCTCGACCTGAAGTCCGAGGCGATCGGTCTGGCCATCAGCCTCGAGCTGCCGATGATCATCGTCGACGTGCAGCGCGCCGGCCCCTCGACCGGCATGCCGACCAAGACCGAGCAGACGGACCTGCTGGCCGCGCTGCACGGTCGCCACGGCGAGTCGCCGCTGCCGATCGTGTCGGCGCGGTCGCCGGCCCACTGCTTCGACGCCGCGATCGAGTCCGCCCGGCTGGCCCTGCGGTACCGGACGCCGGTGATCCTCCTGACCGACGGCTACCTCGCGAACGGCGCCGAGCCGTGGCTGCTGCCCGACGTGGCCGACCTGCCAGACCTGTCGGTCGAGTTCGCCACGGCGACCAACCACAGCGAACCCGACGGACGGGACACGTTCTGGCCCTACCTCCGCGATCCCGAGACATTGGCCCGGCCCTGGGCGCTGCCCGGAACGCCCGGCCTCCAGCACCGCATCGGCGGCATCGAGAAGCAGGACGGGTCCGGCAACATCAGCTACCAGCCCGACAACCACGAGCACATGGTGCGGCTCCGCCAGGCCCGGGTGGACGGCATGGCCGCCGACATCCCCGGGGTCCTGCTCGACGAGGACGACGGCGCCGAGCTGCTGGTCGTCGGCTGGGGCTCGACCTGGGGAGCGATCACGGCGGGCGTCCGACGCCTGCGCCGCTCGGGCCACCGGGTGTCGCAGGCGCACCTCGTCCACGTGAACCCGTTCCCGGCGGACCTGGGCGACGTCCTCGCCCGGTACCCGAAGGTGCTGTGCCCCGAGCTCAACCTCGGGCAGCTGACCGGGCTGCTGCGGGACCGGTACCTGGTCGACGTCCGCAGCTTCACCAAGGTGGCCGGGCTGCCGTTCGCAGCCGGGGAGATGGAGGCACGGATGCTGGCGGAGCTGGACCGATGAGCGCGTCGACGAACGGCCACGCGACCAACGGGAACGGCGCTGGCGGGAACGGGGCCGGCGGGAACGGCGCGGCGGCGACGGCGGTGGCCGGGACGCCCATCGCCCTCGGGCGCAAGGACTTCATGTCCGACCAGGAGATGCGCTGGTGCCCGGGGTGCGGCGACTACGGCATCACCGCCGCCCTGCAGCTGATGCTGCCCGACCTCGGGGTCCCGCCCCACGACCTCGTCTTCGTGTCCGGCATCGGGTGCGCGGCGCGGCTGCCGTACTACATGAACACCTACGGCATCCACTCGATCCACGGGCGGGCGCCGGCGGTGGCGACCGGCGTGGCGATGACCCGGCCCGACCTGTCGGTGTGGGTGATCGGTGGCGACGGCGACATGCTGTCGATCGGCGCGAACCACCTCCTGCAGGCGCTCCGCCGGAACGTCGACCTCAAGATCCTGATGTTCAACAACCAGATCTACGGGTTGACGAAGGGCCAGTACTCACCCACCTCCGAGATCGGCAAGATCACCAAGTCGACGCCGTTCGGATCGATCGACCAGCCGTTCAACCCGGTGTCGGTGGCCCTGGGCGCCGAGGCGACGTTCGTGGCCCGCACGCACGAGGCCGACCGCGGCCACATGCAGGAGGTGTTCCGTCGGGCCCACGAGCACAAGGGCGCCGCGTTTGTCGAGGTGTACCAGAACTGCAACGTCTTCAACGACGGCGCGTTCGACGACGTGATGGCGAAGGACAACCGGGACGACATGATGATCCCGCTCCGCCACGGCGAACCGGTCCGCTTCGGCGCCGACGGGCAGTTCGGCGTGTTCCAGAACGAGTACGCCGAGCTGGTGGTGGACCGGATCGCCGACCGCGACGGCGACGCCGGCGGCCAGCTGGTCGTGCACGACGAGCACCGGCCGGATCCGACGCTCGCGTTCGCGCTGTCCCGGTTGGCGTCCGGGCCGCACACCCCGACCCCGATCGGCGTGTTCCGGGACGTCGACCGCCCGCTCTACGAGCTCGAGGTCGCGGCGCAGGTGGGCGAGGCGATCGAGCGCCAGGGTCGCGGCGACCTGGCCGAGCTCATCCGCTCCGGCCCCACCTGGACCGTGACCTGACGCGGGGCCGGCGGCGTCCGACGTCACGGGCTGCTCCGTCGGCGGGACGTCGGCCATGTCCGACCGGACGGAGGAACTCGCCGCCTACGCCGTCAGACTGGTGGGACCCCCGCGCCGCGCCGCGGCGCCGTCCCAGCCAGGAGCGCAGGCCATGTCCGACCCGACCCCCGCCACCGTCGACGCCGAGCTCGGCACCATCGAGTACGCGGACGTCGGCTCGGGCGATCCCGTGCTCTTCGTCCACGGCTCGCCCGGCGGTTCGGACCAGGGCGAGCTGATGACCCGCTTCCTGGTCGCGGCCGGGCGTCGCGTCATCGCGCCGTCGCGGCCGGGCTACCTCGGCACGGCGCTGACCGATGCCAACTCGACGCCGGCCGCCCAGGCCGAGCTGCACCTCGCGCTGCTCGACGCGCTGGGCATCGACCGGGTCGCGGTCATGTGCTGGTCCGGCGGCGGACCGTCGACCTACCTGCTCGCGAGCGGGCACCCCGAGCGGGTGTCGGCCATCGCGGCGCTGGCCGCGGTCAGCGGGCCGTTCACGTTCAAGGGCGGTCTCGAGGACCGGCTCCTGTCCGGGCGGCTGGGTCCGTGGCTCGTGGACGAGATGGCGAAGCACTCGGGGAGGTCGCTCGTGAAGTCGACGCTCGCCGAGGAGGGCGACCTGGGCACGGCGGAGCTGAAGGAGCTCGTCGAGCAGGTCTGGGACGATCCGACGAAGCGGAGCTTCGTCCTCGAGCTGTCCGCCACGGTCGCAGGTCGGAAGGTGGGTCTCGACAACGACCACCGGCAGTTCCCCGAGCTGCCGGACCTCGGCCTTGCCGCCGTGTCGGCGCCGGTCCTGCTCGTCCACGGGACTGCGGACGCCGACGTGCCGCCTGCGCACAGCGACCACGCGCTGGCGGCGCTCCCCGAGGCGGAGCTCCTGTCCGTGGACGGGGGCACGCACCTGGCGGCGTGGACCGACCCCACGAGCGACGCCGTCCAGGCGCGCATCGCCGACGCGCTCAGCGCCGGCTGAGGCACCCGACCGGGTCCGCCGGTCCGGTGCGACCGGTCACTCGTAGTTGGCGCCCTCGACGTGGCCGGTGTCCTTCGCGCCCTCGGGCGGCTCTCCCTCGAGGAACTCCGTCGCACCTTCGGCCACGTCGTGCAGCACCTGCTTGAGGGACTCCGGCTTGCCGAGGCCCTTCGGGTCGATGTTCGGCTCGTCGCCGTGGGTCTCCTGCAGGTGGTGCTTCTCGTCGGCCATCGGTTCCTCCGGTTGGTTCGCGACCCATCATGCCCGCTGCTCCCGTCGGATCGCGCGACGCGGGGACCGGATCATCACCCGGCCGACGACCAGTTGCGTACGGGTTACGGAACCGGGCCCCTGGACGGCGCGGCAGAATCCCGCACATGGCTGGGACTGTGATCACCCTCGGAGTGCTCGCGACGGCCGTGATCGGCACGTCCGTGGCGATCGTCGGCTTCGTCGGCCGGCAGCTGCGCCCGGCGGTGACCGTCCTGTCGGTGAGGGAGCTCCGTGCCGAGGGCTCGCGGGCGCTCGCCACCGTCGTGTCGGTCCGGCGCACCGACGGCGTGCGCAACCACCTCAACGTGCAGTGCCGGATGGAGTTCCTCGTCTGCCCGGCCGACGGCTCGGAGCCGTTCCCGTTGGAGCGGGAGGTGGTCATCCCTGCGGACGCCGTGCCCCGCCCGGGCGACAGCTGGCCCGCCTGGTTCCTGCCGCAGGACCCGGACCAGGTGCTGGTCGCCGCCCCGGCCACCCGCCACGTCGTCGCCCGTCCGCACACCGGCCGTCCGGGGGTCGTCGACGCAACCACCGAGGCGCCGTCCGACGCCGCCGACGAGGCAGGCCAGCACAGCGCCGCCTGAGCCACGCCGTCCACGGCAGGCCTGGGCACGCCGAATCCCACGCCCCAGGGGTTGCCATCCCGACGGTGTTAGGTATTCTGAACAGCGATGGCGATCGCATGTTCTTGCCACGGCCTCCGGGATGCCGAGGTCGTCGAGGTGATCCGCGAGGGCGCGTGCTCCGTCGACGACGTCATGGACACCTGCCAGGCGGGCGGGAACTGCGGCTCCTGCGTGAGCACCATCGAGATGCTGCTCGCGGTCGAGGGTGCGCTCGACGCCGTCTCGGCCGCCTGATCCGAGTCGTCACGGTCCCGGGCGGATCCGCTCCGCCCGCTCCGTCGCGCCCGTGCCGGAGCGCTGGGGGCGCACGGTAGGGTGTCCGGCAACAGGCCGAGGAGGACCACCGTGCAGGGCAACCCCGAGATCGTCGATCTGCTGAACGAGGTGCTCACCGCCGAGCTCACGGCCATCAACCAGTACTTCGTGCACGCCAAGATGTGCAGCAACTGGGGCTTCGACCGGCTCGCGGACCACATCCGGGACGAGTCGATCGACGAGATGAAGCACGCCGAGGCCCTGATCGAGCGGGTGCTGTTCTTCGACGGCGTGCCCAACCTCCAGCGGCTCAACGCCCTGCGCGTCGGCGAGACGGTCGAGGAGCAGTTCCGAAACGACCTGGAGCTCGAGTACGTCGCTCGTGAGCGCCTGAACCGGGGCATCGAGGCCGCCGTCGCGGCGAGCGACAACGGCACCCGACACCTCCTCGAGGAGATCCTCGTCTCCGAGGAGGAGCACATCGACTGGCTCGAGACCCAGCTCGAGGCCATCAACCAGGTCGGGATCCAGCAGTACCTCGCCGAGCAGCTCGGCAGCTGACGGCGGGCGGCGGCCGCGATCCCGCGAGGGTGGATCAGGCGCCCTGGCGCCGCATCTCCCGCTCGATGTCGTCCTCGGTGATCGGCTTCTCGCCGCGCACCTGCCAGGCGTGGAACGCCACGCCGACCAGCCACGGGCCGGTGACCCAGATCGGCCAGGGGTAGCCGGCGCCGGTCATCAGCCAGAGCGCCCACATGAAGGCGTTCACGATCAGGAACGACACGACGTTCGCGGTCAGCTCCCGCCGCCCCTTCAGCGCAGCGATCGCGTGCGCTCGGGCGTCGTCGGTCCCCGTCGACCCGGTCGCCGCGCCGGCGGGGAGGTCGCCCCGGGTGGGATCCGTCGTGCCGCTCATCGCCCGTCGGCCTGCGTGCGCTGCATCTCGCGCTGGATGTCGTCCTCGGTGATCGGCTTCTCGCCGTACGCGTGCCAGGCGCTGAAGGCGAGACCGATGCCCCAGCCGACCGTCACCCAGGCGGGCCAGAAGCCCTGGTTGCCGTCGCCCTTGGTGAAGAGCCACAGGCCCCAGAGGACGACGTTGATGACGGCGTAGGAGACCACCTGCGCCTGGAACGCTCGCTTCCGGCGGAGGGAATGGATGGCGAGGTCCCGCGCGTCGGTGTTCGTGCTGTCGGTCATGGTCCGAGGCTATCGGCGTGCTTCGCAGAACCAGCCGACCTGTCGCCGCACGTCGCACCTCACCCGACCACGCCCGCCGCTACGGTTCGGGTCCGTGGAGATCCGAGGACGTCGCATCATGGTCACCGGGGCGAGCGGGGGCCTGGGCGCCGCCATGGCCCGCGAGCTCGCTCGACGGGGTGCCGACCTGGTCCTGACCGCTCGCCGCCGCGAGCTGCTCGAGGCGCTCGCCGCCGAGACCGGCGGCGAGGTGGTGGTGGCCGATCTGGCGGACCGCACGGACGTCGACCGGCTCGCCGAGGACGCGACCGGCGTCGACGTGCTGGTGCTCAACGCCGGCGTCGGGTCCGACACCGTGATCGAGGAGGAGTCACCGGAGCACGTCGACGCCACGATCGACGTCAACCTCCGGGCCCCGATCCACCTGTCGGTCGCCTTCGCCCAGCACCTGCTCGCCGAGCGCCGCCACGGCCAGATCGTGCTCGTGGGCTCGCTGTCCGGGCTGGCGGCCACGCCCAACACCCGCATGTACAACGCGACGAAGTTCGGCCTCCGCGGGTTCGCGCACTCGCTGCGCCAGGACCTGGACGGATCCGGCATCGGCGTCACGCTGGTCTCGCCGGGCTTCATCCGCGACGCCGGCATGTTCGCCGAGGGCGACATCGAGCTGCCGCCCGGCGTGCGGACCAAGACCCCGCAGGACGTCGCCGACGCGGTGGTCACGGCGATCACGTCCGATCCGGCCGAGGTGTTCGTGTCGCCGATCGAGCTCCGCCTCGGCGCCACCCTGGCGACCGTCGCCCCCGGGCTCAGCGCCACGATCCAGAAGCGGATCGGCACGGCGGCGATGAAGTCGCCCGACGTCGAGGGCTAGAGCGACCCGATCGAGGTCCGGACGCGGAACGGCCCCGGGCGATCCGCCCGGGGCCGTCCTCGTCCTTCGGTCAGCGCTGACCGGAGCGCCGCTCCGTCAGGCCGGGCCGGACTGGAACGAGTAGGTGTGGACGCCGTCGGCGCCGGAGAACACCTGGTTGAAGTTCTTGGTGCTGGCCATCGTGTAGAGCCCACCGCCCTGGACGTCCGGCGGGACCGTCACGGCGGGGATCGGGATGCTCGGGATCGTGGTCGAACCGATCGCCGTGTCGATCAGCGAGGCCAGGGTGCCGGTGGCACCGAGGCCGACGTAGAGGGCGCCGCCCAGGACGTCGTCGCAGGTGCCCAGGCAGGGCAGGTTCGCCAGGATCAGGTTGAACGGCGTGCCCACGTTGTCGAAGAGGGCGTCGATGATCAGGCCGATGAGGGCGTTCGTGTCGCCGTTCGGCAGCGAGCCGGCGGCGAGCGTCGAGTTCAGCGCCGTCTCGAAGATGTTGGCGATGGACTCGGCGCCACCGGTCAGCGAGTCGAAGAAGTCCTCCTCGGCCGCCCAGGTGTAGGTGCCCACCACGTCCATCTTGTTGTTGGAGTTGAGGGCGTCGAGCACGTCGAGCGGCTGCACGCCGTTGAACGCCACCTTGGCACCGGTCGAGTCGTTCAGGCTGCGGCTGCCGCCGGCGCCCGTGCTGGGCAGCGTCCCGCCCTTGACGACCCAGGCCTGGGCGGACCCGGGCTCGCCGATGCGGACGCGGAAGGCGACCTGCAGCAGGTAGGCCTCGTCGGAGGTGTTCACGCAGACGAGCACGCAGACCTCGTCCTGCACGTTGTTCACCGTCATGTTGGTCCCCTTGAAGGACCAGTTGATCGGTGCCGGCGGAGCGCCCGGCGACGGAGCCGGCGCACAGGCCGCTGCCACGGCGGCGAAGGCCGCCACCAACCCCACGAGCGCGAAGCGCACGCCACGAGTCTTCATGTCCAGTCCCTCCCGGGTTCTGCCCAGTGATTCCCGGTGGGTGTCGCCCAGTGCGATCGCCCCCCGCATCGCCACCAGCCACGGTGACCTGGGTCGAACGTACCACTGAGGTGGGGCACAGGTCACGGAAAATCGAACGAAGTTCACCCGTCAGGGGGAACCGTTCACCGAGCGGGGAGCAGCGGTTCACCCGCTCGGTTTGACGCTGTCCACCCGAGCCGGGGCGCCGGCTCGGTTCAGCGCATCGTCCGGAAGGCGCTCCGGACCTGGGACACGAACGCCTCCGGCTGCTCGAACGCGGCGAAGTGGCCGCCGCGCTCGAGCTCGTCGAAGTGCCGCAGGTCCGAGAACCGGGTCTCCGCCCAGCGCCGGCTGGTCCGGAAGATCTCGTGCGGGAAGACCGAGATGGCCGACGGGACCTCGATCGGGCTGAAGTCGACGTGCTTGAACGACTCCCAGTACAGCCGCGCCGACGACGCGGCCGAGTTGGTCAACCAGTACACCGACACGTTGTCGAGGAGCTCGTCCGCGGTCAGGGCGTTCAGCGGATCGCCGTCGCAGTCGGTCCAGGACCAGAACTTCTCGACGATCCACGCCATCTGCCCGACCGGCGAGTCGGCCAGCCCGTACCCGAGCGTCTGCGGACGGGTCGACTGCTGCGTCGAGTAGCCGCCGTCCCAGTTCATGTAGTGGTCGAGCCCGGCGACCGCCGCGGCCTCGGTCGGCGTCATCTCCTCGGGCGGGGTCGACGGGATCACGAGCGGCATGTTCGTGTGGACGCCGACGAGGTGGTCGGTGTGGTGGGCGCCGATCGCCAGCGTGACCATCGAGCCCCAGTCGCCGCCCTGGGCGCCGAAGCGGTCGTAGCCCAGGCGGAGCATCAGCTGCTCCCACGCCGCGGCGATGCGGGGCACGCCCCAGCCGGTGTGGTCGGGCTTGTCGGACCACGCGTAGCCCGGCAGGGACGGCACGACCACGTGGAACGCATCGGCGGGGTCACCACCGTGGGCAGCGGGATCGGTCAGCGGTCCGATGACCTTCAGGAACTCGACGACCGAACCGGGCCAGCCGTGCGTGAGGACGATCGGGAGGGCGTCCTCCTGGGGGGAGCGCACGTGGAGGAAGTGGATGCCCAGGCCGTCGATCACCGTCCGGAACTGCGGGAAGGAGTTGAGCGTGGCCTCGACCCGCCGCCAGTCGTAGCCCGAGGACCAGTGGAGCGCGAGCTCCTGTGCGGCGCGCAGCGGCATGCCCTGCTTCCACGGCTCGTCGGTGCCGGCCACCGTCTCCTGGTCGGGCCAGCGGGTGTGGCGGATCCGGTTGGCCAGGTCGTCCAGCTGCTCCTGCGGGACGTCGATGGTGAAGGGCACGATCTCGTCGGTCACGGGCGCGAACGGTAGATCGTCCGATCGGGGCCGCGGCGCCGATCCTGTCGGTGGCAGCTGCCATGCTCTGGCCGTGTCCGGTCCCGTGTCCGTCGCCGCCGAGCTGGACGATCTGCTGGCCGCGTCGCCGGCGTCGCCGGTCGCGCCCGAGGAGCTCGACGAGGTGCGGGCCGACCTCGAGATCGCCGCAGCGCGTGCGGCGGAGCTGGTCGACGGCCACGACGCGGCGGAGGCGCTCCCGTTGCGGCTCCCGAAGGGCCGCGTGGCGTCCCTCGCCGAGTGCGAGCGCTGCGCCGTCGCGACCAGCCGCCCGTCCGCCGACGACGAGGCGCGGCCCTCGGTGCGGCAGCTGCTCGGCCGGGCCCTCGACGTGTACGTCGAGCACGAGATCGCCGAGGGCCCGGTCGCCGATCCGCTCGAGGACCTGCTGTCGTGGCTCGGGGCGCGCGGCGAGCTCGACGTCCGCGACCAGGTGCAGGCGGGGGCCGACGGGCTCGACCTCGCGCCGCTGGCGACCGCGGCTCGGGCGTGGGCGGGGCTGGACCCGTCGTGGTGGCCGCGGACCCAGGCCTCGGCCGCGGTGCACCTCGCCGGCGGCGCCGTGCGCTGCGAGGGCCGGACCGACGTCGAGCTCGGCGGGCCGCTGTCCGGCCGCCCAGCGGTCGTGGTCGAGGTCAAGCTCGGCCGTCCGCACCACGGGCACCTCGCCGAGGCGACGCACTACGCCCTCCTCGTCGCGCTGCGCGACCGCCGCGCCCCGGCCGCGGTGGCCCGGTGGTACCCGGGCGGCACGCTGGCGTCGATGCCCGTCGGCGCCGACGTGCTGCACTCGGCGGCCCGCCGGCTGGCCGACGCGATCGGCACATGGGCCGAGCTGCAGGTCGGGCGCACCCCGGTGGAGCGCGCCGGGCCGTCGTGCGCGTGGTGCCCCGATGCCGACCGCTGCCCCACGTACCAGGACCCGCCCGACCCGTTCGACGACGCGGTGGCCCCGTGACGGCCGACGACCGCGCTGCGCTCGCGGTCGCGGCCCGCGACGACCTGGTCGGGCGCCTCGACGCACTGCTCGGCGACCGTCTCCGGTTGGAGCAGAAGCGACCGCGTGACGGCGCCGGCTGGGTCGACGTGTCGGCGCACGACCTCGCGCTGGTCTGCCCCTCGCGCTGGTCGGTGCCGTTCGACGACTTCGTGGTGACGGCCGCGACCGCCGCCGGGGCGATCGGGCGGGTGGCCCTGCGGGAGCGGCGCGACGGCGAGCCGGTCGGGGTCGCGGTGGACCGAGTCCTCACGTCGGTCGACGACCTCGACCGCGACGCGGCGTGGTTCGCCGACTGGTACGAGCAGGAGCTGGACCGCGCCGGACGGGCGGCCGTGCGGGCCGCCGCGACCACGTGGGCGACCGGGGCGCTGGCCGCCGTGGCGGGTCGGCCGCTGTCGTGGGCGACGCGGCGCCAGCTCGTCGACGTCCCCGAGCGGACGATCCGGCTGCGGGCGAACTGGGACGCGTCCGACGGCGTGTCCCGCCCCGACGTGCTGGTCGTGATGTCGGCCCGGGCCCCGTCGGACCCCGCCCTCGGCCTGCTTGCCGGGTTCAACGCGCTCGCCGACGGGTTGCTCCGCCGGCAGGTCCCGGCGCGGGTCCGGGTCGGCTCGCCCGCCACCGCGTCGACCGTCGCCTTCCCGGTCACGGCCGATCTGCTGGCACGGGCGGTCGAGCGGGTGGTCGAGCTGGTCCGCTGGCGCGCCGAGCCCGACGCCGCGCCGACCTCGCCCGGCCGGTGGTGCCGCGACTGCCACCTCCTCGACGTCTGCCCCGACGCCGGAGCGTCGGTCGGCTGAGGCGGGCGCGACCCGCCGTGACCTCGGCCCTCAGGCCGCGGGCTCGACGGCGGCCGCCGCCGTGCACGTGGCCGGCGTGGTGTTCACCGGGTTGCAGCGGGCCTGCACCCGGGTCGGGAACGCCACCTGGTAGCCGGTGCCCAACTGCGGCTCGCCGGCGGGGAAGTCGGTGTGCACCATCTGCGCGCCCGAGGCGAGCGCGGCGGCCCGGTCGGGTCCGGGGTTGACCACGTCGGCGTCGGCCCGGGTGCGGACGAGGAAGCCCTGCTGGACGAGCGCGGCGATGGCCGAGCCGTCGCCGGGGTCGTTCACCTTCAGCACCGCGCCGTCGGGACGGGAGAAGCCGTCGCTCGTGAACAGCGCCCGGCCCTGGAGCGACGGGTGGCCGTCGAGGTAGCGGGTCGCGAGCTGGCCGGCGTTGTCGAGGAACAGCAGGAACCGGCCCCGGCTGTCGGCCACCGTCGGCCAGCCGCCGCCCGAGCCCGCGGTCGTCACCGCGGTGCGCAGGTCGGGCGCCGAGCCGCGGACCTCGTCGGGGGTGATGAGGCGGTCGCCGAGCACCGCGGCGACGTCGGCGTCGAGCGCGTCGAGCTGCGCCGCGTCGAACTCCTGGATCGGCGTGACGTCGAACGGGGAGGGGAGCGGGTCCTGCTTGAGCTCGAGGTTGATCGTGATCGGGAGGTGGCCCGGGTGGGCGTCGGACCAGGCCGTCATCTCCTCGAGGCAGCCGACGAGGGTCGGGCAGGTGGAGAGGTAGTCGATCTCCTGGATGTGGAGGACCTTGAAGCCGGGGTCGTCCATGCCCGGCGGGTAGGGCTGGCCCAGCAGCTGCGCGGCGAGCGGCGCGGCGAACCGCCCACCCGTGGGGTCGGCCCAGATGTCGAGCTCGAAGCTGCGGATGCCGCTGTCGAGCTGCTGCGTGAGCGGGCGGTGGCCGTAGTTGAGCTGCGCCGGGTCGAGACCGCTGCCGGCGAGCTCGGGGACCGCGGCGGAGCCGAGGCCCAGCGCGGCGAGGAGCCCGAAGGAGGGCTGCGTCTTGTACGAGTTGTGGCTGCCCAGGTACTGGAGCTGGTTGAGCCCGATCGCGTCGTCGCCGACGGGGACGGACGGTTCCGTCGGCGGGGTGGAGGTCGGCACGGTGCAGGCCACTGCGACCACCGCCACCACCATCGCCGCCACGGCCCACCGGACCGATCCGATCGCTCGCTTCGCAGCCCCCACGGCACGCCCCCCGCTCCGCCGGGCTCCCTCGAGTCCCGGACCGGAGACATGGTCCCAGGCCGTTCGCCTCCAGGCAACCGCCACGTCACCCGGCGTTCACCTCTCGCCGCCACCGCCCGCCGGGTGGGGCGGGTCGCTCACCCGGGCTCGGGCGCCGATCCCACCACGTAGATGAGATCGCCGGTGGCGACGGTGACGCCCGAGGCGGTCCGCACCTCGACCTCGCAGAACACGACGCGCGTGCCGCGGCGCCGCACCCAGCCCTCGGCCACCAGGTCCTCCTGGCGGACGGGCTGGATGTAGCGCACCGACATCTCGATCGTGGAGAACGGCCGGGCGTCGGTGTAGGCCGTGCCGATCGCCGGCACGACGGCGGTGTCGATGAGGGTCGCGATCGCGCCACCGTGCATCAGGCCCTGGGACTGGTTGAGGTCGCTGCGCCACGGCATCCGCAGGCGGGCGTAGTCGCGGCGGAGCTCCTCGACCTGGATGCCGAGGAGGTTCGGGAACCAACGCCGGTCGCCCTCCTCGGAGAGGAAGCCCGACCACCGCTTCGCCACCGACGGCGACAGCAGGTCGAACTCCTCGGCTCGCCACGTCCTCGACATGGCGGAAGTCTGCCCGATCGGACAACTCCCGTGGGGGGTCGTCGCCGGTGAGCGGGCCGAGCCCGGGCGATGCGGCCGATCGGTCGGTCGCCGCGTACCTTGGAGCAGCTTTCGTGACACCACGACGGACCAGTGACCGCTCCGCCGGTCGAGCCCGAGGAGAACCCATGGCCGAGGCCTACATCATCGACACCGTGCGCACCCCCGTCGGCAAGCGGGGCGGGTCGCTCTCCCAGATCCACCCGGCCGACCTCGGCGCCCACACGCTGAGGGAGCTGGTGAAGCGCACCGGGATCGATGCCGGCGCCGTCGACGACGTGGTGATGGGCTGCCTCGACACGATCGGCTCGCAGGCCGGCGACGTCGGTCGCACCGCGTGGCTCGCCGCGGGGCTCCCGGAGCACGTCCCGGGCACCACGATCGACCGCCAGTGCGGGTCGTCGCAGCAGGCGGTGCACTTCGCCGCGCAGGGCGTCATGTCCGGCACGCAGGACCTCGTCGTCGCCGCCGGCCTCCAGAACATGTCGCGCATCCCGATCAGCTCGGCGATGCTCGTCGCCGAGCAGTTCGGCGACACCGACCCGTTCTCCGGGTCCATGGGCTGGGTCGAGCGCTACGGCGACCAGGAGGTCAGCCAGTTCCGCGGCGCCGACATGATCGCCGAGAAGTGGGACATCTCCCGGGAGGACATGGAGGAGTTCGCCATGGAGTCCCACCGCCGCGCGATCGCGGCGCGGGCCGAGGGCCGGTTCGACAACGAGATCGTCGAGCTCAACGGCCTCACCTTCGACGAGGGCCCGCGCGAGCCGAACCCCGAGAAGATCGCCTCGCTGCCGACGCTGCGCGAGGGCGGACGCATCACCGCCGCCGTCGCCTCGCAGATCTCCGACGCCTCGGCCGCCATGCTGATCGCGAGCGAGCAGGCGGTCGAGCAGCACGGGCTGAAGCCGCGGGCCCGCATCCACCACCTGTCGGTGCTGGCTGACGACCCGGTGTACATGCTGTCGGCGCCGATCCCCGCGACCAAGCGGGCGCTCGAGAAGGCCGGCATGACGCTCGACGACATCGACCTGGTCGAGATCAACGAGGCGTTCGCCTCAGTGGTCCTGGCGTGGGCCAAGGAGCTCGACGCCGACCTGTCGAAGGTCAACGTCAACGGCGGGGCGATCTCGCTCGGCCACCCGCTCGGCGCCACCGGCGTCCGGCTGATGACCACGCTCCTGAACGAGCTCGAGCGCACCGGGGGCCGCTACGGCCTCCAGACGATGTGCGAGGGCGGCGGCCAGGCGAACGTGACGATCATCGAGCGGCTCTGAGCGGAGCGAACCGCCGCTCGACGGATCGACTCCCCACGTGTCGGCGGAGCTCGCGGAGCCGACGGGCGGGGGGCGGGGTCGGCGGACGTGTGACGATCATCGAGCGGCTCTGAGCGGCTCTGAGTGGCTGGAGCGGGCCGGGGGCGGGGGTCGCCCTCGGGCTCAGCCGTCGGACAGCACGACGTCGGTGGGCTCGAAGTCGACTTGGACGATCCGGCCGGCCTCGTCGTTCCGGAAGGTCCACTTCCCGAGCACGACGCGGCCCTTGTAGCCCTGGTACGGGCCGTCCTGGATCGTGAACAGCAGGATCACGTTCGGGAACGCGAGCTCGACCTCGGCGGTGAGGTTCGACCGGCGGCCGAGGTCCGGGGCGATGCCCGGGCCCACCGTGGTCCAGTCGATCACGCCGATCGCCGAGCCCTTGCCGCGGCGCGCCGTCATCTCCGGCATCTCGGTGGTCATCGAGATCCCGCCGGTGGTCCGCCCCTCGACCGACGTGCAGTCGAACGTCGCGCCGGGCAGCAGCTCCATCCGCTGAGGCGTCGGCTCGCCGTCGGAGATGCGGACGCCGGGCTCCACCGTCGAGCTGCCCTCGAACCGGCAGCGGACCTCGTCGTAGACCGCAGCGTCCTCGGGGTCGGCCGATGGGAGCGTCGACGTGACGTCGGGGGCTCCCGGGAGGCTGGAGGGCACCTCGGGACCCGCCACCGGGCCGGGTTCCGCAGGTCCCCCGGCGGCGTCGGTCAGCCCGCGGACCGTCGACGCGATCCACAGGGCGCACAGCCCGACGAGCACGGCCACGACCGCCACCCACACCCATCGCTCACGCCGCCCCCGGTGCGGGGACAGCGTGGCCCGGACGGGCGGGACCCACGTGGGCACCGGGTGCGACGGCCCGGAGTACGGCGGGTCGTGGAACGGTGGCGACGACTCGGTCGTCGGCGCGCCCTTGAGGTGGGGCGGCAGACCGGAGGATCCCGGTGGTGCGGAGGTGAACGGCGGGGGTCCGTCGCGATCACCCGAGGACCCGCCCTCGGGCGCGGACCCGTCCGGCGGCACCCATCCCGCTCCCATGCCGACCACGGTACCGAGGTGTCGTCGACGTCCGGCACGGGCGGTACGATCAGCACGTCGATCGGGTAACTACCGGCCAGTGACGGACACGGCGGCCCACCACCATCCCCGGAGGTGCCCCCATGTCCGCTGCCGACCCGACGATCCCCGTCATCGACCTCGCCACCGCCACCGGTGACGAGCTGGTCGAGGCCCTCGTCGCCCACTCCTGCACCTTCCTCGTCGGGCACGGCGCGGTCGACAGGATCTCCCGGGTGCTCGAGACGTCGCAGGCGTTCTTCGAGCTGCCCCGTGACGAGAAGGACCGGGTGCGCTGGGACGGCGACCTCCCGTGGCAGGGCTTCCAGCCGGTGCACGAGGGCGGTCCCCAGGCGATGCTGCTGGAGCGCTTCGAGATCAACCTGGCCCCCGGCGGGCGGACCGACGCCCACGGCGACCCGGTGCCGCTCGACGAGTGGGCGGGGACGTTCGACCAGTGGCCCGACCGCCCGGCCGACCTGCGCGCCGCGTGGGTCGACCTCTACGCGCACCACCACGAGCTGGCGACCCGCCTCACGCACCTGATCGCCGGCTCGCTCGACCTGCCCGTCGAGGACCTGCCGGCCTGGACCTCCGGCCAGCACGCCAACATGGTCTGCAACCACTACCTGGCGCAGGACGAGCCGCCCGAGCCGGGGCGCGTCCGGCAGCGGCCGCACACCGACATCGGCGGCTTCACCCTGCTGTGGGCCGACGACAGCCCCGGCGGGCTGGAGGCCAGGATCGGTCCCGGCGGCACGTGGGTGCCGGTGTCGTTCCCGCCCGGCGCGATCCTCCTCCAGGTCGGCGACCTCCTGCACCGGTGGAGCCGCGGCCGGATCCCGGCGAACGACCACCGCGTCGTGAACCCCGAGCACGTGCCCGGCCGGGTCTCGAGCGACCGCTACTCGATCGTCTACTTCCAGTACCCCGACCGCTCGACCTGGGTCGCGCCCGACGAGGACGCCGAGGCGATGCACACCGAGGGTCACCTCATCGACCGCATGGCCGAGTCGGACCTGCAGGACGCCGGCGTCCTGGCGGCCCGCCTCTCCTGACCCCCAGCGGCCCGTCGCCACCGCGGATCCGGACGACCGCTGCCGAGCGCCGCGGACGCAGGCGCGAGCCGCGAAGGCCGGTCAGGCCGGAGCCGGCACCGGCTCGCGAGCCGTCTTCGCCCACGAGCCGCGCCGGGCCAGCAGGCGCAGCGTCGCCCGGACGAGGACCGGGAACAGCAGCCACGAGTACAGGGCGTACGGCTGCGCGATCAGCAGTCCGACGAGCCACGCCCAGGGCGTCCGCCGGGCCGAGCGCGCCACGGTCCCCAGCACCGCGCCGGTGAACCCGAGCGAGTAGGTGACGAGGATCAGCCACCACGGCATCGCGCTCGTCCAGAACGGCACGCCGTCGACGGCGAACAGCCACAGCCCGACCACCAGCGAGAGGCCGACGATCCCCTGCCAGACCGGGTTGAGGAGCGACGCCACGAGGTCCAGCCGGGCGCCCAACCGGACCGGGGCCCGGGCGACCGCCGGCAGGTGCCGCATGGCCTGGAGGTTCCCCTGCGACCAGCGCGTGCGCTGCCGGTAGAGGCGGCGCAGGCCGGGAAGGCCCTGCTGGTCGACCGCCGTACGGACCTCCTGACGGCTCCGCCAGCCGGCCTCGATCAGCCGCAGGCCGACGTCCTGGTCCTCGGTCAACCGGTCGCGCCACGGGCCCTCGTCGCCGTCGCGCACGACGGAGTCGAGCGCGGCCAACCGGTTGAACTGGCCGTTGCCGCCCATCCCCGCCGTGCCCCATCCCGTGCGACCGAGCTGGTAGAGCTCGCCGTAGATGCCGAACTCGACGTCCTGGCACCACGTCAGCAGGTGGTCCCGGTTGTAGATGCGGACCAGCGACTGGACGCCGCCGACACCCGGATCGGCGAAGTGCGCGGCGACGTGTCGGGGCGAGTCGGGGTCGAGGCGGCCGTCGGCGTCGACCACGGTGACGATCACCTGCGACGGGTCCGAGCCGGCGTGCGGGCCGGTCCGGAGCAGCACGTCGTGGACGTGGCGCCACGCCGCGTTCAGCGCCGCGGCCTTGCCACGACGGGCGTCGGGGAGGTCGCGGCGCAGGACCGCCAGGCTGCCCTCGGGCACCTGGCGACGGAGGTCCTCGAGCAGCTCGGGGGTGCGGTCGGTCGAGCCGTCGTCGACGACCAGGACGACCGTGTTGGGCGCGTCCATCGCCATCAGCCGCCCGACCGAGTCGACGATCGTCACCTCCTCGTCGAGCGCCGGCACGACCGCGACCCAGAGCAGCTCGGGCGGCGCGGTCTCGTACGGCTCCGGGAGGTGGTGCAGCGCGACGCGCGACCGCACGAACAGGATCACGACCCAGGCGTTGCTGCCGACGATCACGACCAGGGCGGTCAGCAGGATCACCTGCGCCCACCCCGGCGTCCCGTCGTAGAGGCCGAGCAGCGCGAGCACGTCAGGTCGCTTCGTCCGCCCGGGCGCTCACACGCTGTCCTGCTCCCAAGGGCTCCGCTTCCGGACCCCCGAGCACCCGGCTCGCTGCGCTCGCGCGGTTGCGGGCGCTCACACACTGTCCTGCTCCCAGGGGCTCCGCCCCCGGACCCCCGAGCACCCGGCTCGCTGCGCTCGCGCGGTTGCGGGCGTTCACACGCTGTCCTGCTCCCAGGGGCTCCGCCCCCGGACCCCCGAGCACCCGGCTCGCTGCGCTCGCGCGGTTGCGGGCGTTCACACGCCCACCCAATGCCCGTTGACGTCGCTGCGGTCGGGCACCTCGTCGCGCTCGGGCGCCGGCTCCTCCGCGGCGTGGCGCAGCGAGCGGTAGCCCGCCGCCCGCATGACGGCCCGCCGCTCGAAGCCCGGTCCGTAGTGCTCCGGCACGATGCGGTCGTCGCCGGCGAGGTAGCAGAGCGCGTCGGCGATCCGAGGGGCGGTGTGGCCGTCGCCGTACGGGTTGACCGCGCTCAGCATCGCCCGCCGCTCCGGCGTGTCGTCGAGCAGCAGCTCGCTCCAGTGCACGATGCGCTCGGGGTCGGTGCCCACCAGCTCGAGCGTCCCCGCCTCGACGCCCTCCGTTCGCTCGGTCTCCTCGCGGGCGACGAGCACCGGCGTCCCCACGACGGGCGCCTCCTCCTGGATGCCGCCCGAGTCGGTGACCACGAGATCGGCCCGGGCCAGCAGGTGGGCGAACTCCACGTAGGCCATCGGCTCGGTGAGCACGACGTTCGGCCGGTCGCCGAGGTGCGGGACGATCTGTCGGCGGACGATCGGGTTCGGGTGCATCGGCACGACGAACCGCGTGTCGGGCCGACGGTCGGCCAGCGTGGCGATCGCCGCAGCGATCCGGTCGATGCCCCCGTCCCAGTGCTCCCGTCGGTGCGCGGTCACGACCATGAGCGGGTCACCCGACGCGGCGACGGCGGCCACCGCGGGGTCGGTCGGCTCCTGCTCGAGCGACGCGGCCCAGCGCATCGCGTCGATGCCGGTGTTGCCGCACACGTACACCCGGTCGTACGGGACGCCCTCGCGGACGAGGTGCTCGCCGTTGAGCGGCGTCGGCGCGAGGTGGAAGCAGGCGATCCGGGAGATCAGCTGCCGGTTCATCTCCTCGGGGAACGGCGTGAGCGCGTCGTAGGTGCGCAGACCCGCCTCCACGTGGACGACCGGCAGCCGGAGGTGGAACGACGACAGCGCCGCCGCCATCGCGGAGCTCGTGTCGCCGTGCACCAGCACCGCGCCCGGGTACCCGTCGCTGACGACGTGCTGGAGGTCGGCGACCTCGCCCGTCGGGTCGCCGTACCGCTCGCGGCAGAAGGCGTCGAAGCGCGACGCGACCGACGTGACCAGCTCGTTGAGCGTCACGCCGGGACCGCCGCAGCCGAGGTCGACGTCGGGCGTGATGCCTGCCGCCTCGAGGATCGGGTCGACCAGGTCGCGGTGCTGGCCGGTCGACACGACGACGGGGTGCAGCGCCGGGTGCTCCCGGAGCGCGAGCACCAGCGGCAGCATCTTGATCGCCTCGGGCCGCGTCCCGATCACGAGCAGGATCTGGATCGGCTGCCGGGCGCGGGTCCGCCGGTCGTGCTCCACGCCCGGCGGCAGCATCCCGGGCGGGAGGGTGGCGCGACCCCGGACGGGCTCGGCGCCGTCCACGGGGCGGTCCTGTGGCGTCGACATCCCTCGACGCTATCGACGGGTGCATCGGAAGCCTCCCGGGTGAGCACCGGGCACCGACCCGGGATCGACGTCGCTCGATCGTCACGTTTCGTTCACGACCGGGTCCGATCGGCCGATGGAGCTTGGACGGGGCAGCGGCCCCGTGGCGGAACCGAAGAACAGCTGGGGAGCATGCAGGAGCGCGAGTCAGACCTCGACCTCCGGGTCGGGACGAACGGAGGCGGGCGCGACGGGCTGCACCGCATCGTCGATCCGACGGTGCTGGGCACGTCCGATTCGCTCGCGCGGCACCGGCGCGGCCTGCTGACGGGCCTGTCGATCGTCGTCGTGGACCCGGAGCCGGTCGCCTCGGCCCAGGTGGCCGCCGCCACCGACTGGGCGCCCCCGGAGTTCCGCGTGGAGTTCGTGCTCGGCGACCCGTCGCCCGCGCTCACCGATCGCCTCGACGTGCTGGCGTGGCCGTGGAGCGCGATCGCGCTCCCGACGGGCCGACTCGCTGCGCTCGACGCCGCCACGGCGCAGGCCTCGGGCGAGTTCGTGGTCATCGGGTCGGTCGGCGGTGACGCCGCCGGGCCGTCCGGCGACGACCACCCGTTCGAGCAGCTCGGCGAGGCGCTCGGCCTGATGTGGGTCAACGGCGCGGACGCCCTCGTGCTCGGGCAGGCCCGCGAGCTCACCGTCCCCGACGAGGAGCAGCAGGCCGGCGACCTGCGGCCGACGCACCTCGCCACGGCGCTCGGGGTCCGGCGCGGTGGTCCCGGCGCCCTCGTGGTCCTGCGTCGCTGGGTGGCCCGGTTCCTCTTCGACGACATCGCGAGCGCCATCGATCCGCTGCACGAGTTCGGCGACCGGGTGCGACTGCTCGAGCTGCGCCTGCTCGAGGTCCTCGGCCCCGGCTGACGCGTCCACCCCGGCGCACCGCCTCTCCACACCTGCGCCAGAACTGGAACGCGTTCCAGTTCTGCGGCCTACGATCGGCGCCCGTGGACTTCGAGGACTCGCCAGAGCTCGCGTCGTTCCGTGCCGAGGTGCGGGACTTCCTGGACGCGCACGCCGAGCTGCGGCGCGGCGACGAACGGGACTGGTCCCGCAACGGCGCCGCCACCGACGAGGAGGTCGCCGCCGACTACCGGCGCCGCTGCCGCGAGTGGCAGCGCACCCTCGCCGACCACGGCTGGGCGGGCCTGACCTGGCCCCAGGCGTTCGGCGGCAGGGGCGGCACGCCGGCCCACCAGATCGTCTTCAACCAGGAGCTCGCCCGCTACGACGCGACCTCGGGCTTCATCACCGCCGCACAGGCGCTGGTCGGGCCGACGCTGATGCAGCACGGCACCCCCGAGCAGCAGCAGCGCTACCTGGAGCCGCTGCTGCGTGGTGACGAGTGGTGGTGCCAGCTCTTCAGCGAACCGGGCGCCGGCTCCGACCTGTCGTCGCTCGCGACCCGCGCCGTCCTCGACGAGGCGACCGGCGAGTGGGTGGTCAACGGGCAGAAGGTCTGGACCTCGAACGCCCAGTACGCGGACTTCGGCATCCTCGTCGCCCGCACCGATCCCGACGTGCCCAAGCACGCGGGCCTCACCTACTTCGTCGTCGACATGCGCACGCCGGGCATCGAGATCCGGCCGCTCATCCAGGCGCAGGGCGTCGCCCACTTCAACGAGGTGTTCCTGAGCGACGTGCGCATCCCGGCCGAGAACGTCGTCGGCGAGGTCGGCGACGGCTGGCGCGTCACCCGCACCACGCTCCGATCGGAGTCGTCGATGATCTCGGGAGCCGGCCAGGCCACGCCGTTCACCGCGCTCCTGGCGCTGGCCCAGCAGCGGGACCGTGACGGGGATCCGGTGATCCGCCAGGGGCTGGCGCACGTGTACTCGAACGAGCTCATCATGAAGTGGATGGGCTGGCGAACCCAGACCGCGGTGATGACCGGCCGCTACGAGCTGGCGCTGCACGGCTCGCTGCTCAAGAACTTCTTCACGCGGTCGTTCGCGCAGAAGGTCGGCCTCGCGCTCGACATCCAGGGCGCCGAGGGGATGCTGTCCGACGACGCCGAGGGCGGCGGGTTCTGGCAGTACCAGTTCATCAACCAGTTCGCGTCCAGGATCGGCGGCGGGACCGAGGAGGTCCACCGCAACAACCTGGGTGAGCAGGCGCTCGGCCTGCCGCGGGAGCCGGCGGTGGACAAGGACGTCGCCTGGAACCAGACCCGCCGCTCCTGACCGGCGGCACCCGGCCGGGCCGCACCGGATCGACGCCGGCCAGAGCGACACCAGTCAGAGCGACACCGGCCAGAGCGACACCAGTCAGAGCGAACACCAGCCAGAACGACACCAGCCAGAACGAGACCAGGGGGACCAACCGCATGCTGCTCGAGGGCAAGACCGCCGTCGTGACCGGGATCGGGCCGGGGATGGGGCGCGACATCGCCCTGTCGCTCGCCCGGGAGGGCGCCGACGTCGCGCTCGTGGCCCGGTCCGACAAGACCGTGCCGGCCGTGGCCGAGGAGATCGAGGCGATGGGCCGGCGCGCCGTGGCCGTGTACGCCAACATCGCCGACGCCGACGAGTGTGCGCGCATGGCGTCCGAGGTCGAGGCCGCCTTCGGCGGCTCGCTCGACATCCTCGTGAACTCCGCGTTCTACGGCGGGCTCGACGAGCGGTTCGAGGACGCGGACCTCGACAAGTGGCAGCGCCCGATCAAGGTCAATTACCTCGGCACGCTGCGCGTGACCCAGGCGCTGCTGCCCCAGCTGAAGGCGGCGGGTGCGGAGCGAGGCGACGCCCGCATCGTCATGGTCAACACGATGTCGGTCCACCACCTCGAGGCGGGCGCCGGCGCCTACGCCGGGTCGAAGGCGGCACTCGGTGCGGTGTCGAAGACGCTCGCGCTCGAGCTCGGCGAGTACGGCATCAGGGTCAACTCGGTCCACCCCGGCTACATCTGGGGTGACAGCGTGCAGATCTACTTCCAGTGGCAGGCCGACGAGCGCGGCGGCGACGCCACCTGGGAGACGATCTACGAGGAGCGGGCCGCCGAGACGGCGCTCGGCTACCTGCCGCACTCGTCGGAGATCGCCGGTGCCGTCGTGTTCTTCGCCTCGCCGCTGGCGAAGTGCGTCACCGGCACCGCCCTGCCGGTGAACTCGGGCCACTGGATGCCGCCCTCCGCCTGATCGAGGGCGGGAGGCGTCAGACCTCCATGTACTTGCGCTTCGTGCGCCGCGCCCCGAGGCCCATGCCGACGACCACGCCGAGCAGTGCGGTGATCGCCAGCACCAGCCACAGCGGCATCGTCACGTCGGTGACCAGCAGCGTGACCTGCGCGTCGTCGGTGTTGGTGACGATGAAGACGAGCAGCAGGACGGCGATGATCGCCCCGCCGATCTGACGCCCGCTCGGGCGGAACGGCTCCTTGGGTTCGGGTCGAGCACCGCCGGCGATCATGGTGGTCCACCTCTCCGTCGCGCCCGCCGCAGCGGGCCGGTGTTCGGGACTGCGCCGTCGGCCGGGCCGGCTCAGGCGGCGTTGGGATCAGGGTAGGGGAGCGCCCCGTCGTGGTCCGCGATCCACTGCTTGATCTCTCTCATCATCCACTTGGTGTCGAACAGGTCCATCTGGCGCGAGATCTTCCCGTCGCCCGCGTAGGTGAGGACCGACGCCCCGGGCACGTCGTAGTAGGTGCCGTCGGGGCGCGTGCCCGGCAGGCGGTTGGCCCAGTGGTTGAGGATCACGCCGTGCTCGGTGTCGTAGGCCACCGCCGAGATCGGGAACTCCCAGTCGTCCAGCCCGGTCATCGACTCCTTCAGGAACGCCCGGATGGCGGGCAACCCGTGGCTCCACCCGTAGACCGAGTCCAGGTAGCTGGCGTCCTCGGTGAACAGGTCGCCGAGCCCCTCCCAGTCGCCGGCCTCGTGGAGCGCCCGGTGGCGTGCGTAGAAGTCGCGCAGCTCGTCCTCGCCGTAGCTCATGGTCGATACCCCCTGGTCGTGGTCCTGTTCCTACTCGCCCCACCCGTTCTGTGATGCTCGATACGTCGATCCAGGCGCATCTGGCATCACAGAACGGTCGTCGGGACGGGTGCGTCAGCTCCGCAGCTCGGCCACCAGCGCCGCCTGCTCGTCGAGCACCGGCAGCACGTCGTCGGCCGGCGCCGACGGGATGCGGAACACGCACTCGGTCACCCCGATCTCGGCGAAGTGCTCCAGCTTCGGTGCCGTGGGCAGCGAGCCGAACGGCACGATCTGCATCGCCTCGGGATCACGGCCGGCCGCAGCGACGGCCTCCTTGTAGCGGGGGATCGCCTCGGTGAGCCCGGCGCCGCCGATCGGGATCCACCCGTCCGCGTACTCGGCGAGGTGGGCGAACATCTTCGGGCCGGCCCCGCCGCCGATGAGCACCGGCACCGGCACGTCGGGCTTGGGCCAGGACCAGGTGTCGGGGAACGAGACGAAGTCGCCGTCGTAGCTCGCGACCTCGTCGGTCCACAGCGCCCGCATGGCCAACATGTGGTCCCGCGTGTGCTCGCGGCGGGTGCGGTACTCGACGCCGTGGTCCTCCATCTCGTCCTCGTTCCAGCCGAAGCCGATGCCGAGCTCGAACCGGCCGCCCGACAGGTTCTGCAGCGTCGCGATCGCCTTGGCGGTCACGATCGGCTCGCGCTGGGCCGGCAGGAGGATGCCGGTGCCGAGCCGGATGGTCGACGTGAGCGAGGCGGCGGCGGCGAGCGCGATCAGCGGGTCGACGCTGCGCTTGTACTCCTCGGCCAGCTGGGCGTCCCCGGTCGGGGGTGGGGTGCGCCGGCTGGTCGGGATGTGGGTGTGCTCGGGGATCCAGATCGAGTCGAAGCCCCGCTCCTCGGCGGCGACCGCGAGCTCGGTGACGGGCATCGACACGTCGGTCGAGAAGATCGTGACGCCGAAGCGCACCGGTGGAACCCCCTGGTCTGGCGATCGTCGGACGGTGCGGGGCGTGCTCGACGGTGGCCCGCACCGGGCGCGGAGCGTACCGGGTTTGTGCCAGATGTGACGGGGTGTCAGATTTTCGGGCCATGGGAATCTGTGACGGACGAGTCGTGATCGTGACCGGTGCCGGCCGGGGCCTCGGGCGGGCCCACGCCCTGGCCTTCGCCGAGCAGGGCGCCAAGGTGGTGGTGAACGACCTCGGCGTCGCGCAGGACGGCTCCGACCCGTCCGACACCCCGGCCCAGCAGGTGGTCGACGAGATCGTGGCCGCTGGCGGGGAGGCGATCACCTCGAGCCACGACGTCGCCGACTGGGACGCCGCCGGCGAGATGGTGCAGTCCGCGATCGACACGTTCGGCGGGCTCGACGTGGTGGTCAACAACGCCGGCATCGTCCGGGACCGCATGTTCGTGAACTCCGAGCAGTCCGAGTGGGAGGCCGTGCTGCGCGTGCACGTCATGGGCCACGCCGCGCCGTCCCGCCACGCCGCGACCTACTGGCGGGCGCGCTCGAAGGCCGGCGAGCCGGTCGACGCCCGCATCATCAACACCTCGTCGGGTGCCGGCCTCATGGGGTCGATCGCCCAGGCCGCGTACTCGGCCGCCAAGGGCGCCATCGCCAGCCTGACGCTGGTCCAGGCGGCCGAGCTGGGCCGCATCGGCGTGACCGCCAACGCCCTGGCGCCCGCGGCACGCACCCGCATGACCGAGGAGGCCTTCGCCGACATGATGGCCGAGGTCGACGAGGGCGCCTTCGACGCCATGGCACCCGAGAACGTCTCGCCGCTCGTCGTGTGGCTGGGATCGCCCGAGTCGGCCGACGTCACCGGTCGGGTGTTCGAGGTCGAGGGCGGGATCATCGGCATCGCCGAGGGCTTCCGCCACGGGCCGCGCTTCGACAAGGGCGCCCGGTGGGACCCGGCCGAGGTCGGTCCCGTCGTCGCCGACCTCCTGCAGGAGGCCACGCCGCCGACCCCGGTGTACGGCGCCGGCTGAGCCGCTCGGCGGCCGCGCCGCCCGCCTCCGCTGGCCGGGGTGGGTGAGCCCAGGCTCCTGCTGCGCTGCCGACCGTGGGTGTGTACCGTTTGGGGCGAAGCGCGCACCCGCACGGGGCGCGACCGACCCAGGGAGCACCACCATGTCCCAGCCCCGCCGGCGCATGTTCGCGTCCAAGATCCACCGCGCCACCGTGACGGGCGCGGATGTCGACTACGAGGGGTCGGTCACGATCGACCGCGACCTCCTCGACGCCGCCGGGATCCTCGAGTGGGAGGAGGTGCAGGTGTGGGACGTCACCAACGGCGCCCGGCTCGCCACCTACGCCATCGCCGGTGAGCGCGGCAGCGGCGACATCTGCATCAACGGCGCCGCCGCCCACCTCGTCCGGCCGGGCGACCTGGTCATCCTGGCGACGTTCGTCGACCTCGACGACGACGCCGCCCGCGACCACACGCCGACCGTCGTGTTCGTCGACGAGGCCAACCGCGTGCGCGAGCAGCGCGCCGAGGTCGCCGGGCCGGCGCCCTCCCCGTCGCTCAACTGACCCCGGACGCGGAACTGGCTGTCGTTCTGCCGGTCGGGACCGGCAGAACGACAGCCAGAACGGCGTGTCGGGGGGTGGTCAGCTGAGGCGCTCGACCACCATGGCCATGCCCTGGCCGCCGCCGACGCACATCGTCTCCACGCCGAACGTCTTGTCCGACTCCTGGAGGTTGTGGATCAGCGTCGTCATGATGCGGGCGCCGGTCATGCCGAACGGGTGGCCGAGGGCGATCGAGCCGCCGCGGGTGTTCAGCTTCTCCATCGGGATGCCGAGCTGGCGGGCCGACGGCAGCACCTGGGCGGCGAAGGCCTCGTTGATCTCGAACAGGTCGATGTCGTCGATCGACATGCCGGCCCGGCCGAGCGCCTTCTTGACGGCCTCGACGGGACCGAGGCCCATGATCTCGGGGTTCAGGCCGGTGGCGGCCGACGAGATGATGCGGGCGAGCGGCGTGAGGCCGAGGGCCTTGGCCTTGGTGTCGCTCATGACGACCACGGCGGCGGCGCCGTCGTTCAGCGGGCAGGCGTTGCCCGCGGTCACGGTGCCGTCGGGGCGGAACACCGGGGCCAGCGTGCTGATCTTCTCGTACGTGGTGCCGGGGCGGATGCCGTCGTCCTTGGTGACGATGCCGTCGGGCGTGGTCACCGGCGTGATCTCGGCCTCCCAGTAGCCGCTGTTGAGGCTCTCCTCGGCGAGGTTCTGGCTGCGGACGGCGAACTCGTCCTGGTCCTGGCGGCTGACGTCCTCGAGCTGCGCGACGTTCTCGGCCGTCTGGCCCATCGCGAGGTACATGTCGGGCAGGCCCTTCTGAGGCTCCCACTTGGGGGCGCCACCGGCGGCGCGCTCGGACGAGTGGGCCTCGGCGTCGGCGAACAGCGGGTTCTTCGGCCCGTCGGCCATGCCGAAGGGGAAGCGGCTGGCGGTCTCGACGCCGCCGGCGATGAAGACGTCGCCGTCGCCGGCCTTGACCGCGTGGGCGGCCATGCGGATCGTCATCAGCGACGACGAGCAGTAGCGGTTGACGGTCGCGCCGGGGACGTCGTCCAGGCCGGCGAGCACCGCGGCGACGCGGGCGATGTTGTGGCCGGACTCACCGGCGGGCTGGCCGCAGCCCCACAGGACGTCCTCGATCTCGGTGCGGTCGAGCTCGGGCACCTTGGCGAGTACGGCCTCGATGATGTGGGCGGAGAGGTCGTCGGGGCGCAGGTCCTTCAGCGAGCCCTTGGACATGCGTCCGATCGGCGTACGGGCGGTGGCGACGATCACGGCCTCGGTCATGGCGTTTCCCCTTGTGAGCGACCCGGGTCCCCCCGGTCGGCGTCCAGCTGTGGTCCTGGCAGGTTACCCACGGGTAACCGGGGCGCCCAATCGACGGTCGGACACGAACGCGGCGGTCAGGACGGGGTGACGCTCAGCGCGACCTCCCAGGTCCAGGTGGGGTCCGACGCGTTCGTGCAGGTCACCGTGACGCCGTCCTCGGGACCTGGCGAGGTCCACTCGACGACGAACTGGTTGGAGCCGGTGATCGGGACGCCCGTGTAGCCCGTGACCGTGCCGCCGCCGTGCACGCCTGCGTCGCACGTCGCGACCGCGCCCCCACCGATCTGGACGTTCTCCGCAACGAGCTGGACGATCGACCTCGCGGCCCCGTCCGACGAGACCGCCGGGGACTGCACGCCCGGGGTGAGCTGTCCCGTCCAGGTGCGCCCGCTCGGCCCGTCGTCGACGCGGACCAGGATCTCGCCGTCCCGACAGTCCTTGTTGGCGGTCCAGCGGATGTCGCCGTCGCCGGTGCGGACGCAGAGGAAGGCCTGGTCGACGCTGATCGAGCCGTCCGCGTTCTTCTGGCACGCCGCGGCGCCGGTGCCGAGCAGCAGCAGGGCGCCGAGCGCGACGGCGGCGCGGCGGACGGGGCGGGGGAGCGGTCGTACGGGCACGGGAGCCTCCGGGGCAGGACGGTTCCCACGATCATCGGCACGACGGCCCAGAACCTGAGTGACCTGGGCGTCACCCGGCTCGACCCGCTCAGGGGAAGAAGCGGCTGACCGTGTCGGCCACGCAGGCCGGCTTGGCGTCGGGTGTGCCCTCGCCTGCGAGGTCGCGCTCGACGGTCACGCGCACGGTGACCTGCACGCCGCCCTTCTCCTCGGATGCGGCGACGACCTCGCCCCTGGCCCGCACCCGGGAGCCGACGGGGACCGGCGCGGGGAACCGCACCTTGTCGAGGCCCACGTTCACACCCATCGAGAACGCCTCGACGGTCAGCAGCTCCGGCAGGAAGAGGTTCACCATCGACAGCGTGAGGTAGCCGTGGGCGATGGGGCCGCCGAACGGCGACTCGGCCGTCGCCCGCTCGACGTCGACGTGGATCCACTGGAAGTCGCCGGTGGCCTCGGCGAACTCGTTGACCCGGTCCTGGGTGACGTCGACCCAGTCGGTGCTGCCCAGGTCGGCGCCGACCATGTCGAGCAGGGCGGCGGGTTCTGCGACGGTCGTCATGGCTCGGCTCCTCGGTGCGGTCAGGGGTGCTGGCTGGAGACGGCGAGGACCTCGCCGGTCATGTAGCTGGACAGGTCGCTGGCCAGGAAGACCATCACGTTGGCGATCTCCCACGGCTCGGCGGCGCGGCCGAAGGCCTCCTTGGCGGTCAGCTCCTCGAGCAGGCCCGGGGGCGTGACCTTGGCGAGGTTGGCGTGCATGGCCAGGCTGGGGCTCACGGCGTTGATGCGCACGCCGTGCTCGGCGGCCTCCATCGCGGCGGACCGGGTCAGGGCCATCACGCCGGCCTTCGCCGCGGCGTAGTGCGACTGGCGCTCCTGCGCCCGCCACCCGAGGACCGAGGCGTTGTTCACGACCGCTCCCGAGCCCTGCTCGTACATGACCGGCAGGACGGCCCGGAGGCACTTGAACGTGCCGGTCAGCGTCACCCCGATGACCTTGTCCCACTCCTCGTCGGTGAGCTCGGTGACCAGGCCGTTGCCGCCGAGGCCTGCGTTGTTCATCCAGACGTCGATGCCACCCATCTCGCCCATGGCGGTGACGACCAGGCCCCGCACGTCGGCGTCGTCGGTGACGTTGCACACGACCGCCGGCGGCCGCACGCCGAACTCCTCGTCGAGCGCATCGGCGGTCTCGCCGATGCGGCGCTCGTGCGCGTCGGAGATCACGATCTCGGCGCCTTCGAGCAGGCAGCGGCGCGCCAGCGCGCCGCCGATGCCGGTGCCGGCGGCCGCGGTGATCACCACGCGCTTGCCGTCGAGCAGGCCGCGCCCGGGCGGTTCGGTGGGAGTGGGCTGTGCGGGCATCGTGGGTCGCTCCTCAGCGCGGTTCGCGAGGGAGCCCCAGGGCCCACGTCCGCCGACCCCGCCCAGCCACCCCGGACATCGGCCTCGGACTTCCGAAGGGAAGGGGTCCGCTCGTCATCGTGGTTCCCTCGGAAGTCCGAGGGCCCTTTCTCCTATCAGGTTCTTCTGGATCTCGTTCGAGCCGCCGTAGATGGTGTCGGAGCGGCTGAAGAAGAAGAGCTTGTGCAGCGGCGACATCTCGAGGTCGCCGGCGTCGCCCTCCTCGGCCGCCGAGTAGCGCGTGAGCAGGGCCTCGGGGCCGACGACGTCCATGGCCAGCTCGCCCATGTCCCGGTGCAGGTTCGCCCAGTAGAGCTTGTTGATCATCGCCTCCCGGGGGAGCGCGACGTTCTCGTCGACGCGGAGGGCCCGGACCGCGTTCCAGCGCATGATCCGCACGCGGATCCAGAGGTCGGCGAGCCGCTGCCGCACGACCGGGTCGGCGATCGAACCCGTGCGCCGGGCCGCGTCGGTGATCTCGCCCAGCTCGCGGTCGAACGCCATCTGCTGGCCGAGCGTGAGCACGCCCCGCTCGAACGCCAGCGTGCCCATCGCGACCTTCCACCCGTCGCCGGGCGCGCCGACGACCAGGTCGGCGGCGGTGCGGGCGCCGTCGAAGAACACCTCGTTGAACTCGGCGGTGCCGGTGATCTGGCGGATGGGCCGCACCTCGATCCCGGGCTGGTCCATCGGGACGAGGAGGTACGACAGGCCCTTGTGGCGTGAGGAGCCCTCCTCGGTCCGGGCGACCACGAAGCACCAGTCCGACCACTGCGCGAGCGAGGTCCAGACCTTCTGCCCGTCGATCACCCACTCGTCGCCCTCGAGCCGCGCCCGCGTCGAGACGTTGGCCAGGTCGGAGCCCGCGTTGGGCTCGGAGTAGCCCTGGCACCAGAACTCGGTGCCGGACACGATCCCGGGCAGGAACCGCTGCTGGATCTCCGGCGAGGCGAAGTGCACGAGCGTGGGACCGAGCAGGCCCTCGCCGATCAGGCCGGCGCGACCGGGACCGCCGGCCCGGGCGTACTCCTCGTGGAACGCGACCTCCAGGTGCAGGGGCAGGCCGCGCCCGCCGTGCTCGACGGGCCAGCCGACGCAGGTCCAGCCGCCGGAGGCGAGCTCCCGCTCCCACTCCATCCGCTCCCGGACGAAGGCGTGCTCGTCGCCGGGTCCACCCCGGTGGCGCAGGATCTCGAAGTCGCCCCGCAGGTGCTCGGCCATCCAGTCGGCGACCTCCTCGCGGAACTCGCGTTCGGAGGGGACGGCCGATCCGTCGGTGGTCTGGGCCCGGGTGGTCTCCACGGGCCACGACGATAGATGGAACTGACGACCCGTCAGAAAGCGAGCGCGGGGCGGGAGCCCCGGCGCTCGGTCACCGCGCTCGTACACTCGTCGCCGTGGCGGGACCGAGGAACCGAACCGCATGGATCCTCGGCGGCGTGATCGCCGTGCTCGCCGTGGTGGTCGTCGTGCTCGCCGTGCTGCTGCTCCGCTCGGGTGACGACGAGCCGACGTCGACGACCTCGCCCGGCCGGCCCACCACGTCGGCGCCATCGACCAGCCAGCCCGGGCAGCCCTCGTCGCCGACCTCGACGACGTCGACGCCCGAGGGGCCGGTGTCGTTCCAGGACGTGACGATGCAGGAGGGGATCGTCCAGCGGCAGTACCTGGTGCTGCGCCCCGCCGACGCGCCGGCCGACGAGCCGCTGCCCGCGGTGCTGGTCGTCCACGGGCTCGGCGTCGACCGGTTCGCCATGGCGTCGGTCGCGCCGTGGGCCGAGGCGGTGGCACGCGACGGCTTCGTGGCCGTGTTCCCCCAGGGCGTCCTGGACTCGTGGAACCTCGGGCCGTGCTGCCCGCCCGCCTCGCTCGCCGGCGTCGACGACGTCGGGTTCCTCGGACGGGTCATCGACCAGGTCGTGGCGCGGCCCGACGTGGACCCCGACCGGCTCTACCTGACCGGGTTCTCGAACGGCGGGATGATGGTCTACGAGCTCGCCTGCGCCCGGACCGAGGACTTCGCCGCGGTGGCGCCGATGGCGGCGACGAACATCACCGGCTGCACGCCGTCACGACCGATCTCGCTCCTGCACATGCACGGCGACCCGGATCCGACGGTGCCCTACGACGGTTCGCCGTCGCTGAGCCAGGCCCTGTCGGCGAAGCCGTTCCCCGCCGTGCCGTCGACGGTGGCGGCCTGGGCCCGCGCCGATGGGTGCGACGCCGAGCCGGACCGGACCGACGAGGGCGACGGCGTGACCGTCGACGAGTGGCCGGGCTGCCCCGAGGGCATCCAGGTGGAGCTGATCACGTACCCGGGCAACGGGCACAACTGGCCGAGCGAGCCGCTCGACGGCCTCGACGAGCTGCTCCGGTTCTTCGACCTGCAGTCCTGACCCCGCTCGGATCGCGCCGCGCCCCGACCGTGGGAGGGATCAGCCCCGGGCGATCGGGACGACCGGCGCCGACATCCGGGAGCGCATCGACGGGTGCGAGCGGGAGCGGCCGCCGCCGTAGTCGGCGATGGCCCGCCGCAGCGCCGCGACCGGGTCGGAGCCGGAGGCCAGCAAGCGGTGCGCCGACAGGAATCGGAGGTACGTGTCGAGCGTGGCGGCGACCTGGTGCTGCTCGGGCAGCTCCACCTCGGCGTCCTGGCACCACTCGGCGAGCTCGACCCACAGCAGCGTGCCGATGTCCTCGACGGTCCAGACGGTGGCGCTGCCGGGGAGGCCGGCGTCCGCCGACGAGTGCACCCGGGCCGCGACGATCGCCGCCAGCGCGTCGCGGTGGGCGGCGCGCCCGCTGGACAGCGCCCACCGGGCGACGGCTCGCCGGTGGGCCAGCACGGCGGCGGGCACGGGGACCGCGTGGGCCCGGGGAGCGGCGGGAGCGATCGTCGAGGTGGACATGTCGCCATCATGGCGACGGGGTCTGACAGTGGGTCCGCTCGCCGGCGTCGCCCGGCGCGAGTCCCGGCGCGCGGAGCGGTCCGGACGCGGATCGGGGACGGGACCCGTGGGTCCCGTCCCCGATCGTCGGAGTCCGTCCGGCCGTACGGCCGGGGATCAGCCCGCCAGCGACAGCGAGGCGCCGGCGACGCTGCTGCCGCCGGAGGTGCCGGCCGTGCCGGTCGCGCCCGTCGAGGCGCCCTCGACGCTCGCCGCCGCCACCGACACGTCGATGACGCCCTGCGAGCAGATGCCGATCGGGTCCTCGCCGGCGGTCAGCGTGGCCGCCTGCGGCGGCGTGCTGAAGAGGCCGGTGAGCGCCGTGATCGCCGCGTTGACGTCGATGTCGGACAGGCCCTTCTTGATCATCAGGTCGAGCCGCTGGACCTGGAGGTCGCCCCAGCGGGTCCAGTCCCGGAAGATGCCCTTGGCGTCCTCGATCGCGATCTGGAGGTCGACCCAGGCGATGGCCTCGTCGACGGTGGCCGCGCCGCCGGGCAGCGTGGTCGTCGGACCGCCACCGGCGCCGCCGCCGAGCAGGCCCTTGGCGGCGTCGATGATCCCGGTGAGGACCTCCTGCGGGAACACCGAGTAGTAGCGGTCGATGGCGAGCGAGTCGATGTCCTTCTCACCGTTCTTGCCGACGAACTCGATGTTGTAGAGGCCGGCCTTGTCGCCGGCGGTGACCTTCACGCCGCCGCCGCCGATCGACGGCAACGCCTCGAGCGCGGCCTGGACGTCCGCGGGCGAGGGCAGCTCGTGCGGCCGGAGGATGTAGTCGTTCGCCGTGTTGAGCCAGTTCTGGGGCGTCGGGGTGGTGCCCCGCCACAGGGCCGGGACCAGCCAGATCAGCGGCGAGACCTCGTCGCCCAGCTTGACCGTCAGCGCAACGCCCTTCTTGAACGCCTCACCCGTCGGGTCGATCTGCAGCGTCTGCACCTCGTTGGTGCCCGGGAGCGTCCCGGAGCAGACCTCGAAGGTGACCGAGCTCGTCGTGCCGGCGGCGCCGGTGTTGACGACCACCTGGCCGTTGACGACCTGGCCCGGGCCCTCGACGACCTTCAGGGTCTCGGGCTGGACCGGGCGCTTCACGCCGTTCTCGTCGGTGCCGTCCGTGACGTACTTGCCGAGCACGTCGACGCTGACCGAGGAGTTCGCCGTGCCCTCGAGCTCGATGGGCTGGACGACGTCGGGCGAGCCGGGGATCTTGATCGACGTGGTGGCCGCGGTGCCCGGGGCCGAGCACTCGACCTTGACGTCGGTCGTCTTGCCCGAGATGTCGAGCGAGATCGTCAGGGCGATCTTCTTGGGCGAGTACTTGATGATGCCGCCTTTGCCGATGCCCTCGAGGGTGCCGGTGAACGGGCCCTGGGTCACGGTGGCGGGCTGGCCGCCGGTGATCGCGATGTCGACCGGACCGGGGCGACCCTGCACCTCGGTGGTGTCGGTCGGGCCGCTGATGCCCATGTCGAGCGACAGGTCCTTGACCGTCAGGGTCGGGTCAATCGCGGCGATCTGGCTCGTGACCGACGCAGCGATCGTGATGCCCCACGTGAACGAGATCGGCTGGTCCGGCGCCTCGGGGTCGAGGGTCGCCGGCACGTCCGACGTGATGGTGAAGGGCAGGGCGAGCGCACCGCCGAACGCGGCGAGGAGGCCTCGCGACGCATCGTCCGCGCCGGCGCACGAGCCGGTGAGGGACTTGGTCTGCGGTGCGGCCGACGTCGGCGACCCCGCGGTGAACGCGAACGCGGTCGCGACGAGCGCGACCGCCACGGCCGCACGCGTGCTCCGTGCCTTGAACAACCTCGACAACATGCAGCCCTCCAGACCATCGATCGTGTCGCCTGCAGCCCCAGCCGGGACCGGGTCCGGCGTCCGCCCGATCCGCCCCCGACAGCCCACCGCGTCGCAGGACGACGAGACGGACGACACATCTGTGCGCAGATTGAATAGGCCGTCGCCGGGCGCCGGCGCAAGGGCGATGGACCGCCACGGGAACCTTTCCCCACGCCTTGTTGACGGACCGTGGTCGACCGCTCACGCAGGGCGCCGCGATGGGGGATCGACCCCCTCAGGAGCGCCGGGGCGCCTGTGTACCCTGTGGCCGGGCGGGCCGGTGCGCGACGGTGCCGGTCCAGGTGCGTTGGGGAATGCTGGGAGACCTGTGGCGGACGGTGGAGTGACGCGGGACGACGGTCCCGACGGGCAGGCCGACCCTGCCGCCGCGCCCCCGGGTCCGACGCCGCCCGCACCCCCTGCGTCCGCGCCGGCCGCAGCACCCTCGACCCCGCCCGCCGCTCCCACGCTGCCGCCGACCGCGCCGCCCCCGACCGCGCCGAGCCCGCCCGGGCCGCCGACCGGTCCCGACGTCGTGCTCGCCTCGCCGACGACCGCGACGACCTCCGGGGTCGTCCACGTCCGCGACGAGCTCATCGGCCTGAGCGAGCTCCCGACGGGCGCGTCGCCCTCCGCCCACGTCGTCGACCCGCCCGTGCCGCGCGCCGACGGCGGTCGCGACCGCGGCGTGCCCGTGCTGCCCCGACGGCCCGTGTCGCGGTCGGTGCGCACGCTGGCCGTCGGCGCGGTCGCCGTGGTCGTCGCAGGCGCGGTGGTCTCGGTCATCGTGGGCGCGCTCGTCGTCGACGGCGGTGCCGACGTCGGCGGGCTGGTCGGGGCCGAGCTCGCCGTGCTCGTCCCCGCCGCGGTCGTCGCGGGCGTGCTGCTCGCCATGCTGCGCGACCGTCTCCGCCGGCAGCTCGACGAACCCGTCGCGGTGCTCCGGCAAGTGGCGTCGTCGGTCCTCGACGGCGACCTCGGCGTGCGGACCGGGCGCAGCGGCCCGACCGACGTCGACGCGCTGGCCGAGGAGCTCGACGCCGCGACCGCCGCGGTGCAGGTCCACGTGCGCCGGCTCCGCCAGCACGCGGAGTGGGGCGCGCAGAGCCGCATGATCTTCGAGGCGCTCGACCTGGCCGAGGACGAGTCGGGCGCGCACCAGGTCGCGGAGCAGGCGCTGGCGATCGTCGACCCGGAGCGGCCGGTCGAGCTGATGCTCGCCGCGCACGGCTCCACCGAGCTCCAGACCGTGGCGACGAACCCCGCCCAGCCGGCGCCGGGCTGTCCGGTCGAGGAGGTGTCCGGCTGCGTCGCCATCCGGCGCGCCCAGCCCGTCGTGTTCGACAGCTCCGAGTCGATCAACTCGTGCCCGAAGCTCCGCGGCCGGCCCTACGGCCCGTGCTCGGCCGCGTGCGTCCCGGTCAGCGTGGCCGGGCGACCGGTCGGCGTGCTCCACGCGGTCGCCGCCGACCGGCACCCGCCGCCCGAACGCCTCGTCGGCCAGCTCGCCACCCTCTCGACCCAGCTCGGCAACCGACTGGGGGCGCTGCGTGCGCTCGAGACCTCCCGCCTCGAGGCCGCGACCGACAAGCTCACCGGCCTGCCGAACCGTCGCCTCCTCGAGTCCCAGCTCGCCTCGCTCATCGAGCGGTCGACGCCGTTCGTGCTCGTGCTCGCCGACCTCGACAACTTCAAGCGTCTGAACGACTCGTTCGGCCACGAGATCGGTGACCGCGCGCTGCAGCTGTTCGCGCAGGTCCTCCGCGACAAGGTGCGCGGCAACGACGTGATCGCCCGGCTGGGCGGCGAGGAGTTCGTGCTCGTCTACCCGAACATGTCGGTGACCACGTCGATCGAGGCGGTCGAGCGCGTGCGCGACGGGCTCACCCAGGCGCTCGCCGTGTCGACGGTCCCCGAGTTCACCTGCTCGTTCGGCATCACGCACTCGTCGGTCGGCCGGAGCGCGGAGGCGATCCTCCGGGTGGCCGACGCCGGGCTGCTGCGCGCGAAGGAGCTCGGCCGCGACCAGGTCGTGTACGCGGACGAGACGCTCGCGGCGCGCATCTTCGGCGAGGGCGACGACACCCGCCGCTGAACGGCCGGCGTCAGCCGACCGAGGTCCGCGGCACGTCGGTCGTCGGGCCCTGCGGCAGGTTGACGTCCTCGAGCGTGGCCGGCGTGAGCGCGGCCGGACCCGTCGCCGAGTCGAGCAGCTGGCCCATCGTGACGAACTGCAGCCCGGCGTCCATGCCGCCCTTCAGGATCGCGGGCACGGCGGCGACGTCGACGTCGCGCTTCGCCTTCAGCGACCGCACGATCCGGTCGTCCTGCGGCAGGAACAATCCGCGGCCGATCGAGTCGTGCATGTCGATGATCGCCCCCGGCCGGAGCCGTTCGACGATGTGGTCCGCCACGAGCTCGGGCGTCCCGACGCCGGGCACGTTGCGCGACACCGACCAGAGGAAGGTGTCGTAGTCGTGCTCGGCGAGGATGCGCATGGCGGCTCCCGAGAGCTCGCCGCGGGGCGGCCGGAACCACGTGGTGTCGACGCCGAGGATGTCCTGGATCGCCCGCTTGCCGTCGACGATCTGGTCGCGGGTGGTCTCCGGGTCCTGGAACGCGAGGTCCTGGTGGGACCACGTGTGGTTGCCGATCTCGTGACCCTCGTCGATCACCCGATGGGCGAGCTCCCGGTGGTGGTCGACGTTCCAGCCCATCATGAAGAAGGTGGCCTGGGCCCCGACCTCGGCCAGCGCGTCGAGCACCTGCGGCGTCCAGCGCGGGTCGGGCCCGTCGTCGAAGCTCAGCGCGACGTACGGCTGCTCGGTGCCGACGTCCCAGATCATCCGGTGCGCCCCGCGCAGCTGGTTGTCGGGCGCTGCGGCGTCGGACGACTCGATCAGCTTGCGCAGGGACAGGCCGTCGCTGCGCTTCGAGAGTCCCGTGTAGGTGTTCTCGATGATCGCCTCGTCGGGCGAGAGGTGGCCGGTGCCCACGCCGGGCACGTCCTCGGTGCAGCCGGCGAGCGCGGTGGCGGTGGCGATGCCGCCCACCGCACCGGCGGTGGCCAGGAAGCGGCGACGGGTCGGTTCGGGGACGGCGACCAGACCGCGGGGGATGTCCTCGGAGCACATGGGCCCCGATGGTGGCAGTTCGACCGCTGCCCGTGGGGGCAGGGGGAGTGGTGGTCCCCCGTCAGGTGACGGTCAGTTGCCGTTCGTCGACCAGTGCCACGGCTCGGACGGCAGGTTGTAGAAGCCGTACGACGCCGCGTTGGCCTTGAGCCAGGCGAAGCCCGAGCTGCCGCGGCTCAGCGTGGAGCCGCCCTGCGTGAAGTCGATCGCCAGGCCGCGCTCGTGCATCGACTGGCCGGGCCGGGCGGTCGGCGGGCTGCACGACGACGCCGGCATCTCGTAGATCGCGTAGTTGCTCGTGCCGCAGTTGCTCTTGCGCACGGCGATCTGGCCGGACGGGTCGCGGTAGCCGCCACCGCTGAAGTTGATGCCCGCCGCAGAGGCCGCGCTGAGCAGCCGCTGCAGGTTGCCTGCGATCGACTGGTGGACGCGGATGCCGCCGACGCTGACGATCTCGCCGCTGCCGGTGATCGTGGGCGGCACACCGCCGCCGCCACCGCCACCGCCGCCACCGGAGCCCTTGAGCGTGACCCGGGCGGCCTTGGCCCGGGACTCGGCGGCGGCGCGCTGCGCTGCGAGCGCCTTGGCGATCTCGGCCTGCTTGGAGGAGATGGACGACGACAGGTTGGCGTCGACCGAGGCGAGCGAGTCGGCCTCGGAGAGCGCACGGTCGATCCGGGCGTCGACCTGCGCGGCGAACGCCTGCTGCTTCTCGTACGCCGCGTTGAGGTCGCCGAGGCGGTCCTGCACGGCGGCCTTGCTCTTGGCGGCGCGGTCGGCGGCGGCCGTCGCTGCGGCCCGCTGCAGCTCCAGGTCCTCCTGCTTGGACCGGAACCGCTCGACGACGTCGGTGTTCTCGTTCGCCTGCACGGACAGGAAGGTGCGCTTGGTGACGGCGTCGTTGACGTCGTCGACGCCGACGCCCGACATCGGGTCCGAGCTGCCCATCGTGACGTAGGCCTGGACGGCGGAGTCCTTCATGCGGGCGCGGAGGTCGTCGAGCTCCTTCTGCGTCTGCACCTGCGCCGCCTCGGCGGCGGTCTTGTCGGACTCGGCCTGGGTGACGGCGCGCTGCGCCTCCTCGACCCGGTCCTGCTGCGCGCTGACCTGCGCGTTCAGGGCGCCCAGCGCCGAGCTGACCTCGGCGTCGGTCGCCTTGAGGCCGTTCACCTCGGACGCCTTGGCCGCCTTCTGCGCCCTGACCTGGTCACGCTGCTTCTGCAGCTCGGCGAGGCTGGAGCCCTTGGGGTCGTCGGCCGACGCGCCGCTCGCGGGGACCAGCGAGACGGCCAGGGCGGTCGCCGCGATCGCGGCGACCAGCAGGGTCGATCGGCTCCGCCGGTGCCGGCTGCGGGGGGCCGGGGCGGTGTGCTTCGAGCTGCGCGGTGGGATGTGCTGCACGTCGTCCTGGGAGGGGATCAGGCCGGCGCCGGGGCGGGACGGCGGCGTGTCGTTCGGGTCGGCCGGTGCTGTCCGGGACGGGGTCGCTCGCGACGTCCGAACGGACAGACCTTTCGTAACGAGACCGCAATGTAACACACGGCCCGGCGGGCGTGGGGGCCGCCGAGCGGATCGGTCCGGCCCTTCCGGTGCGCGCGCTCAGCGTGGCTGGCAGGTCGGGCACCAGGTGGTGGACCGGGCATCGAGCACCGCGCCACGCAGCGTGGTGCCGCAGCGGTGGCACTCCTGGCCGGCCCGGCCGTAGCAGTCGAGGCGGTGCTGGTTCGTGCCGGTGGCGCCATCGGCGTCGACGTAGTCGCGCAGCGTGGTGCCGCCGTGGTCGATGCCCTCGCGCAGCACCTCCCTCACGGCGTCGCGCAGCCGGTCCGCCCCGGCACGCGTCAGCCGGCGCGCCCTCGGGTCGACGCCGGCGCGCCACAGGGCCTCGTCCGCGTAGATGTTGCCGACGCCGGCGACCGGTCGCTGCGACAGAAGGGCCGTCTTGATGCGGCGACGGCCCGCGTTGACGCTGCGGCGGAGGTGCTCCCCGGTGAACGCCTCGTCGTCCGGCTCCGGTCCGAGGGCGGCGAGCGTCGGCAGCGCGTCGTAGCGGCCGGCGGGCACGACCGCGATCCGCCCGAAGCGGCGCGTGTCGTGGAAGGTCAGGACGCGACCGTCGTCGAGCGACCACCACGCGCGCAGGTGCGGGTGGTGGTCGACGACGTCGCCCCGGCCCTCGTGCACCGCGAGCCGTCCGGTCATCCCGAGGTGGACGACCAGCTCCGACGTCGCGGGGCGGTCGTGGACGCCCTCGTGGGCAGGTCCTCCTACGGTCCGGTCCCCCGCAGTCCGATCTCCCGCGGTCGGGCCTCCGTCGCGGCGCAGGTCGACGAGGAGGTACTTGCCGCGCCGGCGCACCTCGACGACCTGCGAACCGATCGCCGCGGGCGCCTGGTCGAACTTGGCCGACGGGAAGGCCCACGCCTCGGTCACCGAGCAGCCGACCAGGCGGGGCGCGAGCTGGCGTCGGATCGTCTCGACCTCGGGCAGCTCGGGCACGATCGGAGTGTGCCCGCCGCGGTGCCGGCGGACCACTCGCCCGGGGCCGTCGCGGCGGTCGGTAGGCTCCCGCGACCGACGGACCTGCGGCGCGGCCGCACCGGGTCGATCGGGCGGACCGCATCGGAAGGGGAGGCCCCAGGTGGCAGCAGGCGGCAGCAAGCGGGCGATCGTCGCGGCCTTCCTGGCCAACCTCGGGATCGCCATCGCCAAGTTCATCGGCTTCGGGATCACCGGTGCGTCGTCGATGCTCTCCGAGGGCATCCACTCGGTCGCCGACACCGGCAACCAGGGGCTCCTCCTGCTCGGCGGCAAGCGCTCGCAGCGGGCCGCGGACGAGGCGCACCCGTTCGGCTACGGCCGTGAGCGGTACTTCTGGTCCTTCGTCGTCGCGGTCGTGCTCTTCACGCTCGGCGCCGTCTTCTCCGTCTACGAGGGCATCCACAAGATCCAGCACCCCGAGGACCTCGAGAGCCCCATCGTCGCGGTCGTCATCCTGCTCGTCGCGATCGTGCTCGAGTCCTTCTCCTTCCGCACCGCCGTCCACGAGTCGCGACCGCTGAAGGGCGAGGCGTCGTGGTGGCAGTTCCTCCGGACGTCGAAGGTCCCCGAGTTCCCGGTCGTCCTGCTCGAGGACGTCGGCGCGCTGATCGGACTGGTCCTCGCGCTCGGGGCCGTCTCGCTGACGGTCGTCACCGGCGACGCGACCTACGACGGCATCGGCTCGATCCTGATCGGCTCCCTGCTCGGCGTGATCGCCGTGTTCCTCTGCATCGAGATGAAGAGCCTGCTGATCGGCGAGTCCGCGTCGGCGGGCGACCGGGAGCGGATCGCCGGCGCCATCGAGTCGACCGACGACGTGGTGCGCCTGATCCACTGCCGCACCGAGCACATCGGGCCCGAGGAGATCCTCGTCGCCGCCAAGGTCGAGTTCGCGTCCGGGCTCGACGTGGCCGGGCTCGCCGCGGCGGTCGACCGCGTCGAGGCCCGGATCCGCGAGGCGGTGCCGGCGGCGCGCGTCATCTACCTGGAGCCCGACCTGTACCGCGGTGCCGCCACCGCGCCGTAGTACGTTCGGGACCGGGCGAACGCGACACGAGCGAGGGAGACCCGTTGTCGGACCCGGTCGGTGACGACGAGGCGCTGGGGGGTGACGCCGTCATCGATCTGCGCGCCGCACCCGGTCGCGACCCCGACACCCGCGAGCGGCTCGTGCGCGCCGCCGCCGAGGTGTTCCGCGAGAAGGGCTACACGGGCAGCCGCGTGCAGGACATCGCCCGCCGTGCCGGGTTCACGTCCGGTGCGCTGTACACGCACTTCGACAGCCGGGCCGAGCTGCTCGCCGAGGCCATCGCGGTCGAGAACAGCCGCATGTTCCGACTGCTGTCCGAGGGTCTCGGGCGGTGGCGGGCCGTCACGTCGTCCGAGGTGGCCGAGTCGCTCGCGAGCTTCGTGGCGCTCGAGACGTCGCCCACCGACCAGCTGATGCTCGACGGGTTCGCGATCTGCACGCGCGAGGAGGAGGCGCGGGACCGCATCGGCGAGTCCCTCCGCGGCCTCCTCGACCGGCTCGACGAGAGCATCCGCACGATGTCGGTCGTGCCCGGCAGCCCGATGGACGACGACTCCGGCGGCGTGGCCTACCTGATGGTCGCGTTCATGAGCGGCGTGGCCGCGCTCCGCGCCGCGGGGTTGAGCGACCGGGCGCCGAACGACGTGGGCGAGGTCCTCGCCGGCTTCCTCCGCCAGCTCGGCGCACAGGACCAGGGGCTGGTCGAGGGGGCGGGCACCGCCGGCGCGAGGGGTCGTGCAGCCCCCGAGGTGGGTCCCGGGCGCCCCGCGCTGCCCGATGGGCCGGTCTGACCGCGCACCCGGACTACCGTTGGCCCATGGGGATCCTCGCCGTGGTCAACCAGAAGGGCGGCGTCGGCAAGACGACGGTCGCCCTCGGCCTCGCCTCCGCGTCCATGATCCGTGGCCGACGCTCGCTCGTCGTCGACATGGACCCGCAGGCGAACGCCACCACGGGGTTGGGCGTGTTCGACGCCGCGACCACGACCGACGAGGTGCTGGCGCACGACGAGCCCGGCGCCGCTGCGGCGGCGGTGCGCCGGTCCGGCTGGGAGCCGCCCGTCGGCCACGCCCCCGATCTCGTGCCCAGCTCGCCGCGGCTCGCGCAGCGCGAGCACCAGCTCGCGACCGACCCGATCGGCGCGCAGGATCGGCTCGAGGTCGCGCTCGCCGGCGTCGCCGACCGCTACGACGACGTGATCGTCGACTGCCCGCCGTCGCTCGGCCTGCTCACGGTCAACGCGCTGTTCGCCGCGGACCGCGTGCTGATCGTCGCCGAGCCGGCGGCGTGGAGCCTGGACGGGGTCGAGCAGATCCTGCGCAACGTCCGGCGGATCGCGGAGCGCCAGCACGGTCGGCCCGAGGTCGCCGGCATCGTCGTGAACCGCCTCGGCCGCACCCGTGACGCCGGGTACTGGTACCAGCAGCTGCAGGAGACCCACGGCGACCTGCTGCTCGACCCGCCGATCACCATGCGCGCCGCGCTCACCGAGGCGGCCGCGCAGTCCCAGCCGATCCACCTCCTCCGCCGCGACGGCGCCTCGGAGGCCGGCGACCAGTTCGCGGCGCTGTCCCGGGCGCTCGACGGCGATCGATCCGCACCGGCGGTGGCGGACCTCCCGCAGCCCCACATCGACCTGTCGGCCGCCGTCGGGACCGCGGCTGCGCCGCTGGAGCACTGATGGCCGGTTACGACCCCAAGCGACCGCGCCCCACCGCCGACGGCGACGAGCCCGCGCCGGTCGAGGCCCTGCTCGACCCGGAGCCCGAGGCCCCGGCCGCACCCGAGGCCTCGGCCGCACCCGAGACACGGCCCGACGCCGGACCGGCACCGACCGACGCAGCGCCCGCAGAGGGACCCGAGCCCGCCGAGGGACCGGGACCTGCGCCCGCCGACGAGCCGGAACCCGCGCCGACCGATGTCGTGCCCGTCGACGAGCCCGAGCCCGCCGACGAGCCTGCGCCGACCGACGTCGTCCCGGCCGACGAGCCCGAGCCCGCCGACGAGCCTGCGCCGACCGACGTCGTCCCGGCCGACGAGCCCGTGCCCGCCGACGAGGCCGAGCCCGCCGAGGCACCGGAGCCCGCGCGCGCCGCACCCGAGCCGGCCGACGGCGAGCGCCACCTGCGCGCCGTCCCCGCCGCGAGCACCTCCGACGTGCCCGTCGCCGAGCCGCCGGCCGAACCGACGGCCAACCGGGCGGTCGCCCTGGTCGGCGCCGGGGTGGCCGCGCTCGTCGTCGTGCTGCTCCTCCTGCTGCTGCGCCGACGCCGTCGCTGACCGCCACGCACCGCGGTCCGGCCACGGCGGCCGGCCCGCGCGCACCGACCGACGCGGAGGGTGGCGGTCGACGCTCGTTGCTGCGTCGGTTCAGTATCTCGGCGCGGGTGCCGATCGGATGACGTACGCCTTTCCGTCGTGACGTGCCGATGACAGACTGCGCGGCGTTCGTCACCGTTCCGACACGGACCGTGGCGTTGCACACCCCCCGATCCCATGACCGACGCCGACCCCACCCCGCGACACGCACGCGCCGCCGCTGACGAGGTCCCCACCTCCGGGGCGCGCGCCGCGCGCAGCCGCCGGGCCGTCGCCGCCGTCATCGGCGCGATGTCCGTCGGCGCCCTCCTGGTGGGCGGTGCCGTGCCCGCAGGGTCGGTGCCCGGCGCCGATCCGGTGGTCGAGGCGCAGCGGGCGGTCGCCGCCGCGACCGCCGACCGCGAGCGCGCCGAGGTGCGGTTGGCCGAGGTCAGCGCCCGCCGGGCCCAGCTCGAGCGGCGGACCGCCCAGCTCGCAGAGGACGACACGGCGTCCACCGTCCAACTCGCCGACGCCCGTCGTCGGGTGCGGGAGCTCGCCGTCGCGGCGTACATCGACGGCGGCCGGACCCAGCTCCTGCAGGCGTCGCTCGACCCCGAGGAGGCCGCGGTGGTGGCCTGGCGCGTCGGGATGGTCTCGGGCGGGGCGAGCCAGGTGACCGACGCCGTCGAGCGGTTCGAGGTCCTGCAGTCGGCGAACGATCCCGAGCAGCAGGCCGTGGCCGCCGAGCTCGACCAGCTCCGCGCCGAGGAGGCCGAGGCCCGCAGCGACGTCGTGCAGACGTCCGCCCTCGAGCGCGATGCGGGCTCGGCGCTCGACGCCGCCGTCGCCCGCCGCAAGCAGGCCACCGCTGCGGCTCGGGCCGCGAGCGCGACGGCCGTCGCCAAGACCGCCCCGGCTGCGCGCTCGAAGGCGCCGTCGAGCTCGAGCGCCGCCGGCCTCGGCGTCTCGGTGCCGGGGGGCGGCCCGACCGCCGAGGAGGCCGCCTTCCTCGCCAAGGTCCGCCAGTGCGAGTCCGGCGGTGACTACACGGCCGTCAGCTCCACCGGCCGCTACCGCGGCGCGTACCAGTTCAGCGTCGAGACGTGGCGCGGCGTGGGTGGCAGCGGCGACCCGGCCGCCGCCCCGCCCGCCGAGCAGGACGCCCGGGCGCTGGCGTTGCTGCGGCTCCAGGGCAAGCGGGCGTGGCCCGTCTGCGGCCGTCGCTGACGGGGCCGACGGCACCCCGTCCGAGCCGTCCGTCCGGGCGGGCGGCGTTTTCCCGCCGGGGCCGTCGGTTGGCTATGGTCGCCCGCGGTATGACCGGCCGAGACAGAGGAACGCTGTGACCGTCCGACTCCGCCTCACCGCCCTGCTGGCCGCCCTCGCGGTGGTCGCCGTCGGGTGCCAGCACGCCGAGACGCCGAAGCCGGCGTTCAGCGGCGACCTCGACAAGGGCAACCCGACCACGACGGTCCCCGCGGCCCTGCAGATCTCGACCGACACGCCCACCCCGACGCCGCTGTCGCCCGAGCGCCAGGCACGGCTCGACGCCGCCCTCGCCCAGATCCCGCAGGGCTGCGAGGTGCTGAGCGACAAGAACTGCCTGCTGCCGTTCCCGAGCGACTTCCACACCCGGACCGACGACGCGACCGGCACCCACAAGCGGATCAACCTGCCCGCCGGCCAGCTGCCGAACATCCAGGGCGTCACGCTCGACCCGACGGCGTGGAACCAGAACGACGGGTGGAGCCCGTCGACGCCGATCCTCGCCTACGTGCCGGGCCTCGACCCGTCGAAGACGGCGCTGCCCTCCGAGGGCGACATCGAGTTCTCGACGACGGAGCAGTCGGCGACCTCGATCGTCGACCTCACCACCGGCCAGCTCGTGCCGCACTGGGCCGAGATGGACTCCCGGGCCACGAGCGACGCCGACCGCCTGCTCATCCTCCGCCCCGCCGCCTCGCTGATCGAGACCCACCAGTTCGCGGTGGCCTTCCGCAACCTGATCGGAGCCGACGGCGCCCCGATCGCGGCGCCGATCACCTTCCAGGCGATCCGGGACAACAACGCCACCGGCGACCCCCGCATCGAGGAGCGCCAGCGCGAGTTCAACGTCGCGTTCCCGAAGATGGCCGCCGCCGGCGTCGCCCGCCAGGGCCTGTACCTCGCGTGGACCTTCACCGTCGCGTCGCCCGAGTCGCTCGCCGGCCGGGTCCTGTCGATGCGCGACGACGCCTTCGGCAAGATCGCCGGCATCGCCCCGACGTACAAGGTCGACGAGGTGCAGACCTCTGACCTCGACGAGGGCATCGGCAAGGTCGTCCGTGGCACGTTCGAGGTGCCGCTGTACCTCGACGGTGGCGGCGCCCCCGGGTCGCGCATGACGTACAGCCCGCTGAACGGCCAGCCGATCTCGAACGGCGTGTACACCGCCAACTTCACGTGCTCGCTGCCCGAGAAGGGGCTCGAGAACGGTGAGGCGATCCCGGTCGTCTACGGCCACGGGCTCCTCGGCTCGGCCGACGAGGCCGCGAGCTCGCAGGTCCAGCACACCGCCGCGACCAACAACGCCGTCTACTGCGCGACCGACACGATCGGCATGGCCGAGGCCGACGTCGCCAACGCCGCCGCAGCCCTGAGCGACATCAACAAGTTCCCGTCCATCCCCGACCGCCTGCAGCAGGGGATGCTCAACACGATGTTCCTCGCCCGGCTGCTCACCAACCAGGCGGGCCTGGGAGCGGCGCCCGAGTTCCAGACGAGCGCCGGCGCCAACATGCTGAACAACGCCGAGGCGTACTACGACGGCAACAGCCAGGGTGCGATCGTCGGCGGTGCGGTCACCGCGGTGTCCACCGAGTGGACCAAGGCCGTGCTCGGCGTCGGCGGCATGAACTACTCGACGCTGCTCAACCGGAGCGTCGACTTCGACGAGTACTTCGCGATCATGCGGGGCGCCTACCCGAACGCCCTCGAGCAGCAGATCATCTTCGGCGTGCTGCAGATGCTGTGGGACCGGGGCGAGACCTCGGGCTACGTCCAGCACCTGACCGACCGGGCCTACGACCGCACCCCCAAGCACGAGGTGCTGATGACGGTGGCGTTCGGCGACCACCAGGTGGCGACGATCACCGCCGACAACATCGCTCGGACGCTGCGCCTGCCGATCTACCAGCCGACGCTGCCCGACGACGTCGAGCCGATGCTCGGCGTGGCGACGCCGCAGACGGACTTCTTCTACAACCTGGACCCGATCCGGAAGTTCCCGCTCGAGGGCTCGGCGCTCTACTACTGGTACGACGGCACGCTGGCGCCGCCGCTCGGCAACATCACGCCGATCATGAGCGCCGCCTACCAGGCGCAGTGCCAGGGCGCCGCGGCCGAGACCGACGTCAAGTGCGAGGACCCGCACGAGATGCCGCGCCGCCAGCCCGAGGTGATCGCCCAGAAGAAGGCGTTCTTCCAGCCCGACGGCACGATCACCAACGTCTGCAAGGACGAGCCCTGCGTGGGCAAGCCCCGCAGCGACTTCGACTACTGACCACCCGACGGCGGACCGGGCCGAGCGCCCCGGTCCACCCTCGACGCGACGACGCCGGCGGTCACCCGCCGGCGTCGTCCGCGTCCGGGGCCCGTCGGGCCGTCGTCAGGCGCTGACGTCGAAGAGCTTCAGGTCCTCGGCGAGCTCGGCGGAGAGCCGCTCGGCGACGTGGCCACGCACCGTCCGGCGGGTGGTGCGGAACGGGCCGGCGTGCAGCCGGCTGCCGAGCTCGGCGGCCGTGGCGATCGCACGGTCTCGAACCTCGTCGGCGGGGACGACCTCGTCGAGGAACCCTGCGGCCCGGGCCTCGTCGGGGCTGTGGACCTTCGCGAGCTGGATGGCAGCGGTGAAGGCCGGCAGTGCCAGTCGGTCCTGGCAGATGCCGACGGCGAAGCCGGGCACCGGCATGCCGATCGCCACCTCGTTGAGGCCGATCTTGAACGGGCCGTCGGCGCCGATGCGCACGTCGGCGCAGCACAGGAGGATGGCGCCCATGGCCAGCGCGTGGCCGGTGGCGGCGAAGACGACCGGCTTGGGGAACATGTAGAAGCGCAGGCCGAGCTCGGCGCCGCGGCCGAGCATGTCCCGTGCGCCCTCGGGGCCCGAGGTCATCACCGACAGGTCGAAGCCCGCCGAGAACCTGCCCTCGCGGCCCACCAGGACCACGGCGGTGACGTCGTCCTGCTCGGCCCGGTCGAGCGCGGCGTCGAGCCCCGCCAGCACGTCGAAGCCGAGGGCGTTGGCCTTGCCGTCGTCGAGGTCGATGACGGCGACGCCGTCGGTGACGGTGACCGTCACCGGTCCTGCGTCGGTCGTGTTCGTGTCGTCCATGGCGCGGCACGCTAGTGCCGCCGGGGCGGGCGGCGTCCCAGCTCGGGTGGTCCGACGACGGCTCGGCCGGCGCGCCGGGACGTCGCGAGGCGTCGGTAGGCTGGGCCGGCACGACGGCGGGGCGCGACGCGTGCAGCAGTCGTGCCGCCCGCCCCGGAACGGAGGCACCGATGGGATTCCTGGACAAGGCGAAGGGCCTGGCCGACCAGGCCATGGCGAAGGCCGATCAGGCGATGGCGGGCGGGCCGACGTCCAAGGACGCCGATCCGTACTTCCGCGACCTCGGCGTGCTGGCCTACCTCGAGGCGACGGGCCGCCCGCCCGCCGACGCGGACCGCCTCCGCCAGGAGGCCATCACCGCGATCCAGGGCCTCGAGGGCCAGACGGCCCTGAACTTCGCGATGTCCTCGGCCGCACCGCCGCCCCCGGGCGCCGCGGCGTCGGCACCCCCGCCGCCGGGTGCGACCGCGTCGGCGCCCCCGCCTCCCGGCGCCGCCGCGGCCCCGCCGCCGCCTCCGGGTGCCGCCGCGGCTCCGCCGCCGCCCGCCGCTCCCGAGGCCCCGGCCGCGGCACCCGAGCAGGAGCCGTCGGCCCCGGCCGCACCGCCGCCCCCCGGCTCGGTGCCGCCGCCCCCGCCGCCCACCAGCTTCTGAGGTCCCGACGGGCCGACCCACTGCTTGGGTCTGGCGCCTCGTCGATCCGCTCCGGTAGGAACGCCGGGTGATCCTGCTCGACGCCGAGGGCGTCGCCGCGAGCCGACCCGGCCGTCCGCTGTTCGCCGACGTGTCGGTGACCCTGTCCACGGGTGAGCGGATGGGCGTCGTCGGGTTGAACGGGAGCGGCAAGTCGACGCTGCTCGGCATCCTGGCCGGCACCGTCGAGCCCGAGGCCGGCACGGTCCGCCGCGGTCGCGACGTCCGGACGTCGGTGCTCGGGCAGGACCCGGCCCTCCGGGGCCCGACCGTGCGCGACGACCTGTTCGGGAGCGAGGAAGCCGAGCGGTGGGAGGCCGCGTCGGTGGCCGACCGGCTCGGCATCGGCGACCTCTTCGACGTCGAGGTGGACTCGCTCTCGGGCGGGCAGGCGAAGCGGGTCGCGCTGGCCCGGGCGCTGGTCACGCCCGCCGACCTCCTGGTGCTCGACGAGCCGACGAACCACCTGGACATCGACGCGATCGCCTGGCTCGAGGACCGGATCGCGGAGCACACCGGCGGCCTCCTGCTCGTGACGCACGACCGCCACTTCCTCGACCGCATCACGACCGACGTCCTCGAGCTCGATCGCGGGCGGGGCTTCCTTCACCACGGCGGCTACGACGCCTACCTCGAGGGCCGGGCCCGGCGGGAGGAGCTCGCGGCTCGCGAGGAGGACAAGCGCCGGAACCTGGCCCGGTCCGAGCTGGCCTGGCTGCGGCGCGGCGCGCCGGCCCGGACGTCGAAGCCGAAGGCGCGGATCGAGGCGGCCACGCGGATCGTCGAGGGCCGGCCGCAGGCGGCGGCGCGCCCGGGCGAGCTGCCGCTGCACGCGGGGACGCCCCGGCTGGGCGACCGGGTCGTGGAGCTGCACGACGTCGGCCACCGCTTCGACGACGGCCCTGCGCTGTTCGAGCACCTCGACCTCCTGCTGGACCCTCGGGAGCGGCTGGGCATCGTCGGGCCGAACGGGGCCGGCAAGTCGACGTTGCTCGACATCGTCGCCGGCCGCATCGAGCCCGAGGAGGGCCGGCGCGAGGTCGGCACGACGGCCCGCATCGGCTACTACGACCAGCGAGGCCGCGACCTGGACCCGTCGCTGCGGGTCCGCGACGCCGTGACCGGCGG